>CAIUTG010000189.1 GCA_903902035.1 uncultured Curvibacter sp. | reverse complement strand
GGCGGCTTTCTGCGGGGGTCCAAGCGGCTGACAAAATCCACTTCAGAGGGCATTTCGTCGCCCTCCACATGGTCAACCACGTCCCCGTCAAAAACCACCGTCAGGCGACGCGAGATGGCCTCCACCCCTTGGCGCTGAATGGTAAACACATAGTCCCACCGGTTGCTGTGAAAGGCGCTCACCAACAAAGAGGTGCCCAAAATTTCACGCACCTGCTGACGACTCATGCCGGGTTGAATGGCTTGCACCTGCTCTTTGGAAACAAAGTTGCCCTGAACCACCTCGATCTTGTAGGGCGTCAGGCGATCGGCCAGTTCTGCGGTGGATTTGGACAGATCGGTACCATAGGAACCACAGGCCGATAAGCACAAACTCAGCCCGGCCAGCGAGCCCGTCCATAGAAGCCAGCGCAGACCACGAAGAGAGAAAACAGGCATGTTGAACCGTGAAAGGATATGATGATTCATTGTAGCGGTAGAGCTGAAAGCGTCTTCATGTCAAAAATTGACGGACTCAAAAACACAGGCCTCAAAGCCACCTTGCCAAGGCTCAAGATTTTGGAGTTGTTCCAAGGCAGTGAGCAACGGCACCTGAGCGCGGAAGAGGTGTTCAAGACCTTGTTGCTGGAACACACCGACATTGGCTTGGCCACTGTTTACCGGGTGTTGACTCAATTCGAGCAGGCCGGCATTTTGTCGCGCAGTCATTTTGAAAGCGGCAAGGCTGTCTATGAGTTGAACGAGGGGCAACACCACGATCACCTGATTTGCACCGCGTGCGGCAAGGTCGAGGAGTTCTTTGACGCCGAAATCGAGCGTCGCCAACAAACCATTGCGGCCCATCTGGGCTGGGTCATGCAAGACCACGCCATGTCCTTGTACGGCCTGTGTCAGGCCTGCCAGAAAACCGCTTAGTTGCCCATCGCCTGCCGCTGGCGGACCACAAACTCCTGATAGGTATCAATGCCACGCAACTGCAAAATGCTGTTGCGCACGGCCGCTTCCACGAGCACCGCGATGTTGCGCCCTGCCACCACCTGAATGACCACCTTGCGCACCGGCACCCCGAGCACATCCTGCAGCAAGGGTTCCGAGGGCAGGCGCTCGTAATCCCGCTCCAGGGTTTCTTTGCGCACCAGATGAACAATCAGTTTGAGGCGCATTTTCCGGCGGACCGCGGTTTCCCCAAAAATGGCCCGAATGTCCAGCAGGCCGATGCCCCGAACCTCCAACATGTTTTGCAGCAACTCGGGGCAACGCCCTTCGATGGTGTTTTGGTTGATCCGGTAAAGGTCCACCGAATCATCGGCCACCAAACCGTTGCCACGAGAAATCAGCTCCAGGCCCAGCTCGCTTTTGCCCAGACCCGACTCGCCGGTGATCATCACGCCCAGGCCCAAAATGTCCATGAAGACCCCATGCATGGAGGCCCGGTCGGCAAAGTGTTTGGACAGGTAGGCGCGCAACACATCGATCACAAAAGCCGAGGGCTCGTGCGTCGCAAACATGGGAATTTGAGCCCGCTCGCACATGGAGACCAGGGCATCGGGTGCCGTTTGACCATCGGCCAAGATCAACACCGGAGGCTCCAGCGTCACAATGCGCGCAATCCGGCGGGCACAATCGGCCGCCGTGGCATTGGTCAGGTAAGCCACCTCGCGCTCACCCAACAATTGAACGCGGTAAGGATGAATGTAGTTGAGGTAGCCCACCAAGTCCGCGCCGGATCGGGCCGAGCGCACAGCCACATCGTCAAAACGTCGCTCCGAAGCGCCCAGTCCCGCCACCCATTGCCAATGCAGGGTGCCCCGGAAAATCTCAAACAGGACGTCGGCACTGACCACGTTGGGCTTCAAAGTGGGCCTCCCAGACCATCAATTGCGGATTTCAGAACGCCAATCGGCAATGGTCTGATGCAGCAGCACCGCATCGTCACAAGCCTTCAGGCGTTCACGCAGAGCCGAATCACTCAGCAATTCGGCGATCTCAGACAGAATTTCCAAGTGTTTTTGGGTGGCCGCTTCGGGCACCAGCAAAAAGATCAGCAACTTGACCGGCTGCTCATCCGGGGCGTCAAAGCCAATGGCGTCGGTCAACTGAAACACCGCCGCCATGGGGGCCTTCAATCCTTTGATGCGTCCGTGCGGAATCGCCACCCCATGGCCCAAGCCCGTGGAACCCAGTCGTTCGCGCGCAAACAGACTGTCTGTGATCAGGGCCCGGTTCAAGCCATGCTGACTTTCAAACAACAGACCGGCTTCTTCGAAAGCCCGTTTTTTGCTGGTCGCATCAACACGAACAAGCACCTGGGCGGCTGGCAAAATGGTGGCTAAGCGGTTCATATTACGGCTGCATTATGCACCGCGAGTCGGCGCCATGACCAAGAGCCACACAAAGAAAATGACCTGCCAAGCGGGGCTCAGCAAGTCATTTGGGCGACAGCGCTTGAGGTTTACATCAAGCGTTTGGGCGCTTCATGGTGGTGGGCCTGAATGCGGTCTTTGTATTTGACGACTTGCCGATCGAGCTTGTCAACCAGGTCGTCCACGGCGGCGTACAAATCGGCGTGAGCACTTTCGGCAAACAGGTCGCTGCCCTTGACGTGCAGATTGCATTCGGCTCGCTGGCGACCTTCTTTTTCGGTTTGGTTTTCGATGCTGAGCAAAACCCTGATGTCGACCACCTGGTCAAAGTGGCGCGTGATGCGTCCCAGTTTCGAGGTCACATAGGTTCGCAAGGCGGGGGTGATTTCCAAGTGGTGGCCACTGATCGTCAAGTTCATAAAGAACCTCCTGTTGTCATCAGGTTAATAAAAGCCCGGCACTTCTGGAGACAAAGTGTCATGGCAGAGGGAAAACCAAACCATGCTGCTTATCATGCGCCCAAAAATAGCCCTGCCAAGGAATTTCGACCGTTTTTAAGAAACATTTGTTTGCATCTTTGCGTCAAATCAAGGCCCTCAAGGCCCGTTCATCGGGGCGTGGGGGCTTATTCAATGGCTTTGACCATTTCTTCCACGACTTTTTTGGCGTCACCAAACACCATCATGGTTTTGTCCATGTAGAACAATTCATTGTCCAAGCCGGCATAACCTGCCGCCATGGAGCGTTTGTTCACGATCACCATTTTGGCCTTGGCGGCTTCCAGAATGGGCATGCCATAAATGGGGCTGCCTTTCACATGCGCCGCCGGATTGACCACGTCATTGGCGCCGAGAACGATGGCGACATCGACCTGGCCAAATTCACTGTTGATGTCTTCCATCTCGTACACCTGGTCATAAGGCACTTCGGCCTCCGCCAGCAACACATTCATGTGCCCAGGCATGCGCCCCGCCACAGGATGAATCGCGTATTTGACTTGGATGCCTTTTTCAATCAGTCGATCGGCCAATTCCTTGACCGAGTGCTGGGCCCGCGCCACGGCCAAACCATAGCCGGGCACGATCACCACCGTCTCGGCATTGGACAGGATGAAAGCCGCATCATCGGCACTGCCCGACTTGACCGTCCGTTGCGCCGTGACGGCGCCGTCCGAGCTCGCAACCTCACCCCCAAAGCCGCCCAAAATCACGTTGAAAAATGACCGGTTCATGGCCTTGCACATGATGTAGCTGAGAATGGCCCCAGAACTGCCCACCAAAGAGCCGGCAATGATCAACATCTGGTTGTTCAAACTGAAGCCAATGCCCGCCGCCGCCCAACCCGAGTAGCTGTTGAGCATGGACACCACCACCGGCATGTCGGCCCCCCCGATGGGGATGATGATGAGCACGCCCAGCACAAACGACAGCGCCAGCATGAGGAAGAAGGCCGCCCATTCACCGGTCAGCATGAAGTCCAGGCCAAGGGCCACGGTGGCCAGGGCCAGGGCCAAATTGATCAGGTGCTGGCCTTTGAAGACCACCGGGGCCCCCTGAAAGAAACGAAATTTGTATTTGCCACTCAGCTTGCCAAAGGCAATCACCGAGCCGCTGAAGGTGATGGCCCCAATGGCGGCACCCAAAAACAGCTCCAAACGGTTGCCCGTGGGAATGGCTTGGCCCTTGGCGGCCAGGCCAAAGGCCCAGGGCTCAGCCACCACCGCCACCGCGATGAAGACGGCCGCCAAACCGATCATGCTGTGCATGAAGGCCACCAACTCGGGCATTTTGGTCATCTCCACGCGCTGCGCCATCAAAGTGCCCGCTGCTCCTCCCACCACCAAAGCGCCCAACACGTAGGGCAAGCCCGGCGCCGAACCCAGCTTCACGATCAGGGCGACCGTGGTCAGCACGGCAATCGCCATGCCGGTCATGCCAAAGACATTCCCTCGAATCGAGGTGGTGGGATGGGAAAGCCCTTTGAGCGCCTGAATAAAACAGACGCTGGCGACCAAATACAAAAGCGTGACGAGGTCCATGCTCATTGGGCAGCTCCTGTCTCACCGGCGTGGGGCTTTTTGTCTTTCTTCTTGAACATCTCCAGCATGCGTCGGGTCACCAAAAAACCGCCGAACACGTTGACGGCCGCCAGCGTCACCGCCAACACGCCCATGGTGTGCCCCAGCGGGGTTTCGGTACAGGCCGCCGCGATCATGGCCCCCACAATCACAATTGCTGAAATCGCATTCGTCACCGCCATCAAAGGGGTGTGCAGGGCGGGCGTGACGGTCCAGACCACGTGGTAGCCAACATAAATGGCCAACACAAAAATGATCAGGTTGGTCATGGTGTGAGAAACAACTTCCATCGACGGTCTCCAATTTAAATTAAGCCAGGCCTCATGCGCGACGCACGGCCCCTTGGTAGGCCACCAAACAGGCGGCCACAATGTCATCTTCAAGGTCCACCTGGAGTCGCCCTTCTTTGTCGAGGATGAGCTTCAAGAAGTCGAGCACATTGCGGGCATAAAGGGACGAAGCATCGGCCGCCACAAGTGCGGCCAAATTGGTATCGCCCACCAGCTTGACGCCATGGCAGGTCACCCGCTGGTCCGCCACCGTCAACGGGCAATTGCCACCCGGACCCCCGTGGGGCCCAGGGGCCCCTTTGCCTGCCGCCAAATCAACGATCACCGAGCCCGGCTTCATGGACTTGACCATCTCTTCCGTGATCAGGGTGGGCGCTGTGCGCCCAGGAATCAGGGCGGTTGAAATGACCACATCGGCCTGGGCCACCCGCTTGGCCACTTCGATTTGCTGGCGCGCCAACCAGCTCGGCGGCATCGGCCGAGCGTAACCCCCGAGGCCTTCTGCGGCTTCTTTTTCTTCGGCCGTCTCGAAAGCCACTTCAATGAATTTGGCGCCCAGGGATTCGACCTGCTCCTTGACCGAGGGGCGGACATCGGAGGCCTCGATCACTGCCCCCAAACGCTTGGCGGTCGCAATCGCCTGCAGACCGGCCACGCCCACGCCCAAAATCACCACCCGCGCGGCCTTCACCGTGCCAGCCGCCGTCATCAACATGGGGAAAAATCGCTGGTATTCGTTGGCCGCCAAGATCACCGCTTTGTAGCCCGCAATATTGGCTTGGCTGGACAAGACATCCATGCTTTGGGCCCGCGTGGTGCGTGGGGCGGCCTCCAATGCATAGGCGGCCAAGCCTTTGGCGGCCAGTTGCTGCAAGCCCTCCGCGTCAAAGGGGTTGAGCATGCCCACCAGGCTCGCCCCGGGCTTCATGAGGGCCAACTCGGCCGCAGCCGGTGGCCGCACTTTGAGCACCAGCTCCGCACCGAGGGCACCCGCCGCATCGGTGATCGTGGCCCCTGCAGCGACGAACGCCTCGTCGGTCACGCTGGCGGCCAGACCCGCCCCCGCTTGCACGCCGATGTCATGGCCCTGGGCCTTGAGCTTCTTGACGGTCTCCGGGGTCACCGCCACCCGAGTCTCCCCCACCGCGGTCTCTGCCGGCACGCCAATCAACATGACATCTTCCCTTCAATTTAGAACCTTCAGCTTCAAGCCATATTACACAAGGTCGAACCAAATCACAGCCAGGGAATCCCTGAGCCGATAATAGGGGGATGCAAACCCGATGGAAACCCAGTGTCACCGTGGCTGCGCTGATGGAGCGCGACGGCAAATTTTTGTTGGTGGAAGAACACACCGACAACGGCCTCAAGCTCAACAACCCGGCGGGTCACCTCGAACCCGGTGAGTCGCCCGCAGAGGGTTGCGCGCGCGAAGCCCTTGAAGAAACGGCCCACCATTTCAAGCCCACCGCGCTGGTCGGGGTTTATTTGTCACGCTTTCGCAAACAAAACACCGGTGAGGACATCACCTACCTGCGCTTTGCCTTTGCCGGGGAGGTGGGTGACGAGGTGCCCGACCTGGCCCTGGACGAAGGCATTGTGCGGGCCATCTGGATGAGCGAGGCCGAAATCCGCGCCAGCGTTGATCGCCACCGTGGACCCATGCTGCTGCGCTGCTTGGACGACTACCTGTCCGGTCAACGCTTTCCCCTGTCGGCGGTTCACACCGACGCCTCGGTTTTGATCGAACCCCCGACCACATGAAACAACGCATAGTGGTGGGTTTGAGCGGCGGTGTGGACTCGGCCGTCACCGCGTACCTGCTCAAGCAACAGGGACATGAGGTGGTCGGCATCTTCATGAAAAACTGGGAAGACGATGACGACGACGAATATTGCTCCACCCGCCAAGACTTTTTGGATGCGGCCAGCGTGGCCGATGTGTTGGGCATTGAAATCGAGCACGTCAACTTTGCCGCCGACTACAAAGACCGGGTCTTCGCCGAGTTTTTGACCGAGTACCAGGCGGGTCGCACGCCGAACCCGGATGTGCTGTGCAATGCCGAAATCAAGTTCAAGGCCTTCCTTGACCACGCCATGCGCTTGGGGGCTGAAAAAATTGCCACCGGCCATTACGCCCGGGTTCGACAAAACCCCGTCAGCACCTTGTTTGAGCTGCTCAAGGGACGCGACCCCAGCAAAGACCAAAGTTATTTTTTGCACCGCCTGAACCAGGCCCAACTGGCTAAAACCCTGTTCCCGGTGGGTGAGTTGCACAAGACCGAGGTGCGCCGCATTGCCGCCGAAATTGGCTTGCCCAATGCCAAGAAGAAAGACTCCACGGGCATTTGCTTCATCGGCGAGCGGCCATTTCGCGAGTTTTTGAACCGCTACATCGCCAAAGAACCCGGCCCCATCAAAGAGCCCTCGGGGCGCACGCTGGGCGAGCATCAGGGCTTGTCGTTTTATACCTTGGGCCAACGCCAAGGGCTGGGCATTGGCGGGGTCAAGGAAAAAGGCGTGCCCCGAGGCGGCGGATCGCACGAACCCTGGTTTGTGGCTCGCAAAGACCTGGCCACCAACACCCTTTGGGTGGTGCAGGGCCACGACCATCCCTGGCTACTTTACCAAAGCCTCCAGGCCGACAAGGCTTCTTGGGTGGCCGGGCATGCGCCCGACACAGGCCCACAGGTTCCCCCGGACGCGGCCTTGGCGGCCAAAACCCGCTACCGCCAAAGCGACGCTTCGTGCCGCTTGGTGGGGGCGCAAGCGGACCAGTTTGAATTGCTCTTCGACCAAGCCCAATGGGCCGTCACGCCCGGTCAAAGCGCCGTGCTGTACCAGGGCGAGGTCTGCCTGGGCGGCGGCCTCATTGCGGCCGCCAGGCCCTGGGCAGGGCCTGCGGCCACTTAGCGGGATCCGGTTTTAAACCAGCAAAGCATTCACTCGGCGCACATAGGCCGCCGGGTCTTCTGGCAAGCCCCCCTCGGCCAGCAGGGCCTGATCGAACAGGATGTTGGCCAAGTCATTGAAGTGCACGCTGCCGTCGAGCTTTTTGACCAAGGCGTGCTCGGCGTTGATTTCAAGCACCGGCTTGGTTTCAGGGGCTTGTTGACCGGCTTGCTTCAACATGCGCGCCAGTTGGTTGCTCATGCCGTCGTCTTGGACCACCAGGCAGGCCGGTGAATCGACCAAACGGGTGGTGACGCGCACGTCTTCGGCTTTGTCCTTCAAGGCCTCCTTGAGTTTGGCGAGCAGGGGCTTGAACGCCTCCGCCGCCTCTTGCGCGGCCTTTTTCTCGGTTTCATCTTGCAGTTTGCCCAAGTCAACCGCGCCTTTGGCCACGCTTTGCAGCGGCGTGCCGTCAAAGTCGTGCAGGTAATTGAGCGACCACTCGTCCACGCGGTCGGTCATCAACAGCACTTCGATGCCTTTTTTCTTAAACACCTCCAGCTGCGGGCTGTTTTTGGCGGCGGCCAAGGTGTCGGCCGTGATGTAGTAGATGGCCTCTTGGCCTTCTTTCATGCGGGCCTTGTAGTCGGCCAGACCGACGCTGGCCGTGTCGCTCTGGGTGCTGGCGTAACGCAGCAGTTTGGCAATGCGGTCCTTGTTGGCAAAGTCCTCCCCCAGACCTTCTTTGAGAACCGCGCCAAATTCGGCATAAAACTGGCTGTATTTGCCTTCCTTGGCCCGGTCGTCTGCGTCCACCACATCGGTGACGCCTTCGGCATTGGGCTGGGTGTCGTGTTGGTTGTGTTTGGCCAGGTCTTCCAACATGGACAAGACGCGCTTGGTGGAGCCGTCGCGGATGGCGCGCACGTCGCGGCTTTCTTGCAACAGTTCGCGGCTGACATTGAGCGGCAAGTCCGCTGAGTCAATCACGCCTCGGACAAAACGCAGGTAGGTGGGCATCAGGGCCTCGGCATCGTCCATGATGAAAACGCGTTTCACATAGAGCTTGATGCCCGCCTTTTTGTCGCGGTTCCACAAATCAAACGGGGCTTTGCTCGGGAGGTAGAGCAGTTGGGTGTATTCGGTGTTGCCCTCGACGCGGTTGTGCGCCCAGGTGAGCGGGGCCTCGGGGTCGTGGCTGATGGTTTTGTAGAACTCGGTGTACTGTTCTTCGCTGATGTCTTTCTTGGGGCGGGTCCACAGCGCGCTGGCCTGGTTGACGGTTTCCCACTCGCCGGTTTTGACCATGCTGCCGGGTTGGTCGTTTTCGCCGTCTTTCCACTCTTCCTTTTCCATCAAGATGGGCAGGCTGATGTGGTCAGAGTATTTGTTGATGAGGCTCTTGAGCTTCCAGGCGTTCAAATACTCGTCGGCGTCTTCCCGCAGGTGCAGGGTGATGGTGGTGCCGCGTTGGGCCCGGTAGATGGTTTCCACCTCAAAGTCGCCAGTGCCCCCGCTGACCCAGCGCACGCCCTGGTCCGCTGGAACCCCCGCGCGGCGGGATTCAACGGTGATTTTGTCGGCCACGATGAAGCCCGAATAAAAGCCCACGCCAAATTGGCCAATCAATTGGGCGTCGGCCTTTTGGTCGCCGCTGAGCTTGCTCATGAAGTCCTTGGTGCCGCTTTTGGCGATGGTGCCCAGGTTGTCGATGGCCTCTTGCTCGGTCAGGCCAATGCCGTTGTCGGTGATGCTGAGGGTGCGCGCGGCTTTGTCGAAGGCGATGCGGACCTCCAAATTCGGGTTGTCCTCATACAAAGCAGCGTTGTTCAAGCCCTCAAAGCGCAGTTTGTCGGCCGCATCGGAAGCGTTGGAGACCAGTTCACGCAGAAAGATTTCGGGATTGGAATACAGCGAGTGGGTGACCAGATGCAGGAGCTGGGCGACTTCGGCTTGAAAGGAATGGGTGTGTTTGGTCATAGCAAAAAAAGAGAGAAAGCGACGAAAGAAAAAACGATGCCCAAGGACTTGGGGACAGCCCTGAAAAATTCAAGCAGCAAGGCCGATGAATTTTCAACTCAGAATTTTTCGTGGGGTGCAAGATAGCGCCACTGACCCACCGGCAAGTTGCCCAAGGTCACCTGGCCGATGCGGATGCGTTTCAAGCCCACCACTTTGAGACCGACCTGCTCGCACATGCGCCGAATTTGGCGTTTTTTGCCTTCCTTCAGCACAAACCGCAGCTGCTCCGGGTTTTGCCATTCCACCCGAGCCGGCTTCAAGGCTTGGCCATCCAAGCTCAGGCCGTGGCGCAAGCGGGCCAATTGTTCGACTGGGAAGACCGCTTGTACATTGCTGCTGGTCGCAGAGGGCAGATAAACCACGCGCACCAAGTATTCTTTCTCCATGCCCGAGTCTTCGCCAATCAGTTGGCGCGCCACGCGGCCATCCTGGGTCAGCACCAAAAGCCCCACCGAGTCAATGTCCAAACGGCCGGCCGGGGCCAGGCCACGCAATTGACTGGGCTGAAAACGGTGTGGGGATTTGTCCAAAGCCCAGCGGTTGCGTGCTTGCACCAGCACCACGGCGGGCTCGTGGCCGTCCTCGGCTTGGCCGCTGACATAACCCATGGGCTTGTGCAACAACATGGTGACCTGCTGCTCTTGTTGACCCCGCGCACGCGGGTCCACCTCGATGCGGTCTTGCACCCCCACCTGCAAGCCCATGGGCGCCAGCTGGCCATTGACTTTGACCCAGCCTTGCTCAATCCAGGCATCGGCCTCGCGGCGGGAGCACAGACCCAATTCCGCCATGCGTTTGTTCAAACGAACAAGGGCGTCCGTTCGGGGGCCGGCCGCCGATGCGGGCCGGGGGGCTCGTTGAAAGGTGGGGGGGGAGGGGGGACGGTTCAAAAAGGGACCCAAATCAGGTGGAATGGGGGTGAATTATCGGCTTTGTCCCTGACTTGTAAAACCTTGCTTAGTCAAGGTTCAACAAAAATCGCTATCATGGACGATCAGAAGAAACCCCATCCGATGCCCAAGTCATCACCAAAGGAATTGAAGGATGAACGCTTGTTTGCCGACTTTGCGCGGCGCCATGGACTTTAGGCTGACCTGGTTGGCCTCGGCCGCCCTCCTGGTGTTGGCCGGCTGTGCGCAAGGCCCAAATTTTGAAACGCCTGCTGCACCCAACACGCCCACCTCCGCGCAGGGTTTAACCCAATATACCGAGGCAAAACAGCTGACGAGCACCGTGGCCGTGCCTGGTTTGCAGGGCGAGTCGCAGCAACTGGTACCCGCCGACAGCGCGAACCACCTGAAAACGCAATGGTGGACTTTGTTCGAGTCACCGGCACTGGACGAGTTGCTGCAGCAGGCCCTGGCCCACAACCCCAACTTGGAAGCGACCAGGGCCAACCTGAAACAAGCCGAAGAAAGCTACACCGCGCTGTATGGCTCTTTGGCCCTGCCCAATGTCGGGCTGAGCCTGCAGGGGGGGCGCGAACGCACCTCTTATTTGCAGACCGAATACCCCAGCGTTGACACCAACCTGTACAACGCCAGCGTCAATGTGTCCTACACCGTTGACCTGTTTGGCGCCAACAAAAGAAACCTGGAGGCGCAACTGGCCTCGGTGGACTACCAGCGTTTTCAACTGGAAGCCGCCAAACTGGCTTTGACGGCCAATGTGGTGACCACCGCCATCCGCGAGGCCTCTTTGCGGGACCAACTTCAAACCACCCGGGAACTGCTGCGGCTGCAAACAGAACAACTGCAGGTGCTGGAGCAGCAGTACCAAATCGGGGGGGTTGGCCTGAATCCGGTGCTGTCGCAACGCGCCTTGGTGGCCAACACCCGGGCCCAACTGCCGCCGCTGGAAAAGGCGCTGGCTCAGGCCCGCCACCAACTCGCGGTCTATGTGGGTCAACTGCCCAGCGAGGCGGGATTGCCTCAGCTGGACTTGGCCCGATTGCGCTTGCCACAAAAGATTCCGTTGACCATGGGCTCGGATTTGGTACGGCAACGGCCCGACATTCGCGCCAGCGAAGCGCTCTGGCACCAAGCCTCGGCCCAGGTGGGCGTGGCCACGGCCAATTTGTACCCTCAGATCAATTTGACGGCCAGCCTGGGGGCGACCGCACTCACCCCGGCCGAGCTGCTGGTCGGAAAATGGGGTTTCTGGAACCTGATGGGGGGATTGACCCAACCCATTTTCAACGGGGGTGCCCTGAGTGCCAAGAAGCGCGGTGCTGAGGCGGCATTTGAAGCCGCTGGCGAGCAATACCGGGGCACCGTGCTGCAGGCTTTTCAAAACGTCGCGGACAGTTTGACGGCCTTGTCTCACGACGCCCAGGCTTTGCAAGCCCAGGTTGAAGCCGAAAGCGCGGCCCAACAACTACTGGATTTGAGTCAAGCCCAATACCAAGTCGGTGGGCTGAGCTACCTTAATTTGCTTGACGCACAACGCAATTACCAACAAGCCCGCATCGCGGTGGTGAGTGCCCGCGCAACGCGATTGGCCGACACGGCCGCCTTGTTCCAGTCGCTCGGTGGCGGCTGGTGGCAACCTTAATTTTGAATGGATCGGAGTATTTTCATGACCAAACGCATGCTCATCATGCTGGCCTGTGTGATTGTGTTGGTGGCCGGCCTGGCCTTTGGCTTTTATCTGCACATTCAAAAACTGATGGCCAGCGCCCCCAAACCCGGGGCGCAAACCGTCAGCACCATCAAAGCCGAACTGCTGGAATGGCAGCCTGAGCTCAGCTCGGTTGGCAGCCTGGTGCCGGTGCGCGGGGTGGACGTGACCACCGAAGTGACGGGCCTGGTGCGCAGCGTCAACTTCAAATCGGGACAGGACGTGAAAGCCGGCGACTTGCTGGTACAACTCAATGCCGACACCGAAGTTGCGCAACTGCATGTGCTGCAAGCCGCAGCCGACCTGGCTGAAGTGGTGCTCAAACGGGACACCGCCCAACTGGCGGCCAAGGCCATTGCCCAAGCCGTGGTGGACGCCGATGCGGCGGACCTGAAGGCCAAACGCGCCCAAGTCGAGTCGCAACAAGCCCTGGTCGAGAAAAAAGCCATTCGCGCGCCTTTCTCGGGCCGGACGGGCATCACCGCCGTGCAACCTGGCCAATACATGAATCCCGGTGACAAAGTGGTCACCTTGCAACAACTGCAGCCCATTTATGCCAACTTCAACCTGCCCCAGCAGGAATTGCCCAAAATCACTTTGGGTCAAAAAGTCAACCTGAGCCTGGACGCTTTCCCGAACCAAAAATTGGTGGGCAAGGTCACGGCCCTCAATGCCGTGGTGGACACAGGCACCCGCAATGTGCTGCTGCAAGCCACCGTGGACAACGCTCAGAAACGGTTGTTGCCCGGCATGTTTGTGCATGCGGCGTTGGAAGTCGCAGGCAAGGGACGATTTGTGACCCTGCCGCAAACCGCCATCACCTACAACCCCTACGGCTCCACGGTGTTCATTTTGAAGCCCGACGACAAACCCGGCGCCGACGGCAAAACCCCCTTGGTGGCGCAGCAGGTCTTTGTGACCACCGGCCCCACCCGCGGCGATCAAGTGGCCATTTTGAAGGGCTTGAAAGAAGGCGATGAAGTGGTGTCGACCGGCCAAATCAAGTTGAAAAATGGCACGCCCGTGACCATCAACAACAGCGTGCTGCCTGCCAACAGTCCCAACCCCACTCCCCAAGAGCATTGAGGCGGGCCCATGAAATTCACTGACCTGTTTATTCGACGCCCGGTCCTGGCCACGGTGATCAGCTTGCTGATCGTGGTGTTGGGGCTGCGCTCCTTGTTCAGCCTGCCCATCAACCAATACCCCCGCACGCAAAACGGCGTGGTCACCATCTCAACGGCCTATTACGGTGCCGATGCGCAAACCGTGGCGGGCTTCATCACCCAGCCTCTGGAGTCGGCGATTGCCCAGGCCCAGGGGATCGACTACCTGTCATCCAGCAGCATCACCGGGGTCTCCACCATCACCGCCACCCTGCGTTTGAATTACGACGCCAACCGGGCCTTGACTGAAATCAACACCCAGGTGGCCTCGGTGCGCAACCAACTGCCCCCCCAAGCGCAGCAGCCCGTGCTGACGGTGCAAATGGGTCAGACCACCGATGCGATGTACCTGGGTTTTTACAGCGATGAACTGCCCACCAACGACGTCACCGACTTCTTGATTCGGGCCGTCAAACCCAAGCTCGATTCCATCCCTGGCGTGCAGACGGCCGAACTGCTGGGCGCGCGCCTGTTTGCCTTGCGTGCTTGGCTCGATAACCAACGCATGGCGTCCTACAACGTCACCGCAACCGACGTGAGTGCGGCTTTGGCTGCCAACAACTACCTGGCCACCGTTGGCGTCAGCAAAGGCCAAATGGTGACGGTGCCATTGACCGGCGGCACCGATTTGCACTCTGTGGAAGACTTCAAAAATCTGGTGGTCAAACAAAACGGCGACACCCTGGTGCGCCTGAAGGACGTGGCCAATGTGACCCTGGGGTCTGAGAACTACGACTTCAACGTGGCCTTCAGCGGGGTGCGCTCGGTCTTCATCGGGATCAAAGTGGCCCCTGAAGCCAATATCTTGGATGTGGCCAAACTGGTGCGCGCTGCCGTGCCGGACATCAAACGCCAGTTGCCCGCAGGCGTGACGGGCGAGGTGGTTTATGACTCGACCGACTTCATCAACACCTCTATTTTTGAGGTGGTCAAAACCTTGGTCGAGGCCTTGGTCATCGTGACCGTGGTGATTTACCTGTTCTTGGGCAGCTTCCGTGCCGTGATTGTGCCCATTGTGGCCATGCCCCTGTCACTGATCGGCACGTTTTTCATCATGATGTTGCTGGGCTATTCCATCAATCTGCTCACCCTGCTGGCGCTGGTGCTGGCAATCGGTTTGGTGGTGGATGACGCCATCATCGTGGTGGAAAACGTGGACCGCCACATGCGGGAAGACCATGCCACGCCCATGCAGGCGGCGCTGATGGCGGCCCGCGAATTGTCCAGCCCGATTCTGGCCATGACCGTGGTCTTGGTGGCGGTGTATGTGCCCATTGGTTTCCAGGGGGGGTTAACGGGTGCGCTGTTCACCGAATTTGCCTTCACCCTGGCCGGCGCGGTCACGGTGTCGGGCATTGTGGCGCTGACCTTGTCGCCCATGATGTGCTCGCGCTTTTTCCGACCCGAGCAAGACGAAGGCAAGTTCGTGCAAGCGATTGACCGGGTTTTTGCCAAAGTTCGCGGCGGCTATGAACGCGCCTTGAACAGTCTGCTCGACACCTGGCCGGTGTTGATTGTGATGGGCGCCATTCTGTTCTTGCTGCTGGGCCTGATGTTCAAGATGGCGCAAAGCGAGCTGGCCCCCGAAGAAGATCAGGGCATTGTGCTGTCGCTGCTGCAGGGCTCGCCCACGGCCACCGCCAACCAGATGCTGACCTATTCAGACCAGGTGTTCCAAATGGCCAAGACCATGCCGGAATACAAGCAGATGTTCCAGATCACAGGCACCCCCACCATCAACAGCGGGATTGGGGGCGCAATCTTCAAGAACTGGGATGAACGCAAACGCAGCGCGCATGAAATTCAAATTGAGCTGCAAAAGTTGTGGAATCAAATTGCAGGCGTGCGGGTGGCGGCCTTCCAATTCCCGCCGCTGCCAGGTTCTTCGGGTTTGCCGGTGCAATTCGTGATCACCACCACCGAACCTTTTGAAAACCTGAACACGGTGGCGCAACAGGTGATGGACAAGGTGCGGGCCTCCGGCAAGTTCTACTTCAGTGACCTGGACCTCAAAGTCGATGCCCCTCAAGCCAATTTGGTGATCGACCGCAGCAAGGTCGCCGCACTGGGCCTGTCCGAACAGGATGTGGGTCAGGCACTGGGTGCCGCCATGGGCGGGGGTTATGTCAACTACTTCTCGATCGCGGGCCGCTCCTACAAAGTGATCCCCCAGGTTCAGCAGGTTGACCGCTTGAACCCCAGCAATGTGCTCGACTTTTATCTGCGCCTGCCCAACGGCTCGCAGATTCCGGCCAGCACCGTGGCGTCAATCAAATACCAGGTCGTGCCTGAATCCATCAACCGATTCCAGCAGCAAAACTCAGCCACCATTTCTGGCGTGTCGGGTGCTTCGCAGGGCGAAATTTTGCAGTTCATGCGCGACACCCTCAAGGAAGTGGCGCCGACCGGCTACACCGTGGATTACGCGGGTCAATCGCGTCAGTTCATGCAGGAGTCGGGTGGCTTCTTGGTCACGCTGATGTTCGCGGTGATCATCGTCTTCCTGGCACTGGCGGCGCAGTTTGAAAGCTTCCGCGACCCGGTGGTGATTTTGGTGTCCGTGCCCATGGCCTTGTTTGGCGCCATGGTGTTCATCTTTTTGGGCTTCAGCTCCATCAACATCTACACCGAAGTGGGTCTGGTCACGCTGATGGGCTTGATCAGCAAGCACGGGATTTTGATTGTGGAAGTGGCCAACCATTTGCGCGAGCAAGGCCGCACCAAACGCGAAGCCATCCAACAAGCGGCGGCCATTCGCCTGCGTCCCATTTTGATGACCACCGCAGCCATGGTCTTTGGTGTGGTGCCTTTGGTGGTGGCCTCGGGTGCAGGTGCGGCGGGGCGTCAGGCCATGGGCTTGGTGATCTTCACCGGCTTGTCCATTGGCACGATGTTCACCTTGTTTGTGGTACCGGCGGTTTACCTGTGGCTGGCCAGCGATCACAAAGCCGCAGCGGCCCTGCCCGTCGCGTCGGAACCCGAGGCTTCGGTCTAAACCGTTCGCAAACCCGCCAGACTCAAAACCCGCAAGCCGCCATACTCGATCCGAATGTGGCCGGCTTGCGCCAGGGCTTTGAGGGCCTCATTCACCCGCTGGCGCGACAAGCCCACCAAATAGGCCAATTCCTGCTGGGTGATGCGCAACACCTCACCCACCCCAGGGTAGAGCACCGGGTTGAACAAGGCCACCAGATTGCGCGCCACCCGCTCCTCGGGGTTGGTGATGCGGTCAATCTCCAGCGCCGCAATGAACTGGCCCACCCGCTCGTTCAGCTGGTTCATGACAAAGCGGTTGAACGTGGTCGAGTGGTCCAAGAGCCGATGGAAGCTGTCCACCGGCAAACCGGCCACCCAGCTGGTGCGCAGGGCCTCCACGTTGTAGCGATAAGGCTCGCGCTTGAGGGCCGTGCACTCGCCAAACCACCCCCCTGGTGGAATGCCTAAAAAAGTGGTGGTCTGGCCCTGGGCGTTGACGGTGTTCATTTTGAGCAGGCCTTCGACCACCCCGAACCAATAGGTCACCGGCCGGCCCACCCGGCAAATCGCCTCCCCGCTTTCGGCCTGGACAATCGAAACCTGGGGCATCACCTGCAAGCGCTCGGCCTCAGGCAGCGCCACCAACCAGGGAATGCGACTCACCTCGGCTGGCAACAAGGGGCGACGCCGCTGGTGCAGGGTGACACCGGCCCCTGCCGCCTTTGAGGCGGTTGGGTCTTTCACATGGGCTTCATCGGGTTTCATGGGGGATCAGCGATCAGGGAAAGTCCGCAAAGGATGAACCCTTAAATTGTCGTCGCAATGACAAGTGAGCGTCAAATGCTTCTCTAGCATCGGTTCGATTGAATTGACCCACGCCCATGAACCTCACCTTTCCTCGCCTTTTGTTGCAACACGCCGCCCGCCGCCCGCAGGCGGACGCCTTGCGTGAAAAGGAATACGGAATTTGGCAAACCCGCTCCTGGGCCGATGTCGCCAGGCTGACCGAACAACTCGCCGCCGGTCTGCATCGGGTCGGTTTGCAGCGCGGCGAGCATTTTGTGGTGATTGGCGCCAATCGACCGCGTCTTTATGCCGCCATGCTGGCCGGTCAGGCCTTGGGGGCGGTGCCCATTGTTTTGTACCAAGACGCGGTGGCCGCAGAGATGGTGTTTCCACTGCAAAATGCCGCGGTGCGATTGGCTGTGGTCGAAGACCAGGAACAGGTCGACAAATTGATGGAGGTGCGCGAAAGCTACCCCGGTTTGAGCCAGATTTTCTTTGATGACCCCCGGGGTTTGCGCCATTACAACGAAACCGGACTGGCAGATTTGAATGTCTTGCTGGCCCAAGGCCAGGCGTTTTTGGCGGCACAACCCGATGCCGCCCAGCAGGGGGTCGCCCCCTGGTTCCAGCAGCAAATCGAGCAAGGCCAGAGCGACGATGTGGCGGCCCTGTTCTTCACTTCCGGCACGACGGGCAATCCCAAGGGCGTGATGCACACCCACCACAGCCTGATAGACCGCGCCCAGGCTGGCCAGGCCTTTGACCATCTCACGGAAAAAGAAGAAGTCCTGGCCTACCTGCCCCTGGCCTGGATCGGTCAAAACATTTTCAGCTACGCCCAATGGCTGGTGTGTGGTTATGTGGTGAATTGCCCCGAATCGGCCAGCACGGTGGCGATTGACCTGCGTGAAGTCGGTCCCACCTATTACTTCGCACCACCCCGGGTGTTTGAAGCCCTGCTGACCAGCGTCATGATCCGCATGGAAGACGCTGGCTGGTTCAAGCGCACCATGTTCAAACGCTTCATGGACGTGGCCCAACGCGTCGGCCCGGCCCGCATGCAAGGTGCGCAGCTCTCGCTCGGCGATCGACTGCGCTACGCCCTGGGCGACCTGATGGTCTATGGGCCTTTGCGCAACAACCTGGGCTTCTCACGGGTGCGCGTGGCCTACACCGCAGGCGAGGCGATTGGCCCAGATTTGTTCCGGTTTTACCGCGCCATCGGCGTCAACTTGAAGCAACTCTACGGCTCCACCGAAACCGCGGTGTTTGTTTGCCTGCAAGCCGACCACCAGGTCAGTGCCGACACCGTGGGGGTGCCCTGTCGGGGCGTGGAAATCAAGATTGCCGAGAACGGCGAAATTTTGGTGCGCTCGCCCGGCTTGCTGCGTGGCTATTACAAAAATCCCGAGGCCACTGCCGAGGTGCTGGATGCCGACGGCTGGTACCACACCAGCGATGCGGGCTTCTTGGACCCAGCGGGCCAGCTCAAAATCATCGACCGGGTGAAGGACGTGGGCCGCCTCAAGGGAGGCCCTTATGACGGGGCGATGTTTGCCCCGAAATATGTAGAAAACAAACTCAAATTCTTCCCCTTCATCAAAGAGGTGGTGGCCTATGGCGACCAGCGCAACCAGGTTTGTTGTTTCTTGAACATCGACTTCGATGCAGTGGGCAACTGGGCCGAGCGGCGCAACCTGTCTTACACCGGCTACACCGACCTGGCGCAAAAGCCCGAGGTCTATGCGCTCATGCGCGACTGCGTGAACCAGGTCAATCAGGACCTGTCGAAAGACAAGCTGTTGGCTGGCTCACAGGTCAGCCGCTTTTTGGTTTTGCACAAGGAACTGGACGCCGACGATGGCGAGTTGACCCGCACCAACAAGGTTCGGCGTGGCTTCATCGCCGACAAATACAAGGTGTTGGTGGACGCTTTGTATGCCGGTCGTTCTGAACAATTCATTGAGACCCAAGTCAAGTTTGAAGATGGCCGAACGGGCAGCGTCAGCGCCACCCTCCAACTGGCCAACGCACAAGTGATCAAGGCCGACGCATGACCGATATGAGCACTCCTGGCAAAAAAATCGGCGACGTCATTTTGGACATCCAAAACATCAGCCTTCGTTTTGGTGGTGTCAAGGCGTTGACCGACATTTCCTTCAATGTGCGTGAGCACGAGGTGCGCGCCATCATCGGCCCGAATGGCGCAGGCAAAAGCTCCATGCTCAATTGCATCAACGGGGTTTACACGCCCTCAGAGGGCTCGATTACATTTCGCGGCAAAAAGTTTGACCACATGAACTCGCGCCAAGTGGCCGAAATGGGGGTGGCGCGAACCTTCCAAAACTTGGCGTTGTTCAAAGGCATGAGCGTGTTGGACAACCTGATGACGGGGCGCAACCTCAAGATCAAAAGCAACCTCCTGATGCAAGCCCTGCGTTTGGGCCCGGCGCAGCGCGAAGAAATTCAACAGCGCGAATTCGTCGAGCGCATCATCGACTTCTTGGAAATCCAGGCCCACCGCAAAACCCCGGTTGGGCAACTGCCCTACGGCCTGCAAAAGCGGGTGGACCTGGGTCGCGCCTTGGCGATGGAGCCCCAGGTGCTGTTGCTCGACGAGCCCATGGCGGGCATGAACGTCGAGGAAAAACAGGACATGTGCCGCTTCATCCTCGACGTGAACGACGAATTTGGCACCACCATTGTGCTGATCGAACACGACATGGGCGTGGTGATGGACATTTCGGACCGGGTGGTGGTACTGGATTACGGCAAGAAAATTGGCGATGGCC
>CAIUTG010000188.1 GCA_903902035.1 uncultured Curvibacter sp. | reverse complement strand
TGCATGATCTGCATGGCCTCGGCCAGGTGGGCCCGTTCGGTGGCTTCGGGGAGGTCCTGGTAGTGAATCCATTTGAGGCCGTGGCAGGCGATGTCGTAGCCCAAGGCTTTGAAAGCGGCCAGCACTTCCGGGTTTTTTTGCAGGGCCGTGGCAACGCCAAACACCGTCAGCGGCAGGCCCCGTTTTTCAAACTCACGCAGAATCCGCCAAACCCCTGCACGTGAGCCATATTCATAAATACCCTCCATGCTCATGTGGCGGGCTTCATAGGCGGCGGGGTTGAACATTTCGGAAAGAAATTGTTCGCTGGCACGGTCCCCATGCAGGACCGAGTTTTCGCCGCCTTCTTCGTAATTCAGGACAAACTGCACCGCCACCCGGGCCTGCTGGGGCCACTGGGCATGCGGGGTGTTTCGGCCATAGCCTAAGAGGTCGCGCGGATAGGCGCGGGTGGTGTCATAGTGGCGCATGTTAAAAATTGTATACACTTTTGTGAAATAACGAGGAGACAACATGACCTTTTCATCTGCCCATCCGGTCGATGAGCGCTTACCCTTCAGTCAGCTGGGCATTCTGGGGCTGCAACATGTCTTGGTCATGTATGCCGGCGCCGTCGCCGTGCCCCTGATCATCGGGCGTGCCCTCAAGCTCAGCCCCGAGGAAGTGGCCTACCTCATCTCTGCCGATTTGTTTTGCTGCGGGCTGGTCACACTGATCCAGTCTTTTGGGGTGACGCAGAAATTCGGCATTCGCTTGCCCGTGATGATGGGGGTCACCTTCGCATCCGTGGCCCCCCTGTTATCGATTGCCAATGCGTCGCCCACCGCAGGGGGCGCGCAGCTGATTTTTGGCTCCATCATGGGCGCGGGCATCATCGCCATGCTCATCGCGCCGCTGGTGAGTCGGATGCTTCGGTTTTTTCCGCCCATCGTGACCGGGACCATCATCACCGTGATCGGCATCAGCCTGATGCGCATCGGCATCAACTGGATTTTTGGCAATCCGGTGGGGCCGACCGCGCCCAGTTTGGTGGCGCCCGAGCACAAGCAATGGCTGGACGCTGCGGTGGCGGCTGCCAGCGCACCGGGTTCAAGCCTTCCTGCCTTGCCCAAAGGACTCGCCTTGCTGCCTTCGCAGCCGAATCCAAAGTATGCCGATTTGACGGGGGTTGGCGTGGCCGCCGTGGTGTTGCTGTCCATTTTGTGCATTGCCCGCTTTGCCAAAGGCTTTCTGACCAACATCTCCGTCTTGCTCGGCATTGTGATTGGCGCGGTGTTGGCGACGGCCTTGGGATTGATGAACTTCGTCAAAGTAGAAAAAGCGGCCTGGTTCGATGTGGTCACGCCCTTTCACTTTGGCCTGCCCGTGTTTGACCCGGTGTTGATTTTGACCATGACCTTGGTGATGGTGGTGGTGATGATTGAATCCACCGGCATGTTTCTGGCGCTGGGTGAAATGACCGACCGCCCCGTGGGGCAAGCCGACCTCACGCGTGGTTTGCGAACCGATGGTTTGGGCACCTTGATTAGCGGGGTTTTCAACACCTTTCCCTACACAAGCTTTTCGCAGAATGTGGGCTTGGTGGCGGTCACGGGCATCAAGAGTCGCTTTGTTTGCGTCGCCGCTGGGCTGATCATGATCGTGCTGGGGTTGCTGCCCAAAATGGCGGCCTTGGTGGAGTCCTTGTCCAAGGTGGTGCTGGGGGGCGCCGGTTTGGTGATGTTTGGCATGGTGGCTGCCACGGGCATCCGCATTTTGAGCGGCGTTGATTTTCGCCACAACCGCTTCAATGCCCTGATCGTGGCCACCTCCATCGGCGTGGGCATGATTCCGCTGGTGGCCCCAAATTTCAAACAATGGATGCCCCACGGGCTTCACCCACTGATTGATTCGGGCATCTTGTTGGCGACGCTCAGCGCCGTTTTACTGAACCTGTTTTTCAACGGTGCGGACCAGGACGACCGCATGACCATCGAAGCCGCCAAACAAGCCGACCTGCATTGAGCGGCACCGCCTCCTTTTACTTGGGCGCGACCGGTCCGCTGGTCGTTGTTGCCGCAGGCATGTTTTCCGCTTTGGCCTTGGCCTTCTTGGCGTGTTTGGGCGGTTTGGCTTTTGCGGCCTTTTCCATTGGGGCTGGAGCCGGAGCGGTGGTGGTGGCGGTTGGCCGCAGCATCAATTGGGGCATCGCTTGATTTACCCAATGTCACAAAGTGTCGGTTCAACCGACTCTTTGTGATGTACCCCTTGTCATGCGCTGTCCTGACTGTTGGTAGGTCCGTAGCAAAGCAGGGCCAAGACGCTGACATGCTAAAACTGTTTAAACAGCCGTTAAAAATAGGACCGCATGTGCTGGGGTAGGGATGCTAAACGGTTTTTGACACTTGAGCACTCAAAGAGTGCGATCCTTCCCGGAAAACCTATGAAAACTTAGCTTTTA
>CAIUTG010000187.1 GCA_903902035.1 uncultured Curvibacter sp. | reverse complement strand
GCTTTCAATCGGTCTGTAACTTTATTACAAACCGAATGGTAACTGGAATCCCACGGATTTCAAGTCCCGGCCCTGAGAAAACGGTTACCAATTGGGTACTTGATGGGCATGGCAACAGTGCGCCATGCGGATGCTGTAAGTGGCCCGCCTTTGAGCGACTTGAATCAACGAACGGTGATTCGAGGTTGCGCTTCGTCAATTTGCTCGCACTGCACCTGCACCGATTGCCATTGGTTCAAACTCAAAAGCCCATTGGACTGGCGCAAACCCAGAGCCGGAAAGTGAATCACACGCACCAGCTGATGACCCTCTTCATGCTCTTGCATGATCGCTTGATCTGACACATGGTCATCCCAAACAATCTTCTCGAAGTCCGAAGCCGGGGCTGCGTGTTGAGCCACCTCGGTCAAACAGACACTGATTTCTGGACGCTCACCCTGAACAATCAACCTTCGCATCACTTTGAAATTACTTGAGGCATTGGATGAGCCCGCAGCCCACAAGGAGGTGGCCACGGTGGCGGTCAAACACCCCCAAAACAATTGACTGAAGAGACGGGAGCGGCGAACGGTGGAAGCGTTCATTTTTTGGCCTCCTTTTTCAGCAACCCATCCAAAGATTGAATCAGTGCCTGAATTTTCTCCATCAATTCCGAATTCTGAATGGGCATCAAATGTTGCGCCTGAACCAACGATTTTTGCTTCGTTGCCCAGTACAAAAAAGCCAAGGTTTGATGCGCAGAAACGGACTCTTATGGATGGCGTGGCACCAAGGCATAGCTGGTGGTGACCAAAGGCCAGGCTTGCGGTGAATCCGACGTCAAGAAGGGTTGATAAAAGCCAGGGCGCTGCCAGATCGCCGTGTTCAATGTGGCCTGAAACATCACAAGACTTGGGCTGACGAAAATCCCGCCAACGGTGTGAAGCTTGGGCATTGCCAAGCCATGCTTTTCAGCGTTGCTAAATTCCAAATAAGAAATGCTGCCGGGTGTTTTTGCGACCACGCGGGCGACGCCATCACCGCCTTGCGCCCCTGAACCCACGGGCCAAATGAGTCTGGAGCCAATGCCTAAGGCATGAGCCCAAGCCGAAGAAACCTGCGTCAGATAACGGGTCAAGGCAAAGGTGGTGCCTGAGCTGTCGTCTCGGTGAATGACCACAATGGGCATGGGGGGCAAGGCCAAACCGGGGTTGAGCGCTTGCAAAGCAGGGGCATTCCAAACCGTAATTCGGCCCAGAAAAATGGCTGCCAGAACCTCGCCATCCAAACGCAACTCACCGACATTGACCCCAGGCAAATTGACCACTGGCGAGATACCGCTGAAAAACAAGGGCCATTGAACCAAGCCCATGGCGCTTTGTTCATAGGCATTTAAAGGCACATCGCTGACCGAAAAGTCAATGGAATTGGCCACCAAGCGGCGAATTCCTTCGCCAGACCCAACCGATTGATAGGTGACGTCGAGCTGCTGCTCGGTCTTGTAATGCTGCTAAAAAGACTGCAAGGTGGCGTTCGCCAAAGAGGAACCAGCCCCTGCAATTTGCGCCTGCGTTAAAGAGGCGCAGGCAGTGCCGAAAAACGACAAAACAACCCACCCCAAGTAGGCAATGATGTGCTTGAACATGAATGTATCTGCAGAAAACTTCTGACTTTAAGCGCGGTTTGTGAAAAAGTTGTGAAAAACAAGACACCATTGCTCCCTTTG
>CAIUTG010000186.1 GCA_903902035.1 uncultured Curvibacter sp. | reverse complement strand
TCTTGAGCTGGCTCAGCACGCGGGACGCTTCTTCCTTGTCGGCGCACAGCACCGACAGGCCGCCGACGCGCTCGCCATACAGGCTGAAGCTCTTGGAGAAGGAGGTGGACACGAAGAAGCTCAGGCCAGCGGCCGCGAACTTGCCGATCACGGCGCCGTCTTCGGCAATGCCATGACCGAAGCCTTGGTAGGCCATGTCCAGGAAGGGGGTCAGGTTCTTGGCCTTGACCACTTCAATCACCTGGTCCCATTGAGCGGGGGTGATGTCGTAGCCTGTGGGGTTGTGACAGCAGGCGTGCAGCACGACGATGGTGCCAGCGGCCGCAGCGTTCAAGGAGGCCAGCATGCCTTCAAAATTCACGCCGCGTTTGTCAGCGTCGTAGTAGGCATAGGTGTCAACGGTGAAGCCCGCATTGGTGAACAGGGCGCGGTGGTTTTCCCAGCTGGGGTCGGAAATCAGGACTTTGGCGTTGGGGTTGAGGCGCTTCAAGAAGTCGGCGCCAATTTTCAGGCCGCCGGTGCCGCCAATGCCCTGCACCGTGGCCACACGGCCCGAAGTCACGGGTTCGCTGTCCGCACCAAACACCAGACCTTTGACGGCAGCGTCATAAGCGGCAATGCCGTCAATCGGCAAGTAACCCCGGGCGGTGGGTTTTTCCATCAAGGTTTTTTCGGCCTGTTGCACGCATTGCAGCAGGGGCAATTTGCCGTTGTCGTCAAAATAAACACCCACGCCGAGGTTGACTTTTTTGGGGTTGGTGTCTGCGTTGAATTGCTCGTTGAGGCCCAAAATCGGATCGCGGGGGGCCATTTCGACGGCGGCAAATAAAGACATGAGGTAATTCCAGAAAAGGTTAAAAATAGCCAGGTAGGGGGAAGCAGCCAACATCGGTTACCCTGAGAACTGCCAGTCAATTCCCCTTAAGCAAGCGGGAATTTTAGCTTTTTTACACATTTGTCATGATTTTTTCTCCCCGTCAGTCCTGTTTTTTTGCACCCGCAGCCAGTCGCTTGGACGCCTCCGATTCAACGGACGGCACGGACTTGGGGTTGACGGGGCAATGGGTGACTTTTCCGGGCTCGCCCTTTGAGCTGTACCAACCCTATCCACCCGCCGGCGACCAGCCGACCGCCATTGAGGGCTTGGTCGAAGGGGTGCGCGATGGTGAAATGTTCCAGACCTTGCTGGGGGTGACCGGTTCGGGCAAGACCTACACCATGGCCAATGTGATTGCCCGCCTGGGCCGTCCGGCCATTATTTTTGCGCCCAACAAGACCTTGGCCGCCCAGTTGTACAGCGAATTCCGCGAGTTTTTTCCGAAAAATGCGGTCGAGTATTTCGTCAGCTACTACGACTATTACCAACCCGAAGCCTATGTGCCGCAGCGGGATTTGTTCATTGAAAAAGACTCGGCCATCAACGAACACATCGAGCAGATGCGGCTGAGCTGCACCAAGAGCATCATCGAGCGGCGCGACGTGGTGATCGTGGCCTCGGTCTCGGCCATCTACGGCATTGGCGAGCCAGAGAGCTACCACCGCATGGTCATGACCCTGCGGGCGGGCGACAAAATGGGCCAACGCGACATCATCGCCCAGCTGATTCGCATGCAATACGACCGCAATGACATGGAGTTTGGGCGCGGCAAATTTCGGGTGCGCGGCGACACCATCGATATTTTCCCGGCGGAGCACAGTGAATTGGCGATCCGCTTGTCCCTGTTCGACGACGAGATTGAGACCCTGCAGTTGTTTGACCCCTTGACCGGGCGCATCAAACAAAAAATTCCTCGCTTCACGGTTTATCCCTCCAGTCACTATGTCACGCCGCGTGATCGGGTCCTGGCCGCTGTGGAAACCATCAAAGAAGAGCTGGCCTCGCGCTTGAAAGAACTGGTGGGGATGGGCAAGCTGGTTGAGGCCCAGCGGCTGGAGCAACGCACCCGTTTCGATTTGGAAATGCTCAGCGAGGTGGGGCACTGCAAGGGCATCGAGAACTACACCCGGCACTTGAGTGGGGCCGCCCCCGGCGAGCCGCCCTCGACCCTGATTGACTACCTGCCCAAGGACGCGGTGATGTTCTTGGACGAAAGCCACGTGCTGATGGGGCAGTTTGGCGGCATGTACAACGGCGACCGGGCGCGCAAGACCACCCTGGTGGAGTATGGTTTTCGCCTGCCCTCGGCGCTGGACAACCGGCCTTTGAAACTGGAAGAATTCGAGCAGCGCATGCGCCAGTTGGTGTTCGTTTCAGCGACCCCGGCCAATTATGAAAAAGAACACGCTGGCAATGTGGTCGAGCAAGTGGTGCGGCCCACCGGCCTGGTGGACCCCGAGGTTGAGGTGCGGCCCGCCACGCACCAAGTGGACGATGTGCTGCAGGAAATCCGCATCCGTGTTGACAAGCACGAGCGGGTTTTGATCACCACCCTGACCAAGCGCATGGCCGAACAGCTCACCGACTACCTGGGCGACAACGGCGTCAAAGTGCGCCGTGCTGTCCGAGTGCAGCGTCTTCCAGTAAGCCACGGCCTGGTCCCACTCGAGCTTGGCCGCCTGTGCACTGGCGGCGTTGGCGCCGGGTGCCAGCGGTCGGCCGACCAGGTAGTCGATGGTTTTCTGGTCCACTGCCACCAGGCCGGCGCGCGCGCCAGCCTCAATGGCCATGTTGCAGACCGTCATGCGGCCTTCCATGCTCAGGGCACGGATGGCGCTGCCGCCAAATTCGATGGTGTAACCCGTGCCGCCGGC
>CAIUTG010000185.1 GCA_903902035.1 uncultured Curvibacter sp. | reverse complement strand
GCCCAGTTGCTGGAGCACGGCCGTCAAACCCAAGCCCTGGCCCAACCAGCGCCGAGCCGCTTCGAGTTGTTCGGCTTGGACGGTCTGCCCAATCAAGAGTCCGCACTCTTCCAGCGTCTCACGCAATGCGGCGAGGTGCAGGGCCAGGGCCCTGTGGGTAGGCGTGTCCACCTCGCCCAAACGCTGCTGAAACCAGGCCAGGGGATGGTCTGGCGTCAGGCCGAGCAGTTCGCTGTCTTGGGGGTCCAACTTGCCGCCAGGGAATACATGGGCACCGCCTAAAACGTCCGAGTTGAGGTGGCGCTGAATCATCAGCACCTCCAGGCCCTGTGGCCCGTCGCGCAAGACCATGACCGTCGCAGCCGCTACCGGCGGGTCGTTGATTTCAAGGTGGTTGATTTGAATGACCATGCTGGCGATTGTCTGATTTTCCACCCCACAGGGGAGTCACCTAGGTGCGCCCAAGGTGGGGAAACAGCACTTCGGTAAAGCCAAAGTCTTGGAAGTCGCGCATGCGCATGGGGTAGAGCTTGCCCACCAGGTGGTCACATTCGTGCTGCACCACCCGAGCATGAAACCCACTCACGGTGCGGTCAATGGCTTGGCCTTTCAAGTCAAAACCCTGGTAGCGCAAATGCACAAAACGAGGCACTTTCCCACGCAAACCAGGCACTGAAAGGCAGCCCTCCCAGTCGATGTCCTCTTGCGGGCTCAAGGGCGTCAGCACGGGGTTGCACAAAATGGTGTAAGGCACGGGGTCGGCCTCGGGGTAGCGCGGGTTGGGGCGGCCACTGCCAAAAATGACCACCTGCAAATCCACCCCCACCTGGGGTGCCGCCAGACCTGCGCCATTGGCCACCAGCATGGTGTCTTGCAGGTCTTGCACCAAAGCATGAAGCGCAGGTGTGTCGAATGCAGTGACCGGCTGGGCCACTTGCAGCAACCTGGGGTCGCCCATTTTGAGAATCTCACGCACAGCCATGGTTGTTTTCCCTCTTAAGGCAAGGCGGGCGCTTGCAGCAAATTCATGAGCCCGGCTTCATCCAGCACGGGCACCCCCAAAGCCAAGGCCTTGTCGAGCTTGCTGCCCGCCTCGGCGCCCGCCACCACGTAATGGGTTTTTTTGCTGACCGAACCGGCCACTTTGGCACCTGCGGCCTCCAGCATTTCCTTGGCGGCCTCCCGGCTCAAGGTAGGCAAGGTGCCGGTGAGCACCACCGTCATGCCGGTCAAGGGCAGGCTCGCGCCGGCCACCGCTTCAAGCGGGGGCCAGGTGATGCCGCAACCGCCGGGTCCGCAAAGCTGGGCCACCACTTCGCGGTTGTGCGGCTGGTCAAAAAAGGTGCGAATGCTCATGGCCACGATCGGCCCCACGTCTTTGACCTGCAGCAATTGCTCGACGCTGGCCTCCATGATGGCGTCGATGTCGCCAAAATGCCGCGCCAGATCTTTGGCCGTGGCCTCACCCACATGGCGCATGCCCAGCGCATACAGAAATCGCGGCAAGGTGGTTTGCTTTGATTTTTCCAACGCGGCCAAGACATTGCCGGCCGATTTGTCGGCCATGCGGTCCAGGCTGGCCAGGGCGGTGAAGCCGATTTTGTAGAGGTCGGGCAGGACCCGAACCACGCCCGCATCGACCAACTGATCCACCAGCTTGTCGCCCAAACCTTCGATGTCCATGGCTTTGCGCTGAGCGAAATGCAAAATGGCCTGCTTGCGTTGTGCCGGACAAAACAGCCCGCCACTGCAGCGGTGATTGGTCTCGCCCGGTTCGCGCACGACGGTGCTGGCGCAGATGGGGCAGGCTTTTGGCATTTTGAAGTTGGGCACATAGGGCTTGCGAGGTGCCGTCGTTTGGCACCGCCCCACCACCTCGGGAATCACATCACCTGCGCGGCGCACCACCACCTCGTCGCCCACGCGCACCCCTTTGCGCCGCAGCTCAAACAAATTGTGCAAGGTGGCGTTGGTGACGGTGACGCCACCAACAAACACCGGGGCCAAACGCGCCACCGGCGTCAATTTTCCGGTGTGGCCAACTTGGATATCAATGTCCAGAATGCGGGT
>CAIUTG010000184.1 GCA_903902035.1 uncultured Curvibacter sp. | reverse complement strand
GCAAGGCCTGGGCCGAGCCCTTGCCCACGTCGCCGTAGCCGGCCACGCAAGCCACTTTGCCCGCGATCATCACGTCGGTGGCGCGCTTGATCGAGTCGACCAACGATTCGCGGCAGCCGTACAGGTTGTCAAACTTGCTCTTGGTCACCGAATCGTTCACGTTGATGGCGCGGAACATCAGGCTGCCTTTGGCGGCCATCTCGTTCAAGCGCAGCACGCCAGTGGTGGTTTCTTCGGTCACGCCGATGATGTGCGCGCCCTTGCGGCTGTACCAGGTCGGGTCCACCGCCAGTTTGGCTTTGATGGCCGCGTACAAACAGGTTTCTTCTTCGCTGGTGGGGTGGTCGAGCAAGGAGGGATCGGTTTCAGCGCGTTTGCCCAGGTGCATCAACAGGGTGGCGTCGCCACCGTCGTCCAGGATCATGTTGGGGCCTTCGCCCGGTGTGCCCGCCGCGCCGAAGTCAAAAATGCGGTGGGTGTAGTCCCAATAATCGGCCAAGGTTTCGCCCTTGATGGCAAACACGGGCGTGCCCGCAGCGGCAATGGCGGCAGCGGCGTGGTCTTGCGTGGAGAAGATGTTGCAAGAGGCCCAACGGACTTGCGCGCCAAGAGCTTGCAGAGTTTCGATGAGCACCGCGGTTTGGATGGTCATGTGCAAAGAGCCGGTGATGCGCGCGCCTTTGAGCGGTTGCCGGGCGGCGAATTCTTCGCGGATGGCCATCAGGCCGGGCATTTCGGTTTCGGCAATTTTGATTTCTTTGCGGCCCCAGTCGGCCAGGCCGATGTCGGCGATGGCCGTGTCGAGGTTCAGCGGATGGCGTGCATTCATGGTTCACTCCCAATGTGTTTTGAACAAACCACTTCGGGCTAGACGAAGGCAAAAAAAAAGCCCATCGCACCGGAAGTGGATGAGCGTCGTTGCTTGAAGGTGTCCGAGCCTCACGCAAGAAATTGCGCTGCAACGCTCCTCGGATGGCGCTCATTATAATCGCGCCACCCATGGACGAGCGCAAAGACGGGTCATCCAGGACCTCACCCTTCAATTTTTTTCCCCGACAAGTCGTTGATGCCAGCGGCAATCGCTGGGACTGGGCCTTGCTGCCCATCGTGTTTGCCCTGCTCGTGTTGCTGGCTTATGGCGCGAGGCAAATGGCCACGCCTTATGAGCTGGGCCATGAGATTCCACTGTCGCGGGATTTGAGCTATCTGCCCTATTACCTGCTGCGCACGACCCTGCGCATGTTCATGGCGCTGGCCGCTTCCCTGGTGTTCAGCGGGGTGTTTGCCGTGTTGGCCACCCGTTACCGGGCCATGGAAAAGGTGCTGATTCCGTTTCTGGACATCCTGCAGTCCATCCCCATTCTGGGCTTTTTGTCGATCACGGTGACTGGCTTCATTGCGTTGTTTCCGGGCAGTTTGCTGGGGGTGGAGTGTGCGGCCATTTTTGCCATCTTCACTTCGCAGGCCTGGAACATGGCGTTCAGCCTGTACCAATCGCTGAAAACCGTGCCTGCCGAATTGCAAGAGGCCGCCCGCGTGTTTCAGCTCTCGGGTTGGCAACGTTTTTGGCGCCTGGACCTGCCCTATGCCATGCCCGCCTTGCTGTGGAACATGATGATGTCGATGTCGGGGGGCTGGTTTTTTGTGGTCGCCTCCGAGGCCATTTCGGTGTCCAACCAAAGCATCAAACTGCCAGGCATTGGTTCCTACATCGCCATGGCGATTGAGGCCAAGGACTTGAGCGCGATTGGCTGGGCGGTGGGCGCGATGTTGATTGGGGTTTTGTTTTACGACCAGTTTTTCTTTCGCCCCCTGTTGGCCTGGGCCGATAAATTTCGCTTCGAGGAAATTGGCGGCGGGCAAGAACAGTCGTCCTGGCTGCTGACCTGGCTGCGCCGCACCGAGCAACTGCAACGGGTGCCCGAGATTTTTGGCTACGCACTGCAGCGCAGCAATGCCTGGTTCAAGCGCCAGCACGACGGCACCTCGATCCGCTCGCGCAACACGCCCTCATCCCCCTTGCTGACCCGCGCCTGGGATGCGGTGGTGGCCGCCTGTGTGCTGTTGGCGGTGTGGCAATTGGTGAGCTTTATTCACAGCGCGGTGGGCTGGTCCGAGGTGGGCCATGTCTTCTTGCTGGGCTTTTACACCCTGGTCCGCGTGATGGTGCTGATTGGGCTGGCCGCCCTGATTTGGGTGCCGATCGGCATCTGGATTGGCATGAACCCGCGCCTGTCTGAAAAGGTGCAAGCCCTGGCCCAGTTTTTAGCGGCCTTCCCGGCCAATTTGCTGTTCCCGATTGTGGTGGTGGGGATTGTTCACTTTCAGCTCAACCCCAACATCTGGCTCTCGCCCCTGATGATTTTTGGCACCCAGTGGTATTTGCTGTTCAATGTGATTGCGGGGGCCTCGACCATTCCCACCGAGTTGCGCTATGCCGCACGCAACCTGGGCCTGCGCGGGCTGCTGCGCTGGCGGCGGTATTTGCTGCCCGCCGTGTTCCCGAGCTTCGTGACCGGGGCCATCACGGCCAGCGGCGGCTCCTGGAACGCCTCCATCGTGTCCGAATACGTCAGCTGGGGCAATGAAACCCTGGTGGCCACGGGCATTGGCAGCTACATTGCCGAGATGACCGCCCGTGGCGACTTTCCCCGCATCGCGCTGGGCATTGGCGTGATGTGTATTTATGTGATGGCCCTCAACCAATTGCTGTGGCGACGCTTGTACAAATTGAGCGAAGACCGCATGCACTTTTAAGCTATGACCCAAGCCATTGTTGAACTCAAAGACGTGCGCAAGTCCTTCCGCAGCGCGGACGGCAATCCACGACTCGTTTTGGACGACGTTGATTTCACGCTGCGAGACCGCGAAATCGTGGCCCTGCTCGGCCAATCGGGCTCGGGCAAATCGACCCTGCTGCGGATCATGGCGGGGCTGATCGAGGCCGATCAAGGCGACGTGCTCTACAAGGGCCAGCCCCTGTATGGGCCTGCCCGAGGCATCAGCATGGTGTTCCAGTCTTTTGCCCTCTTTCCCTGGCTGACGGTGCAGCAAAACATCGAGCTGGGGCTGGAAGCACGGGGGGTGAGCACCGAAGAGCGCGAACGCCGGGCCGAGCAGGCGATTGATTTGATTGGCCTGTCGGGCTTTGAAGGCGCTTTGCCACGCGAACTGTCCGGCGGCATGCGCCAGCGGGTGGGCATTGCCCGCGCCCTGGTGGTGGAGCCCGATGTGCTGCTGATGGACGAGGCTTTTTCGGCCCTGGATGTCTTGACCGGCGAGCGCTTGCGCGACGACATTCTGGATTTGTGGGAAGAGCGCACCATTCCCACCCGCGCCATTTTGGTGGTGTCACACAACATTGAAGAAGCGGTGCTGATGGCCGACCGGGTGCTGGTGTTTGCCAGCGACCCTGGCCGGGTCAAATACCAGATGAACATCAACCTGCCGCGCCCCCGGGACCCCAACAGCCCCGAAATTCGGGGCTTGATGGACGAGGTGTATGCGGTCATGACCGCTGGCCGCGTGCGCACTCACAAAACCCTGGATGCGCATGGCGAGGCCCAGGGGGATGTCGAACGCCTGCGCCTGGACGAGCGTTTGCCCGCCGCCGACTTCAGCCGCATGGAGGGCTTGCTCGAACGCCTGGTGGACGAACCCTTCAATGGCCGGGCCGACTTGCCATACCTGGGCGAAGAAACCGGACTCACCGACGAGGAACTGTTGCCCGTGGCCGAGGCCCTGGCCTTGCTCGACCTGGCGCATTTGGCGGGCGGCGACCTGTCCATCACGCCTTTGGGCCACCGCTATGTGGCGGCCGAATTTGCCGAACGCCAAACCATGTTCGGCCAGCAACTGCTGGCCCGCGTGCCGCTGGCCGCGCACATTCGGCACAGCCTGCTGCAAGAGCCCTCGGGCGAAGTGCCGCTCAAGCCCTTTTTGGACCTGCTCAGCGAAACCCTGTCGGCAGAAGAAGCGCAGGCCGTGCTCGATGTGGTGATTGAATGGGGTCGCCACGGCGAAGTCTATGCCTACAATTACAACACCGACATGATCCAACTGCCTGAATCCGAACAGGCTGACTAAACCCCCTTGAACTACCTCGACGAAACCCGCCGCCGGCGCACCTTTGCCATCATCTCCCACCCCGACGCGGGCAAGACCACGCTGACCGAAAAGCTCTTGCTGTTTTCGGGCGCGATCCAGATCGCCGGTTCGGTCAAGGCCCGCAAGGCCAGCCGCCACGCCACCTCGGACTGGATGGAAATTGAAAAGCAACGCGGCATTTCGGTGGCCTCTTCGGTGATGCAGATGCTGTACCGCGAGCATGTGGTGAACCTGCTGGACAGCCCCGGCCACAAAGACTTTTCAGAAGACACCTACCGGGTTTTGACCGCCGTCGATTCGGCCTTGATGGTGATTGACGCGGCCAACGGGGTGGAGTCACAAACCCGCCGCCTGATCGAGGTCTGCCGTCAGCGCGACACGCCCATCCTGACCTTTGTCAACAAGATGGACCGGGAAGTGCGCGAGCCCCTGGACATTCTGGACGAGGTGGAGCGCGAACTCGGCATGCCCTGCGTGCCCATGACCTGGCCAGTGGGGCAGGGCAAAACCTTTGCCGGCATCATCAATTTGCGCACGCAAACCATGACGGTGTTTGAGTCGGGCAGCGAGCGCTTGCCACAAGACTTTGAAACCATTCCCTTGAGCGACCGCGCAACCTTGCAAGCCCGCTTTGGCGCTGAATACGACGCCGCCGTGGAGGCCATGGAATTGGCCGTCGGGGCCTCACCCGCCTACGACCACGGGGCTTTTCTGGCGGGCAAGCAAACCCCCGTTTTCTTTGGCTCGGGCGTGAACAATTTTGGCGTGATGGAAGTGCTGGACGCGCTGGTGGACCTGGCCCCCTCGCCCCAGGCGCGGCAAAGCACGGTGCTGGTGAACCGCCAACCCGTGCAGCAAACCATTCAACCTGAAGACACCGCCTTTTCGGGCGTGGTCTTCAAGGTGCAGGCGAACATGGACCCCTCGCACCGTGACCGCATCGCCTTTGTGCGCATGGCCTCGGGCAAGTACACGCCGGGCATGAAGCTCAAGGTGCAGCGCACCGGCAAAGAGCTGCGTCCCACCTCGGTGGTGACCTTTTTGTCACAACGGCGCGAAGCGGTGGACGAGGCCTATGCCGGTGACATCATTGGCTTCACCACCCATGGCGGGGTGCAATTGGGCGACACCATCACCGATGGGGCCGCTTTGCAATTCACGGGCCTGCCGTTCTTTGCGCCTGAACTGTTCACCACCGTGATTCTGAAAAACCCCTTGCGCACCAAACAGCTGCAACAAGGCCTGGCCCAATTGGGCGAAGAAGGCGCCATCCAGGTGTTCAAACCCGATATGGGCGGCGCCATGTTGCTGGGGGCCGTGGGCCAGTTGCAGTTTGAAGTGGTGCAGCACCGCTTGAAAGCCGAGTACGACGCCGATGTGCGTTTGGAAAGCTGCCAATACACCGGGGCGCGTTGGATCACGGCCGAGAACCCGGCTGACCTGAAGGCCTTTGTCGACGCCTACCCGCTGCGCATGGCCCACGACGCGGCCAACACCTTGGCCTACCTGTGCACTTCACCCTATGACGTGCGTTTGGCGCAAGAGCGTTTTCCAAAGATTCAATTTCACCCGCTGCGTGAGCACGCGGGCTTGAGCCTGCAAAACGCCTGAGCGCCAGAAGATCCCTCCATGAGCCGCCAATTTTTGCTGTTCTGCGTGGCCGGTGTCATGGGCCTGGTGGTCGATACCGGGGTGCTCTATGCGGCCGCCCCCTGGCTGGGCTGGTATGGCGCACGGCTGCTGTCGTTTTGGTGCGCGGCCAGCACCACCTGGGCCTTCAACCGGCGCTTCACGTTTTCGACCTCGACGACACCGAAGGCCGAAAACCAAGCGTCCGAGTCTGCCTTGCCAGCTTCGTCGGTCTCGCACACCCTGGCGCAATACCTGCGTTACCTGGCGTCCATGCTGCTGGGCGGTGCGGTGAACTACGCCATCTATGTGGCCACGCTGAAGGGCTTCGGCATGAACGCCAACACCGCCTGGATGGGCCTGGCACTGAGTCCTTGGTTGGGCGTGCTGGGCGTGGCCCTGGGCAGTGTCGGGGGCTTGCTGTTTAACTTTGCCAGCGCCCGCTATTTTGTTTTTGCGCCCGATGCGCAAGACAGCGAAAACGATTGACTGAAGGGCTCAGAGGTCGATTTCCTTTTCGATCTCGGCGCGCGTCAAGCTGGGCGCAAAGATTTCAATAAAGCGATAAGCAAAGCCGCGCAGCCAGGCCCCCCGTCGAATGGCCAGACGGGTTTGGTTGATCTCGAACAGGTGACCCGCATCAATGGCTTTGAGTTGGCCCTCGCGATCGTTTTCCATGGCAATCGAAGCCACGATGCCCACGCCCATCTCCAACTCGACATAGGTCTTGATCACGTCAGCGTCCATGGCGGTCAACACCACATCGGGTTGCAAACCCGCTTGGGCAAAGGCCTCATCAATGTGCGAGCGCCCGGTGTAACCCTGCTCGTAGGTGATGATGGGGTATTGCGCCAGCTGCGCCAGGGTGATGGGCTCGGTCTGTTGCAACAAGGCGTGCCCCGGCGGCACCACCACACTGTGGGTCCAGCGGTAGCAAGGCAGGGTGATGAGTTGCGGGTAATGGGCCAGCGCTTCGGTGGCAACGCCAATGTCGGCCTCGCCAGACAGCAGCATTTCGGCCACCTGTCTGGGTGAGCCCTGGTGCAGGTGCAAAGAGACCTGGGGAAACAACTGGCGAAAATCCTTGACCGCATGCGGCAAGGCATAGCGAGCCTGGGAGTGGGTGGCAGCGACGGAGAGTTTGCCGCTCAGTTCGGTGCTGAAGTCTTCGCCCACCCGCCTCAGGCTTTCCACATCCAGCAAAATTTTTTCGACAATGGGCAACAAGGTCACCCCCGGCGGGGTGAGGCCCGTCAGGCGCTTGCCATTGCGAACAAAGACCTCAATGCCCAGCTCCTCTTCCAGCTCACGGATTTGGCGGCTCACGCCCGGTTGGGAGGTGTGCAACATGGTGGCCACTTCGGTCAAATTGAAATGACAACGCACGGCTTCGCGGACAGACCTCAATTGCTGGAAATTCATGAGTCGGGACTTTAGTGAGGTCGCCCCCATTCCCCAACCATTGAATAGTTGTTTCTATATTTGAAAAACTTCTAAAGCCGTCTCAAGGCCCGCCTTCCCGAACCACTCAGCGGGCCAGAATCGGGGCCAAGGCCACGCCCGTGTGGGTGCCCAAACGCACCAGTTCGTCGGGGGTGGTGGCCGCCACGATCTGGCCGCCGGCCGCACCGCCTTCGGGTCCGAGGTCGATGATCCAATCGGCTTCGGCCATGACATCGAGGTCGTGCTCAATCACCACCACGCTGTGACCGCCATTGACCAGGCGGTGCAGCACATGGATGAGTTTTTCGACATCGGCCATGTGCAAACCGACCGTGGGTTCGTCCAGCACATAGAGGGTGTGCGGCGTTTTGTTGCCGCGCCGGGTCACGTCGTCGCGCACCTTGCTGAGTTCGGTCACCAGCTTGATGCGCTGGGCCTCGCCACCACTCAAGGTGGGCGAAGGCTGGCCCAAGGTCAGGTAACCCAGGCCCACGTCTTTGAGCAGTTGCAGCGGGTGGCTGATGTTGGGCATGGTGGCGAAAAAATCCACCGCCTCATCGACCTCCATTTGCAGCACATCGCCGATGCTCTTGCCGCGCCAAGTGACGGCCAGGGTTTCGGGGTTGAAACGGGCACCGTGGCAGGTTTCGCACAAGACTTTGACGTCGGGCAAAAAGCTCATCTCGATGGTGCGAACCCCTGCGCCTTCACACGCCGGGCAGCGCCCCTCGCCCGTGTTGAAAGAAAAACGCCCGGCCGCATAGCCGCGCGCCTTGGCCTCCAGGGTTTCGGCAAACAACTTGCGGATGGTGTCCCAAAAACCAATGTAGGTGGCGGGGCAACTGCGCGGGGTTTTCCCAATCGGGGTTTGGTCCACTTCCAAGACCCGGTCAATGGTTTCATAGCCGCTGACTTCCGCACAGCCCACCAATTGGGGCACCTGGCCAGCGGTCATGGCGTCACGACCCGCTTTGGTGGATCGCTGCGCCACCAGGGCCTGAACATTGGCCAGCAACACATCGCGTGCCAAGGTGGATTTGCCAGAACCCGACACGCCGGTGACGGCCACCAAGCGCTTCAAGGGCAGCTGCAAATTGACCTTTTGCAGGTTGTGTAAATCGGCCTTGCTCACGCTCAACCAATCCAATGCCTCATTCACCAAGCGCCGCAGACCCATGGGGTGTTGGATGGCCTGACGCAAGTAGCGACCGGTCACCGAATCGGCCACGGCAGACACCTCGGCGGCCGTGCCCTGCGCCACCAAACGGCCACCGCGCTTGCCCGCGCCAGGGCCGATGTCGATGATGTGGTCGGCCTGGCGAATGGTGTCTTCGTCGTGCTCCACTACCACCAGGGTGTTGCCCTTGTCGCTCAGGGTTTGCAGGGCCTTGAGCAGAATTTGGTTGTCACGCGGGTGCAGGCCAATGGTGGGCTCGTCCAGCACATAGCAAACGCCTTGCAAATTGCTGCCCAACTGGGCCGCCAGGCGGATGCGCTGGGCTTCACCGCCGCTCAGGGTGGGGGCACCGCGATCCAGCGTCAAATAACCCAAACCGACCTCTTCCAAAAAGGTCAAGCGGTTTTTGATTTCGGGGATGAGGTCACGCGCAATGTCGCGCTCACGCGGGGTCAGCTCGTTTTCCAGCGCCAGCGAATCGACCCAGGCGCGCACGTCCTTGACCGACAGCCGGGCGGTCTCGGTGATGCCGACTTTGGCAAAGGTCACGGCGCGGGCGGTGGCGTTCAAGCGGGTGCCTTGGCAGGTGGGGCAGGCTTCGTCCACCAGGTCTTCGACCTCGGCTTCGGCAAAGGTTTGCTCGCGGCCTTTGTGGTCGTCGTCGCGCACCGAGTCGTCCAGCACTTTGCGCTGCTCTTTGCTCAACCGCAGACCCGTGCCCACGCAATCGGGGCACCAGCCGTGTTTGCTGTTGTAGGAGAACAAACGCGGGTCCAATTCGGCATAGCTGGTGCTGCAAACCGGACAGGCCCGCTTGGTGGAGAACACCTGCAAAACGCCCAAGGTGGCGGTGCTGGCACCGCTCTCCATCGCCGCCGACAAGCCCTCGAGTTGGCTCAACACATGCACCACGCCCTTGCCGTGCTCCAGCGCTTTGGCCAAGCCTTCGCGCAGCAGCGCTTCGTTGTCGGGGGTCACGTCCAGGCTCAAGACCGGCAGTTCAATCGTGTGTTCTTTGAAACGGTCGATGCGGGGGAAACCCGTGGTGGGCAGGAACTGCCCATCCACCCGCAAATGGGTGTGGCCGCGAGGGCGAGCCCAATCGGCCAACTCGGTGTAGACGCCTTTGCGGTTGATCACCAAGGGCGCCAACAAGCCAATGTGTTGACCGCGAAAGTTCTTCAGCAACTGTGCCGCAATGCTGTCGGGCGTTTGCGGCTGCACCGCCGCGCCGTCGTGCACGCAGTGCTGCACGCCCAACTTGACGTAGAGCAAACGCAAAAAGTGCCAGACCTCGGTGGTGGTGCCGACGGTGGATTTGCGCCCGCCGCGCGACAAGCGCTGCTCGATCGCGACCGTGGGCGGAATGCCAAACACCGCGTCGACTTCGGGCCGCCCGGCGGGTTGCACGATGCTGCGGGCATAGGCGTTCAAACTCTCCAGGTAACGGCGCTGTCCTTCGTTGAACAAAATATCAAAAGCCAGGGTCGATTTGCCCGAGCCGCTGACGCCGGTGACCACGCTGAATTGGCCGCGCGGAATGTCCACCGACAGGCCTTTCAGATTGTGCTCGCGGGCGTTGACGATTTGAATGGCTTCGCTCCGTGGCGGGGTCACCCGCGCCGCCACCGGCTGGCGGGCGGCTGGCCGGGCCTCGTTGACTTCCCCCACGGCATAGTCGCCCAGGCGCATGCTCTGGTCGTACTCGCGCAGGGCTTGACCGGTGTGCGAAGTCGCATGCGCACGCACCGATTCCGGCGTGCCTTCGGCCACCACCCATCCGCCCGCCGTGCCCCCTTCGGGGCCAAGGTCGATCAACCAATCGCTGGCGCGAATGACATCGAGGTTGTGTTCAATCACCAACAAAGAATGACCCGCGTCCAGCAGCTTGCGCAAAGAGCGCATCAATTTGGCGATGTCGTCAAAATGCAGGCCGGTGGTTGGCTCGTCAAACAAAAACAAGGTGCCTTTGCGCGCCAGCGGCTGCCGACTCGACGCGGCCGATTTGGCGGCTTCGGCCAGAAAACCCGCCAACTTCAAGCGCTGCGCTTCGCCGCCCGACAAGGTGGGCACGGGTTGGCCCAGCTTCACATATTCCAAGCCCACATCGACGATGGGCTGCAAGGCCCGCAACACCTCGCGGTCATTGGCAAACAACTGGGCGGCTTCGCTGACGGTCAAGTCCAGCACATCGGCCACACTCAAGGCGCGGCCACCGCGTTCGATTTTGACTTCCAGAATTTCAGGCCGGTAACGCTGGCCATTGCAGTCCTGGCAGCGCAAATACACATCCGACAGGAACTGCATTTCGACATGCTCAAAACCGGAACCACCGCACAGCGGGCAGCGGCCATCGCCGCTGTTAAAGCTGAACTTGCTGCCGGTGTAGCTGCGCTGTTTAGAAAGCGGAGCGGTGGCAAAAATTTCGCGCACGGCATCCCAGGCGCCCACATAACTGGCGGGGTTGGAGCGCGCCGTTTTGCCAATGGGCGATTGGTCCACGAACACCACATCGCTCAAATGATCGGCCCCCAACAAACGGTCGTGCAGGCCGGGGGTTTCGGTGGTTTTGCCGAAATGGCGCATCAGGGCCGGGGCCAACACATCTTGAATCAGGCTCGATTTGCCCGAGCCCGAGACGCCCGTCACGCAAACCAAGCGTTGCAAGGGAATCTCGACGTTGACATTTTTCAGGTTGTGTTCGCGCACGCCCTCCAGAATCAGGCGGTGTGTGTTTTCGCTGACGACGCGCTTGAAGCCCATGCCGACTTGTTTGCGCGCGCCCAGGTACTGGCCGGTCAAGGTGTCGGCCTGACGCAGCGCTTCGGTGGAGCCGTCAAACACAATCTGGCCGCCCCGCTCGCCGGGGCCGGGGCCCATGTCGATCATGCGGTCGGCCGCCAGCATGACGGCGGGGTCGTGCTCCACCACCACCAGGGTGTTGCCCGCGTCGCGCAGCCGGTGCATGGCCTCGGTGATGCGGTTGATGTCGCGCGGGTGCAGGCCGATGCTGGGCTCGTCGAGCACAAACAGGGTGTTGACCAAGGAGGTGCCCAAGGCAGTGGTCAGGTTGATGCGCTGCACTTCGCCGCCCGACAAGGTGCGGCTTTGCCGGTCCAAAGTCAGGTAGCCGATGCCCACATCGCACAAGTATTTAAGGCGATTGCTGATTTCTTCAAACAGCAGCTTCAGGGTTTGGCGCTCGCCCTGAGGCAGGCGGTCCGTGTCGCCAAAAGCCAATTCAAAAAAGCGACGCAGCTGATCCAAGGGCAGCAACATCAAATCATGCAGGCAAAGCCCCGGCAAGGCCGCCAACTGTTCGCGCGACCAAGCCACGCCCATCGGCATGAAGCGCTCAGACGGGGCCATCACGGCCTTGGCGGCTTCTGCACTGCCAATGCGCCACAGGAGCGACTCGGTTTTGAGTCGGGCCCCGCCACAGGTTTGGCAGGGCGTGTAGCTGCGGTACTTGGACAGCAGCACGCGGATGTGCATTTTGTAGGACTTGGTTTCCAGGTACTCAAAAAAGCGCTTGACGCCGTACCACTGCTGGTTCCATTTGCCATTCCAGTTGGACGAACCCTGGATCACCCAGTGCTGTTGTTCGGGCGTGAGTTTGTTCCAAGGCGTGTCGCGGGGGATGCCCGCGGTTTCAGCGTGGCGCATCAAATCGTCCTGGCATTCTTTCCAGGCCGGGGTTTGCATGGGCTTGATGGCTCCGTTGCGCAAGGTCAGTTTGTCGTTGGGGATGACCAGGCCATAGTCCACCCCGATGACACGACCAAAACCGCGACACACTTCACACGCGCCCACGGCGGAGTTGAAGCTGAACATCGAAGGAATGGGATCGCTGTAGCGGGTGTCGCTGTCGGGGCAGTGCAAGCCCGTCGAAAAGCGCCAGATCTCTTCTTTCGTCTCGTCCAGCTTGTAGACGTTCAATCTCCCGCCGCCGCGCTTCAAGGCGGTTTCAATGGCTTCGATGGCACGCACTTTTTCCACCTTGCCGATGCGGAACCGGTCGGCCACCACATCCAGCACCTTGCGCGGGCCGGTGGGCGTGGCGACCTCGCGCTCGGCTTGAACCCGGGTGAAGCCACTGGCCGACAACCACTGCGTGACTTCTTCAGCGCTGGTGTTGGCGGGCAGTTCGACCGGAAAGGTCAAGACCAAACGTGGCCCCTCATGGGCGGGCTCGGCATCGCCCGCGCCATCGGTGGCGGCGTTGGCCAAAGCCAGCAATTGCGCGTAAATGGTTTCGCTGGAATCATGGCGCACCGGTTGCGCCGTTTTTTGGTCAAACAACTGCCCCGCCCGGGCAAACAACAATTTCAAATGGTCGTTCAACTCGGTCATGGTGCCCACGGTCGAGCGGGAGCTGCGCACCGGGTTGGTTTGGTCGATGGCGATGGCCGGCGGCACGCCCTCGACCTTGTCCACAGCGGGCTTGTCCATGCGGTCCAGGAATTGCCGCGCATAAGCCGAGAATGTCTCGACATAGCGCCGCTGGCCTTCGGCATAGAGGGTGTCAAACACCAGGCTGGATTTGCCCGAACCACTGGGGCCGGTGACCACGGTCAGCTCACCCGTGCGCAAATCCAAGTCCAGATTCTTCAAATTGTGCTGACGGGCGCCACGGATGCGAATAAGGCCTTGGGTCATGGAGCGACTTCTTTAAAGGTGAAAGGGAATCAAACAGCTGGGTGAACATTCTAGAGACTCGGGTTTTCACTGAGAAAACAGCCCGTAAAGTCCCTTTAATCGTAAGGAGTTGGTCAGTGGGGGTTCCCACAATGGCTCTTCTGGGCGATCGTGTTTATGCTCGCAAGGTTCTGTTTGTGTATAAGTGAAGGAGACGGTATGACTGATCCAGTGGTGGCGAGGGTTCAAAGTGACCCCAAGTACTTGGAGCTGCGTAAAAAACGGAATGGTCTAGGCTGGTTTTTGACCATTTTGATTCTGATTGTTTATTACGGCTATGTGGCCTTGATGGCTTTTGACAAGCCTTTCCTGGCACAACCCATTGCGCCCCCCGGCGTGACGTCATTGGGCATTCCCATCGGTTTTGCCATCATTGTCTTCACCATTGTGATCACGGCCATTTATGTGAACCGTGCCAATGGCGAATTTGACGACCTGACCCAAGAAATCCTCAAGGATGCACAACAATGAAAAAGAATTTCCTGACCCTGGCATTTTTTGCCGCCCTGCTCAGTTTGTTTGCTGGCGCAGCCTTGGCTGCGGGTGGCGACATGGGCCAAACCACCAAACAGGCGACCAATTGGACCGCCATCGTCATGTTCGGCGTTTTTGTCGCTGGCACTTTGTGGATCACCAAATGGGCCGCTGCCAAAACCACTTCGGCCGCCTCTTTCTACACCGCAGGCGGTGGCATCACGGGCTTTCAAAATGGCCTGGCCATTGCCGGTGACTACATGTCGGCCGCTTCTTTCCTGGGCATTTCGGCCATGGTCATGGGCACCGGCTACGACGGCTTGATCTACTCGATCGGCTTTCTGGTCGGCTGGCCCATCATCACCTTCTTGATGGCAGAGCGCCTGCGCAACCTCGGCAAGTTCACCTTTGCCGACGTGGCCGGTTACCGCTTCGCACCAGGCCCCATCCGCGCTTTTGCCGCTTCAGGCACGCTGATCGTGGTGGCCTTCTATTTGATCGCTCAAATGGTGGGCGCGGGTCAACTGATCAAACTTTTGTTCGGTTTGGACTACGGTTATGCCGTGGCCATCGTCGGCATCTTGATGATGGTTTATGTGCTGTTTGGCGGCATGACCGCCACCACCTGGGTGCAAATCATCAAGGCCTGCATGCTGTTGGCTGGCGTGACCTTCATGGCCTTCATGGTGTTGTCGCGTTACGGTTTCAGCCCCGAGGCCTTGTTCTCGGCGGCTGTGGACATCAAGACCACCGCCGCTGAAACGGCCAAGGCGACGGCCTTGGCTGCAGCCACGGCAGCCAGCGCGGCGGCCACCACCCCCGAAGCCACCGACGCCGCAGCGGCCGCTCTGGCCAAGGCCAATGCCATGGACCCCGCCAAAATCGGTCACAGCATCATGGGCCCTGGCGGCTTCTTGAAGGACCCCATTTCGGCCATTTCCTTCGGCATGGCCTTGATGTTCGGCACCGCTGGTTTGCCTCACATCCTGATGCGCTTCTTCACTGTGCCGGATGCCAAGGAAGCCCGTAAATCGGTGCTGTGGGCGACGACCTGGATTGGTTATTTCTACATCCTGATTTTCATCATCGGTTTCGGTGCCATCACCCTGGTGACCACCAACCCCGAGATGGCCAACCAAATCAAGGGCGGTGGCGCCAACATGGCGGCGGTCTTGGTGGCCAAAGTGGTCGGCGGCGATGTGTTCTTCGGCTTCATCTCAGCCGTGGCTTTTGCGACCATCCTGGCCGTGGTGGCTGGCTTGACCCTGTCGGGCGCTTCCGCTGTGTCCCACGATTTGTACGCCACCTTGTTCAAGCATGGCAAGGCCGACAGCGCCTCTGAATTGCGGGTGTCGCGCATCACCACCGTTTGCCTGGGCGTTTTGGCTGTGGTCTTGGGTTTGGCTTTTGAGAAGCAAAACATCGCCTTCATGGTGGCCCTGGCCTTTGCAGTGGCCGCTTCGGCCAACTTCCCGGTGCTCTTCATGTCGGTGTTGTGGAAAGACTGCACCACCAAGGGTGCTGTGATTGGCGGCTTCCTGGGCTTGGCCTCTTCGGTGATCTTGACGGTGGTGTCGCCCGCCGTGTGGGAAGCCACCTTGGGCAACCCCAAGGGCTCGGCTTGGTTTCCCTACAGCTCGCCTGCACTGTTCTCCATGACCATTGGTTTCGTCGGCGTGTGGTTGTTCTCGGTGCTGGACCGCAGCCCTCAAGCCGCCAAGGAACGTGCCGCATTTCCCGCACAGCAAGTGCGTTCAGAAACCGGTTTGGGTGCCTCGGGCGCTTCGGGTCACTGAGCCCTGCCCCCGTCTTAGGACTCAAAAAAAGCCACCTTCGGGTGGCTTTTTTTTATGCGACGGTCAAACCATTCTGAACCCGCTGAGGCTCGTCCCAGTGAGCATCAAACCAGGGATCGCCCCGCAGACAGGCAGCCAGCATGGGCAGGCTGTCAAAGCCCCAAAACACCTTGCCATCCACCACAAAAGCGGGGGCACCAAAGACCCCCAGTTTTTGTGCCTGCTCGGTGTTTTGGCGCAGCATGGCCTTGACCGTTTCCTCTTGCGGCGAATGGTTCAGCGTCAGGCTGGCTTGCAGGGAGGCCAAACGCTCAGGGGCGTGGGCATCCCCTCCCCCCACAAAGACGTGTTGGAAAAAGGTCGTCGCCACATGACGGTTGATGCTGCCGTCTTGCGAGGTGGCCAGGGCCAGACGCAGCAAACCAATGGGGTTGAAAGGGTGGTGCGCCGGCATCTGAAAAGGAATGTTGAGCGAATGGGCCAACCAAGCGCAGTGGCGGTAAGTCCAGTCGCGCTTGGGGGGGATGCCCGCCGGGCCAGGGTTCTGGTGGTTTTTCAGCACCGCGCCCAAGACAAAAGGCCGGTGGGTCACGGTGTAGCTGATGCCCACCAGCTCTTCGGGCAAGCGCATCAGGGCCAGGTAGGCGAAGGGGGACACAAAGTCCAGATAAAAATCGATGTGTTTCATTGTGTTTAAGAGGGTTGAATTCGCACAAGAATTTGCTGCCAGATTTGGCGTTTGTGGGCGTCGCCCGAACCGGACCAGCCCGCAATTTCAGCCAGGGTGCGCCAGCAGCCTTGGCAAAGTCCGGTTTTCGCGTTCATGACGCAGACCGACACGCAGGGTGAAGGCACGTTCTCTGATACCGCCATCGCTTTTTCAGCGCGGGCCGTGAGTTCGTTGATTTTTTTCTGATCGCGGTTGATCCACATGCCGCATTGTCACCTTTGAAAATATCAACCCGCCCGCTTGGCCAACAGGGCCCGCGCCACGCGCGATCCTGTCGGGCGGTTTAGCTGCTCCGCGATGTAGGCACCCGCATCGATCAAGGCGTCCAGATCAATGCCCGTTTCAATGCCCATGCCGTGCAATAAATAAACCACGTCTTCCGTCGCCACATTGCCGGTGGCTCCCTTGGCATAGGGGCAGCCGCCCAAACCGCCGACGGAAGTGTCGAATTGTTGGACGCCCATTGCCAACGCGGCCAATGTGTTGGCCAAGGCCTGACCATAGGTGTCATGAAAGTGCCCCGACACATCGGCGAGCGAAAAGTGCGCCAGGGCGGCCCCCAGGGCGCGTTGAATTTTGAGGGGGGTGCCCACGCCAATCGTGTCGGCCACGCCCAAGTGCTGCACACCCATGTTTTTCATGCCCTGCGCCACCTTGGCCACCCGCTCGGGCGCGACCTCGCCCTCATAGGGGCAGCCCACGCAACAGGAAATGACCCCCCGCACGCGCAGGCCTGCGGCCAAAGCCGCCTGCACCACGGGCGCAAAACGGTCCAGGCTTTCAGCCACCGAGCAGTTGATGTTTTTCTGGCTGAAGGCCTCTGAGGCCGAACCAAACACCACGATTTCATTGGGCTGGGTGCGCAAAGCCGCTTCAAAACCTTGCAGGTTGGGGGTCAGCACCGAATACACCACCCCGGGCCGTCGCACCAAACCCGCCATGACCTCGGTGTTGTCGGCCATTTGCGGCACCCATTTGGGGCTGACAAAGCTGGTGACCTCCAGGTGCTGAAGGCCGGCTTGTTGCAAACGCTCGATCAGCCCGATCTTGACGCTGGCAGGCACCCGGGTGGTTTCATTTTGCAGACCATCGCGTGGGCCGACTTCCACCAGTTTGACGAAAGCGGGGTAGTGACTCATGGTGCGTCTGTTCTCATGCGGCCAGCAACTTCAAAAGCTCAACTCCATCGCTGACCTGGTCCCCTGCGGCATAAAGGACTTCGGCGACCACCCCATCGGCGGGGGCATGCAAGCTGTGCTCCATTTTCATGGCCTCCATGATGGCGACCAATTGGCCCTTTTTGACCGCATCGCCCACCTTCACCGCGATGGACAACACCTTGCCGGGCATGGGGGCCGTCAAGCGCCCCCCCACTTCAGCCGTCCCTTGTCCGGCTTGGAGCAAGGGATCAATGCATTTGATTTGCGCAGAGCCCACATCGGCAAACACAAACAGGGCCCGAACCGCATCGCGACCGGCTTGGCCGATCACCTCCACGCGGCAAGCTCGGCGCTCTGGGGCCAGACCGATGTCGAGCCTGCCCAGAGCGTCAACCGACCAGGACAAGGCCCCTTCAAAAAGAAGGGCGGCATCTGGCGCGGCCTCGATTGTCAACGTCTGAGCCGTGCCTGGCGGCGTGCGGCTGAGGCCCCGCAAGGTGGCCTTGAGCGCCTGACCAGCCAGCTCAAAGTCAAAGGTGCGCAGCGTCTGCCCACCCACACGCCAAGCATCGCGTTGGCTAAACGGGTCTGCGGTGACCTCCCTTTGTTCGGCTTGCAACAAGGCCGCCACTGCCGCGGCCACGGTCCAGGGCAAGGACAGCGGGGTCTGGTGAAACAGGTTGACTTTTTCGCGTTTGATCAAGGCCGTGTCCAGCCGTGCCTGCGCAAAAGACGGACTGTTCACCACTTGCCGCAAAAAGGCCACATTGGTGTTGACGCCCACAATGTGGGTTTGCGCCAAGGCGGCGTCCAGGCGCGCCAACGCCTCGGCCCGATTGGCCCCATGCACGATCAGCTTGGCCAGCATGGAGTCGTAATAGGGGCTGATCACATCCCCCGCGCACACCCCATCGTCGACCCGCACCACGCCCCGCTCAAACGCCGTGGACTGGGGCGTGCGGTAGACCTGCAAGGTGCCGGTGGCGGGCAAAAAATCATGGTCAGGCGTTTCGGCACAAATGCGTGCTTCCATCGCATGGCCGTGGATTTGCAGCTGGTCTTGCGCCAAGGGCAAGGGCTCACCAGAGGCCACCCGCAGCTGCCACTCCACCAGGTCCAGGCCGGTGATGGCCTCGGTGACGGGGTGTTCGACCTGCAAGCGGGTGTTCATTTCCATGAAATAAAACACCATGGCCTCTGGCTGGTCATCGCCTTTTTGTTCGACGATGAATTCAACCGTGCCCGCACCCACATAGTTCACCGCTTTGGCCGCAGCGATGGCGGCTTGGCCCATTTGCTGACGCAGCGCTTCGGTCAGTCCGGGCGCAGGGGCTTCTTCCAACACCTTTTGATGGCGACGCTGCACCGAGCAATCGCGCTCGAACAAATGCACCAGATTGCCTTGCGAATCGCCAAAGACCTGGATCTCGATGTGACGCGGGCGTTGCACGTATTTCTCGATCAACACCGCAGCGTCGCCAAAGCTGTTGATGGCTTCGCGCTGGCAGGAGGCCAGGGCCGCGGCAAAGTCAGCGGCTTGTTCGACCCGGCGCATGCCCTTGCCACCGCCGCCCGCACTGGCTTTGATGAGCACGGGGTAGCCGATGCGATCGGCTTCGCGCTGCAAAAGCGCCGGGTTTTGATCGGCACCGTGGTAGCCGGGCACCAAGGGCACACCGGCTTTTGCCATGAGTTGTTTGGACTCGGCTTTCAAGCCCATGGCTTTAATGGCTGCGGCAGAGGGACCGATGAAAACCAGACCCGCCTTCGCGCAAGCGCTGGCAAAAGCCTCGTTTTCACTCAGAAAACCATAGCCCGGATGAATGGCCTGCGCCCCGGTGGCCAAGGCCGCATCGATGATTTTTTGCCACTGCAAATAACTGTCTTGCGCGGCGCTGCCGCCCAGATAGACGGCCTCATCGCAAGCCATGACGTGTTTGGCGTGGGTGTCGGCATCGGCATAAACCGCCACGGTTTTGATGGCCATGCGGCGGGCGGTCGCGGCCACACGGCAGGCAATTTCACCCCGGTTGGCGATCAGAATTTTTTTAAACACGGGGCGCTCCCAACCAGGCCGGAGGCCTTTTTTGCAAGAAGGCGGCCACGCCCTCTTGCCCTTGTTCACTGGCACGGATGTCGGCGATGCCTTGCACCGTGGCACGCACCAATTCGGGGGAGATGGCTTGCCCGGCCACCGTTTGCACCAGCTGCTTGGCAGCACGCACGGCCTGTGGGCTGGCCTGGGCCAGGGCTTGTGCCACTTCATTCACCTTGGAGGCCAGGTCAGCGGCGGGCACCACCTCATGAAGCAAGCCGAGGCGTCGGGCTTCTTGGGCGTCAAAACGCTCAGCGGTCAAAAAATAACGGTGCGCTGCGCGCGCGCCCATGGCCCGGATCACATAAGGGCTGATGGTGGCGGGGATGAGGCCCATCTTCACTTCGCTGACACAAAAGTGGGCGTTGTCGGCACCGATGGCGATGTCGCATGCCGACACCAAGCCCAGGCCCCCCGCATAAACATCGCCCTGAACTTGCGCAATGGTGGGCTTGGGACAGGCATACAAAATGCCCAGCATGTCGGCCAATTGGGCGGCGTCGGCCAGGTTTTCAGCATGCGTGTAGCTGGCCATGCGCTTCATCCAATTCAAGTCGGCGCCGGCGCAAAACGCTTTGCCCTGGGCCGCCAGGACAATGGCGCGCACCTCGGTCTGCGTGCCCAAATAAGTGAAGGCTTGGCTGAGCTCGGCGATCACTTCGTCGTCGAAGGCGTTGCGAACTTCGGGTCGGTTCAAGCGAACACAGGCAATCAGGCCCGAGGCGGGCGCAGCGGCCGCTTCCAACGCCAGCTCAAGGTGTTTGAATGTGGGTGGCGGGGGAGGTGCGGGTGGTGCAGAGGCGGCGGGCAAGGTAGACATGGTGATTTGGCTCACATGCGGAACACGCCAAAGCGGGTGTCCTCCATCGGTGCATTGCGTGCGGCTGACAGACCCAGCGCCAGAACTCGGCGGGTGTCGGCGGGGTCAATCACCCCGTCGTCCCACAGGCGGGCGCTGGCGTAATAAGGGTGGGCTTGGGCTTCGATTTGTTCACGGATGGGGGTTTTAAAAGCCAGCTCATCGGCCTCGCTCCACTGCCCGCCTTTGGATTCAATGCCGTCGCGTCGCACCGTGGCCAACACACTGGCGGCCTGCTCGCCGCCCATGACGCTGATGCGGGCATTGGGCCACATCCACAAGAAGCGCGGGCTGTAAGCCCGGCCACACATGCCGTAGTTGCCGGCACCGAAGCTGCCGCCAATGATGAGGGTGAATTTGGGTACCCGGGCGGTGGCGACCGCGGTCACCAGTTTGGCGCCGTGGCGCGCAATGCCTTCGTTTTCAACCTTGCGGCCCACCATGAAGCCGGTGATGTTTTGCAAAAAGACCAAGGGAATTTGGCGCTGACAACACAACTCGATGAAGTGCGCACCTTTGACGGCCGAGTCGGAAAACAAGATGCCGTTGTTGGCGATGATGCCCACGGCCATGCCTTCAATGCGGGCAAAGCCGGTGACCAAGGTGCTGCCAAAGCGGGCTTTGAATTCATCAAATTCACTGTCGTCTACGACGCGGGCAATGACCTCCCGCACGTCGTAGGGCTGGCGCGGGTCGGCAGGGACGATGCCGTAGAGTTCTTCGGCGGCATAGCGAGGCGGCACCCTGGCCGATGTCTCACCCGGCAAGGGCATGGCTTTTTGGTGGTTAAAGCCCCGCACGGCTTGCCGCGCCAAGGCCAAGGCATGCAGATCGTTTTGGGCCAAATGATCGGCCACCCCGGAAAGCCGGGTGTGCACATCTCCGCCGCCCAGGTCTTCGGCCGAGACGACCTCGCCGGTGGCGGCTTTGACCAAAGGCGGGCCACCCAAAAAGATGGTCCCTTGGTTTTTGACGATGATGGCCTCATCGCTCATGGCCGGCACATAAGCGCCGCCGGCGGTGCAACTGCCCATGACCACCGCCAACTGCGGGACGCCTTGGGCGCTGAGGTTGGCCTGGTTGAAAAAGATCCGGCCAAAGTGCTCGCGATCAGGAAAAACCTCGTCTTGATTGGGCAGGTTGGCCCCGCCTGAATCCACCAAGTAAATGCAGGGCAAGCGGTTTTGTGCCGCCACTTCTTGCGCACGCAAATGTTTTTTGACGGTCATGGGAAAGTAGGTGCCGCCTTTGACGGTGGCGTCATTGCAGACAATCAAACAATCCACGCCGCTGACCCGCCCCACGCCCGTGATCAAACCGGCCGCTGGCGCTTCATTGCCATACAGATTCAGTGCCGCCAAAGGGCTGAGTTCCAAAAAGGGGGTGCCGGGATCGAGCAACAGGCGCACCCGCTCACGGGGCAATAACTTGCCTCGCGCCGTGTGTTTGGCCCGCGCCGCCTCACCACCGCCTTGTTCAACACGCCCCAGTTGTTGATGCAGATCGGCCACCAAGGCTTGCATGGCCTTCACATTGGCTTGAAATGTTTCGGTTCGAGGGTTG
>CAIUTG010000183.1 GCA_903902035.1 uncultured Curvibacter sp. | reverse complement strand
TGGTGCGCGCCTGATCGGCGATTGAACGGGTGATGGCTTGACGAATCCACCACGTTGCGTAGGTCGAGAATTTGTAGCCGCGACGGTATTCAAATTTGTCCACGGCCTTCATCAAACCAATGTTGCCTTCCTGGATCAGGTCCAGGAATTGCAAACCCCGGTTGGTGTATTTTTTGGCAATGGAGATGACCAAGCGCAAATTGGCTTCGATCATTTCTTTCTTGGCTTCGCGTGAGGCGCGTTCGCCATCGTTCATGCGTTTGTTGATGTCCTTCAAGCCGGGCAGGGGCACCACCACCTTGGCTTGCAGGTCCATCAGCTTTTGTTGCAGCTCTTGAATCGGTGGGATGTTGCGTGCCATGACCACGCTCCAGGGCTTGTTGGCCGCGGCTTGTTTTTCGACCCATTTCAGGTTGAGCAATTGGCTGGCGACCTTGTTGCCGTTTTTGTCCACGCCCGAAAAATCAGCGATGAATTGCTCTTGGGGGTAATGGCATTTGTCCACAATGATGCGGCGCAGCTCGCGCTCTTTTTTGCGCACATCATCGACCTGGGCGCGCACCATGTCGCACAATTTTTCGATGGTTTTGGCGGTGAAGCGAATCGTCATCAACTCCGCCGACAACTGGCGTTGGGCTTCCATATAAGCCTTGCTGCCATAGCCTTCTTTGTCGTAGATGGCGTGCATTTTTTCAAACCAGTTGCGCAGGCTGTCAAAACGGGTCAGGGCCTCTTTCTTCAGCTCTTCGAGTTTCTTGGTCAGTGCTTTGGAGCCGCCCTTGCCGTCGTCGTCATCGGCTTCGTCAAATTCGTCGAAGTCTTCTTCGGCCACATAGTCGTCGGCCTCGTCGGCGTTGGAAAAGCCGTCCACGATGGTGGAAATCACGACCTTGTTCTCACGGATTTGCTCGCCCAGCTCCAGAATTTCGGCGATGGTGGCGGGTGAGCCCGAGATGGCTTCCATCATGGCTTGCAGACCGCCTTCGATGCGTTTGGCGATTTCAATTTCGCCTTCGCGGGTCAGCAATTCCACCGTGCCCATTTCACGCATGTACATGCGCACCGGATCGGTGGTGCGGCCAAATTCACTGTCCACGGTGGACAGGGCGGCTTCCGCCTGTTCTTCGGCCTCTTCTTCCGTGGTCGCGGTTTGTGCGGTGTTGGTGATCAACAGGGTTTCGGCATCGGGCATTTGCTCGTACACCGCCACATCCATGTCGTTCAACATGGTGATCACGACTTCCATGGTTTCCGCATCGACCAACTTGTCGGGCAAGTGGTCGGAAATTTCGCCGTGGGTCAAGTAACCACGGGTTTTGCCGAGCTTGATCAGGGCTTTCAAGCGCGAACGGCGTTTGGCCAGGTCTTCTTCAGACAACACCGTCTCTTCCAGACCGAATTCCTTCATCAAGGCGCGTTCTTTGGCCTTGCTGATTTTCATGCGCAGGGGTTTGACTTTTTCAGCGGTTTCAGTGACCGGCGCGGCTTCGGCCTCCACTTCACCTTCCAGGTCGGCTTCGATGTCGGACAAGTCCAGATCGTCTTCGCCCGCCCCCTTGCTGTCGGCCTTGGCCTTGCGGCCGCGTTTGGCGGCGGGCGTGGTTTTGGCCGGCGCAGCGGTTTTGGCGCTGGCTTTGGTCGATGCCGCTTTGACAGGGGCTGCTTTTTTGGCGCTGGCCTTCACCTCGACTTCAGCCTCTGCCTTGGCTTTGGTGCTGGCTTTGGCGGGCGCGGGCGCGGGCGCAGACGCCTTGGCGGGGGTCACGGCTTTGGTTTTGGTCGCAGGGGCCTGCTTGGCAGCAGGGGTTTTGTCTTTGACCGACTTGGTAGACTTTGAAGCAGGCATCTCGCACCTCTGAATCGAAACAGGAACACAAAGCCCAACGCGGCCAACAGGGCAGCGTGAGGACACAGACAACGGGAACGGGTTTAAGCAAGCTCTCGGGCGATCATTTGGTGTGCAATCCTTGCGGTAGTTGGGCGCCGTCCCAAGGTGGGGTGTTGTTCAAGCAGGGCTGGCCCGGTCCGGAGGTGTTGCTGTCGCGCTTGCCGAATCGTGAAATGGATTATACCGTCAGTCTTGGGAATTGTTGGCTAAATTTCGTTCCAATTCCAGCCGACGCTGCTGCAGTTGTCGGTAGTGGGACAGGGCCGTGGGGTCGCTTGCGGCGGCGGCAATGGCAGCGCGTTCCTCGCTTTTGAGCTTCTCAATCAAAAGGCGATCCAGGGTGGAGCGCAGTTCAGCGTGCAAATCAGCGGCTGCAGGCTCAGTGGCTGAAACCGATAAGGGGTGCGCCATCAAGCGCTCTGCGGCGGCACCGAGCGATGGCGGCAGGCCTTGCTTGAGGGCCGCCCAGGGCAAGACACCCGATTCATTCACTTCTCGTTCCAGCCAATGAAACAGATCGCCATGCGGGGTGGGCAATTGGCCCAACAACTCGCGGTCTTCAAAAGCCAGTCCGTCCAAGGCGCTCAAGTCAGTCAACAGCAGGCGCAACACCTGATCTTCCCGGGTGGACAGCAAGACCCGTGGCGCAGCGTCGTTTTCGATGGGCTTGGGGGCAAATTTTGAGTTGAAGCGCCCGCCGTTTTTGGCATAAGGCACAAAAGGGGTTTTGTAGGGGGGCTTGGCGGCGGGCCCGTGGGGCGCACCCAATGAGGCTTCCCCCCCATGCGGGGCGGACATCCCCCACTGGGGCTCCGGGGAGTAGGGCGAGGCATTGGTTTGCCCCGCGTGGGCCGGGATGCCCACGGATTGACTGGTGGATTGCCACACCGCCGCCAGTTCTGCGGCGTTGATTTGGGCCAGTTGCGCCAGCTCACTCAGCAATTGGCGCTTGAGCACGCCGTCGGGCAGGGCACTCCACAAAGGCCGGGCATTGGCCGCCATGTGGGCGCGGCCTTCTGCCGTGCCGGTGTCGCATTGCTCGCGCGCCGCCTCCACCAAAAAACGGCTCAGGGGCAGGGCGTCGTGCACATGGCGGGCAAAGGCATCGGCACCGAATTCCCGGATGAAGCTGTCGGGATCGTGTTCGGCGGGCAAAAACAAAAACTTCACCGAGCGGGTGTCGTTGGCGAAAGGAATGGCGGCGTCCAAGGCCTTGCGGGCAGCGCGTCGGCCTGCAGCGTCCCCGTCGAAGCTGAAAACCACCGACTCGGTGAAGCGAAACAACTTTTGCACATGCTCCGATGTGCAGGCGGTGCCCAGGGTCGCCACGGCGTTGGGAAAGCCGAGTTGGGCCAGCGCCACCACGTCCATATAGCCCTCGGTCACCAGCGCGTAGCCGTGTTCGCGCAGGGCTTGGCGGGCTTCAAACAGGCCATAAAGTTCGCGCCCTTTGCTGAAGACCGGGGTTTCGGGGGAATTCAGGTATTTGGGCTTTTCATCGCCCAAAACCCGGCCGCCAAAACCAATGCACTCGCCCTTGACATTGCGAATCGGAAACATGATGCGGTCGCGAAAACGGTCATAGCGCTTTTCTTCTTCCTCCGCCGAGGTGATGACCAAGCCGCTTTCTTCCAGGCTGGCGTCACTGTAATTGGGAAAAACGCTGGCCAGACTGCGCCACCCCTCCGGCGCGTAGCCCAGTCCGAAGCGTTTGGCGATTTGGCCCGAGAGGCCGCGTTTTTTGAGGTATTGCACCGCCTTGGGCGACTGCTTCAACTGGTTTCGGTAAGCCTCACCCGCTTTTTCCAGCGTGTCGGACAAACTGGTTTGCTTTTGGCGCAGCGCATTTTGGCGGGCGCGTTCTTGCGGCGAAATGTCTTCTTCGGGTACTTGCAGACCAAATTGCTGGGCCAGGTCGTTGACAGCTTCGATAAAGCTTGCGCCGGTATATTCCGTCAAGAACTTGATGGCGTCACCGCTGGCCCCACAGCCAAAGCAATGGTAGAACTGCTTGGTCGGGCTGACCGAGAAGGAGGGCGACTTTTCCCCATGGAAAGGACACAAACCCATGAAGTTAGCGCCGCCTTTTTTGAGTGTGACGTGGCGACCCACCACGTCGACCACGTCAACGCGTGCCAACAATTCTTGGATGAAGCTCTGAGGAATGGCCATGGCGTCGCGGCGGTTGCGGAATTTGAATTTTGTCTAGGAGATGTATTTTGTCGTCGATTTTTGATCAAGATCTGCCTAAAACGGCGGCCAATTTTGCACCGCTTTCGCCTTTGGGCTTTTTGGAGCGCAGTGCTTCGGTTTATCCCGATCGACTCGCCATTGTGCATGGTTTGGGTGCCAGCGCGCTGCGCCAGACCTGGAGCCAGACCTACGCCCGTTGCCGTCGCCTGGCCAGCGCCTTGCAAAAAGCCGGTTTGGGCAAAAACGACACCGTGGCGGTGATGTTGCCCAACACGCCGCCCATGGTCGAGGCCCATTTTGGCGTGCCCATGGCGGGCGCGGTCTTGAATGCCTTGAACACCCGTTTGGACGCTGAAGCCTTGGCCTTCATGCTGGACCATGGCGAGGCCAAGGCCGCGATTGTGGACCCTGAATTTGCCGCCGTGTTCGCCAAAGCCCTGACTTTGCGCCATTCGACCACGCCGATTTTGCTGATCGACGTGGAAGACGATCTGTACGGCCCTGCGTCTTTGAAATTGGGCCACCTGGGCTATGAAGCCTTTTTGGCCAGCGGCGACCCCGAATTCGATTGGCAAGGCCCGGCCGATGAGTGGGACGCGATTGCCCTCAACTACACCAGTGGCACCACCGGCAACCCCAAGGGCGTCGTGTATCACCACCGGGGCGCGGCCATGAACGCCATCTCCAATGTGCTGGAGTGGGACCTGCCCAAGTTCTCGGTCTACCTTTGGACACTGCCCATGTTTCACTGCAACGGCTGGTGTTTTCCCTGGACGGTGGCGGCGCGGGCGGCGGTGAATGTGTGCTTGCGCAAAATTGACCCCGCCTTGATTTTCGACATGATGCGCGAGCATGGCGTGACCCACTACTGCGGTGCGCCCATCGTGCATGGGCTGCTGGTCAATGCGCCAGCGGCCTTGAAAGTGGGCCTGCCCACCGGCGTGAAAGCCATGGTGGCGGGCGCGGCGCCGCCCGCTTCCATGATTGAAGGCATGGAAACCATGGGCTTCGATTTGACCCACGTTTACGGCCTGACCGAGGTCTATGGCCCCGCCGTGGTGTGTGCCAAACAGGACGATTGGGAGGCCCTCGACATTGGCGAGCGGGCTCGGCTGAATGCGCGCCAAGGCGTGCGCTACCACTTGCAGGCAGCGGCCCAGGTTCGCAACCCTGAAACCTTGCAGCCCGTGCCTTGGGATGGCGAAACCATGGGCGAAATCATGTTCCGTGGCAACATCGCCATGAAGGGTTATTTGAAGAACCCCCAGGCCACCGAAGACGCCTTGGCGGGCGGCTGGTTTCACAGCGGCGATCTGGCGGTGCAATACCCCGATGGCTACATCAAGATCAAGGACCGCAGCAAAGACATCATCATCTCGGGCGGTGAAAACATCTCGTCCATCGAGGTCGAAGACGTGCTCTACCGCCACCCCGATGTGCTGGCCGCCGCTGTGGTGGCCAAACCCGACGCGCGCTGGGGCGAAACGCCTTGCGCCTTTGTGGAGTTGAAGGCCGAAGCACAAGCCACGCCCGAAGACATCGTGGCGCATTGCAAGAAGCACTTGGCGGGCTTCAAAGTGCCGCGTGCGGTGGTGTTTGGCGAGCTGCCCAAAACCAGCACCGGCAAGATTCAGAAGTTCGAGCTGCGCCAGCGGGCGGGCTCGGCCTCGGCCATCGATGTTTGAGCGGTGGGCTGAGGTTTAATTCGCAAAAGCCGCGATCCCGGTTTGCGCCCGACCCAAAATGAGGGCGTGCACATCGTGCGTGCCCTCATAGGTGTTGACCACTTCGAGGTTGACCAAATGGCGGGCCACGCCGAATTCATCGCTGATGCCGTTGCCGCCCATCATGTCGCGTGCCAAGCGGGCAATGTCCAGCGCCTTGCCGCAGGAATTGCGCTTGATGATGGAGGTCGCTTCCACCGAGGCAATGCCCTGGTCTTTCATTTGACCCATGCGCAAACAGGCTTGCAGACCGATGGCGATTTCGGTTTGCATGTCGGCCAGCTTTTTCTGGATCAATTGGTTGGCGGCCAGAGGGCGGCCAAACTGCTGGCGGTCCAGGGTGTATTGGCGGGCACGGTGCCAGCAATCTTCGGCGGCACCCAAAGCGCCCCAAGCAATGCCGTAGCGGGCCGAGTTCAGGCAGGTGAACGGGCCTTTCAAACCTTGCACTTCCGGGAAGGCGTTTTCTTCGGGCACGAACACGTCGTCCATCACGATTTCGCCGGTGATCGAAGCGCGCAAACCCACCTTGCCGTGGATGGCTGGCGCGCTCAGGCCCTTCATGCCTTTTTCCAGCACAAAGCCACGGATGGGGCCCACCGCGCCGCCCTCGGACACTTCCTTGGCCCAGACCACGAACACATCGGCGATGGGACTGTTGGAAATCCACATCTTGCTGCCCTTGAGTCGGTAGCCGCCCGCGGTCTTGTGGGCGCGGGTGGCCATGCTGCCGGGGTCGGAGCCGTGGTCGGGCTCGGTCAAGCCAAAGCAGCCAATCGACGCGCCGCTGGCCAGTTTGGGCAGGTATTTTTGGCGCTGCGCTTCGCTGCCGAATTCATAAATGGGCACCATCACCAACGAACTTTGCACGCTGGCCATGGAGCGGTAGCCCGAGTCCACGCGTTCGATTTCGCGGGCAATCAGGCCGTAGGCCACATAGTTCAGACCGGGGCCACCGTAGGCTTCGGGGATGGTGGGGCCCAATAAGCCGAGTTCGCCCATCTCACGAAAAATGGCGGTGTCCACGCTTTCGTTGCGGAACATGCCGAGCACACGCGGGGCCAGTTTGTCTTGGCAATACGCGGCAGCGGCGTCGCGCACCATGCGCTCATCGGTGGTGAGTTGTTGGTCCAGTAAAAAAGGATCGGCCCAATCAAAACTTGCGTGCTTTGCCATTTCAAAAACTCCTGTTCCCTGTTGGAGGGTCAACCGAGATTTTGAGGCAAATGGGGACGAAAAAAAGCGCACCGAAGTGCGCTGTGGTCTCCTGGGGTCGCCAAGGGGACTGGCTTAACCGCCCTTTTTGGAGCGCTTGCCGGGGTTCTTTTTGTTGTTGGTGGCGACACCGCGCTCACGGCTCACTTTTTGACCACGGCCGCCGGTGGGCGTGGGCATGCCAGGCATGGGTTTGGGTGCGGGTGTGCTTTTGCGATCGGCTTCGGTAACGATTTTGTTGCCCATGGTGTTGTCTATGCGGTGAGGTTGAAAACCTTTGAGTTTATCATCCCTCATTTTTGAGCCGCCATGAATGCCTTGATCGATCAGGTCAGAACCTATCTTCTTCAGCTTCAAGCCGATATCACCCAGGCGGTGGCTGACATCGACGGGGGTACTTTTGTCGTCGATCCCTGGGCCAAAGGGCCCACAGAAAAATTGCAGGGCAATGGCATCACCCAAATCCTGGAAGGCGGCACGGTCTTCGAGCGTGCGGGCTGCGGGTTTTCGCATGTTCGAGGGGCTCAGTTGCCGCCTTCGGCCACGCAGCATCGGCCCGAATTGGCGGGCGCGCCTTTTGAAGCCCTGGGGGTTTCCTTGGTGTTTCACCCGCGCAACCCGTATGTGCCGACCGTGCACATGAATGTGCGCATGATCGCCGCCAGCCCCCCCAACGGGTCGGCGCCCGTGGCCTGGTTTGGTGGCGGCCTGGACCTGACGCCTTACTACGGTTTCAAAGAAGACGCGGTGCATTTCCACCGCACCTGCCACGACGCCCTTGCCCCTTTTGGCCCCACGCTTTACCCGCGCTTCAAAACATGGTGCGACGACTATTTTTGTTTGAAACACCGGGGTGAGCAGCGCGGTGTAGGCGGCATCTTTTTTGACGATTTTTCGGAGCTGGGCCTGGCGCAAAGCCTGGCCATGCTGCAAAGCGTGGGCCATTGCTTTTTGCCCGCGTACTTGCCCATCGTCAACCGGCGTGCCCAAACGCCTTATGGCGAGCGCGAACGCGAGCACCAGCTGTATCGGCGCGGGCGCTATGTGGAGTTCAACCTGGTCTGGGACCGGGGCACCCATTTCGGCCTGCAATCGGGCGGACGCACCGAGTCCATCTTGCTGTCCATGCCGCCCTTGGTGAGCTGGTCTTACCAAAAACAACACGCCCCCGACTCTGCCGAGCAGCAGCAGCTGGATTATTTTTTGCAGCCTCGGGATTGGTTGGCGGCAGGGGTTTGATCAAGTCCGTTGGCGCATGGCCCGCGAATGCGAGTGCACCGCCTCCACCAAGGCGCTCACGCTTTCCGGCGGGGTGTGTTGGCTGATGCCGTGGCCCAGGTTGAAGATGTGGGTCGATCCGGCACTCGGGCGGCCGAAGCTGTCCAACACCTGGCGCGCTTGGGCGGCGATGGTGTCTGGGGGGGCGAACAGCACATGGGGGTCCAGATTGCCTTGCAAGGCCTTGCCGTAGGGGGCCACCTTGGCGCGGGCGGCGCCCAGGTGGGTGGTCCAGTCCAGGCCCAAGACGTTGCAATCCAGGTCTTTCATGTCGTCCAGCCACTGGCCGCCGCCCTTGGTGAAGACAATGCTGGGGATGGTCTGGCCGTCTTGGGTTTTCTTGAGTTGGGCCAACACGCGCTTCGTGTAGGCCAAGCTAAAGGCTTGGAACGCGCCGTCGGCCAAGACGCCACCCCAGCTGTCAAAAATCATCACCGCTTGCGCACCGGCTTCAATTTGGGTGTTGAGGTAGAGCGCCACCGCGTCGGCGTTGAGGGTCAAAATGCGGTGCATCAGGTCGGGGCGGGCGTACATCAGGGTTTTGACGTGGCGGTAGTCGTCCGAGCCCGCGCCTTCGACCATGTAGCAGGCCAAGGTCCAGGGGCTGCCTGAAAAGCCGATCAAGGGGACGCGACCGTTGAGGGCTTGACGGATCGAGGTCACGGCGTCAAACACATAGCGCAGCTTGGCCATGTCGGGCACGGCCAATTCGGCCACGGCGGCTTCGTCGCGCACGTTCTTCGCAAATTTGGGGCCTTCACCCAAGGCGAACGACAGGCCCAAGCCCATGGCGTCGGGCACGGTCAGGATGTCACTGAACAAAATGGCCGCGTCCAGCGGGTAGCGCTCCAGGGGTTGCAGGGTGACTTCGGTGGCGTAATCCACGTTGGTGGCCAGGCCCATGAAGCTGCCCGCTTGGGCGCGCGTGGCGCGGTATTCGGGCAGGTAGCGACCGGCTTGGCGCATCAGCCACAGGGGGGTGTAGTCGGTGGTCTGGCCCAGGCAGGCGCGCAGGAAGGTGTCGTTTTGGAGGGGGGCGAACATAGGGCAGGGCTGGAAAATCAGGCGGGACTGGAAGAGGTTGCACCCTGCTGGCGCAGTCGGGCGGCCAGTTGCTCGCCCAGGGCGCTGGCGGCCAAGGCCGCTTCGGGGTTGAGTGGGTGGGCGTTGGCCGTGGCCCCTGGCAAGCGGACCTCGCCTTGCACCCGAATCAAGTGGGGCGTGGCCGAGAGGGGGTTGCCCCAGGCCGCTTGCAGGTGCAGGGTGTCGTCTTGCCAAACGGCGTGGGCGGCCAAGGGCATGGAGCAACTGCCGCCCAGGGCGCGGCTGACGGCGCGCTCGGCGCTAACAGCCAGCCAGGTACTGGCGTCGGCGAGGGGGCTCAAGGCGTCGAGCAGACCGGGTGGTGCGGGGTCTTGCGTTGAGTGGCGAATTTCAATACCCAAAGCCCCTTGGCCCGCAGCGGGCAGCATTTGTTCGGTGTCAAAAATGGTGCGAATCCGGTCTGACAGGCCCAGGCGCTTCAAACCGGCGGCCGCCAACACAATACCGGCGTATTGGCCTGCGTCGAGTTTTCGCAGTCGGGTGTCCAGGTTGCCGCGCAGGGCTTCGATTTTTAAGTCGGGGCGCAGTTGGCGCAGCAAGACCGTGCGGCGCAGGCTCGAAGTGCCGACCACGGCCCCTTCGGGCAAGTCGTCCAGGCTGGCGTAGGCAGGGGACACCCAGGCATCGCGCGGGTCTTCGCGGCGCATGACACAGGCCAACTCGAAGCCGGGGGGCAGCTCCATCGGTACGTCTTTGAGCGAATGCACCGCCAATTGGGCGCGGCCTTGCGCCAAGGCGACTTCCAGTTCTTTGACAAACAGGCCTTTGCCGCCCACTTTGCTCAAACTCACCTCCAGCATCTGATCGCCTTGGGTGGTCATGCCCAGCAGTTCAATGTGATGGCCTTGTTGTTGCAACAGGGCTTTGACATGTTCGGCCTGCCACAGGGCAAGGCGGCTTTCACGGGTGGCAATGGTCAGGTAAAGAGACGGCATGGGCGAATCATACTGGTATCATCTTGCATGCTTTCGGCCCATCAACTGTCCTGTCAGCGTGGCTCCAAACGGTTGTTTCAGGGCCTTCATTTCCACCTCCAGCCGGGCCGTTGGCTTCAGGTCAAAGGCCCCAATGGGGCTGGCAAAACCAGTTTGCTGCGAATTTTGTGTGGTCTGTCAACGCCCGCTCAGGGCGAAGTGCGCTGGCAAGGCCAAAACATCCAAACGACTCGCTCGGCATTCCATGCCGAGTTGCACTACCAAGGCCATGGTTTGGCCCTCAAAGAAGAGCTCAGCGCGCATGAAAATTTGATGTCGGGTGCCGCTTTGCGCGGCACTTCGGTGTCAGCGCAGGCCGCGCAAGACGCTTTGGTCCAGGTGGGCTTGAAGGGGCGGTCGCAATGGCCGGTGAAGGTTTTGTCGCAGGGGCAAAAACGCCGCGTGACCCTGGCCGCCTTGATTTTGGGGCAAGCCCCCTTGTGGATTCTGGACGAGCCGGTTGCCGCCCTGGATGTGGCGGCGCAAAGCAGCCTGCAAGATCTGCTGGACCAACACTTGGCGCGAGGCGGTCTGCTGGTGTTCACCAGCCACCAGCCCATCGCGCTTCAGGCGCCGGGTGAAACGCTGGATTTGGGGGCGTTTGCCGCATGAGCGCCGCCCCTGTGTTGTCCTCGGCCCCTTCCCTGCGCCAAACCCTGTGGGCTTTGTTGTTGCGTGACCTGAAAGTGGCGGCGCGACGCCAAAGCGATCTGGCGACCGTGGTGTTTTTCTTTGTGGTGGTGGCGGCGTTGTTCCCGTTGGCGATTGGCCCTGAAATGGGCACTTTGCGCTTGATTGGCCCCGGCATTTTGTGGGTGGCGGCCTTGCTTTCGGCGATGCTGTCCATGGGGCGTTTATTCGGGGCCGATGAGGCGGATGGTAGCCTGGAGCAGTTGCTGTTGTCGGCCACGCCCTTGCCTTTGTTGGTGGCGACCAAAATTGTCGCGCATTGGCTTTTGTCGGGCTTGCCCCTGGTCATTTTGTCGCCGCTGTTGGCTTTGCAGTTCGATTTGCCTTGGGATGCGGTCAAAATTCTGATGTTGACTTTGCTGGTGGGGACCCTGAGTCTGTCGTTGATCGGGGCCGTGGGGGCCGCCTTGACCTTGGGTTTGCGCAGCAGCGAGTTGCTGTTGTCGCTCTTGGTGCTGCCGCTTTATATTCCCACCCTGGTGTTTGGTGCGGGGGCCGTGCAGGCCGAAATGAGTGGTTTGGGGGCGCAGGCTCATGTGTCCTTGCTCATGGCGGTGCTGATGCTGGCCCTCTTTTTGTGTCCTTGGGCCGCGTCATCGGCCCTGAAAATTGCGTTGGAATAAAGCATGGTTTTGCCTTGGCTTCAATATGCGTCGCCGCAGCGGTTTTATGGTCTGGCGGGACGGCTCTATCCCCTTTGTTTTGTGCTCGCGGCCTTGCTGGGCCTGGCGGGTTTGTACCTGGGTTTTTTTGTGGCCCCGACCGATGCCCAGCAGGGTGAGGCCTACCGCATCATCTTCATCCATGTGCCCGCATCGTGGATGTCGATGGTGATTTATGGGGCCATGGCTTTTTGGTCGGCTTTGGGCTTGGGCTTTAAAACCCGGCTCTCCGGTTTGATGGCCCAAGCCCTGGCACCGACAGGCGCCCTGTTTTGCTTTTTGTCCTTGTGGACCGGCGCGTTGTGGGGCAAGCCCATGTGGGGCACCTGGTGGGTTTGGGATGCGCGCCTGACTTCCGAGCTGATTTTGTTGTTTTTGTATGCGGGTTATCTGGCCTTGACCCGCGCGATTGATGACCCCCGCCGGCGGGATCAGGCCGGGGCCTTGGTGGCCTTGGTCGGGGTGATCAATGTGCCCATCATTTATTTTTCGGTCAAATGGTGGAACACCTTGCACCAGGGGGCCAGCATTTCCATGACCCGGGCCCCGAGCATGGCACAGACGATGTTGTGGAGCCTGTTGTTGGTGACCCTGGCCTGCTGGGCGTATGCCATTGGCATGGCTTTGTACCGGGTCCGCAGCTTGATTCTGGTGCGTGAGCATGAGACGGCTTGGGTGCAAGACCTGGTCAGAGTCCGGCAGAATGAATGGGAGGCAGTGGCATGAACTGGGCGAATTCAGAGGCTTTTTGGGCCATGGGCGGCTATGGCTTTTATGTTTGGGGGAGCTACGGTGCGGTGCTGGCTGCTTTGGCGCTGGAAGTGCTTCAAGCCCGCCGCACCACGCGCCGGACAGGGCAAATTCTGGCCAACGAACTCAGCGACAATCAGACCCCATGAAACCTCGTCATCAACGTCTTTTGTTCATTGGAATTGGCCTGCTGGCCTTGGGCGCTGCCGCCTACTTTGTCTTGAACGCCTTCCAAAGCAATCTGGTGTTCTTTTTTACGCCCAGCCAAATTCAGTCGGGCCAGGCCCCGCACGGCCAGGTGTTCCGGGTGGGGGGCATGGTCAAGGAGGGCAGTTTGCAGCGCCAGGGCATGCAGGTGTCCTTCGTGGTGACCGACACCCGCCACGATGCGGTGGTGGTGTATGACGGCTTGCTGCCCGATTTGTTCAAAGAAGGTCGGGGGGTGGTGGCTCAGGGCCAACTCAACGCCCAGGGTCAATTCGTTGCCTCGGAGGTGTTGGCCAAACACGACGAGAACTACATGCCACCCGAAGCCAAGCAGGCCTTGGACGATGCGGCCGCCAGAAAACTGGCCGGCAAGCTGGCCAATTCGCCTTGAGCGTCGCTTTGAAGGGCAGTTCGAAAGTGGGTTCTTATGTGGGTTGAACTGGGGCATTTTTGTTTGATTCTGGCGCTGGGGGTGTCCCTGATCCAGGCCGTTCTGCCTCTGCTGGGCACCTTGAAGCCGGCTTCGCGCATGGCCCTTTGGCAGGCCCTGGCGCGGCCCTGTGCGGTGCTGTTGTTTGTGTTGATCAGCTTGGCGTTCGCCAGTCTGGCCGCCGCGTTTTTGAGCAATGATTTTTCGGTTCGCTATGTGTCCGAGCATTCCAATTCACTGCTGCCCGCGCACTACCAGTTCGCTGCCATTTGGGGCGGGCATGAGGGGTCGCTGTTGCTGTGGGTCGAAATTTTGAGCCTCTGGGGCTTGGCCGTGGCGGTGTTTTCCAAACCACTGCCTTTGCCGATGGTGGCGCGGGTGCTGTCGGTGCTCGGCTTTGTGGCGATGGGCTTTTTGCTGTTCATCCTCACCACCTCCAACCCCTTCGAGCGTTTGGTGCCCGCCTTGCAAGAGGGCAAAGACCTGAACCCCTTGCTGCAAGACCCGGCCTTGGTGATTCACCCCCCCATGCTTTACATGGGCTATGTGGGTTTTTCGGTGGCCTTTGCCTTTGCCATTGCGGCCCTGTTGTCGGGGCGGCTCGATGTGGCTTGGGCGCGTTGGTCGCGGCCCTGGACCTTGGTGGCCTGGGTCTTCATGTCCTTTGGCATTGGCCTGGGTTCCTGGTGGGCCTACAACGTGTTGGGTTGGGGGGGGTGGTGGTTTTGGGACCCGGTGGAGAACGCCTCGCTCTTGCCCTGGCTGTGTGGCACGGCCTTGTTGCACTCTTTGATGATGACCGAAAAGCGCGGCGGCTTCAAAGCCTGGACCGTGTTGCTGGCGATTGCGGCGTTTTCTTTGTCGTTGCTGGGCACGTTTTTGGTTCGCTCGGGCGTGCTCAACTCGGTGCACGCCTTTGCTTCGGACCCCAAGCGGGGCGTGTTTATTCTGGTCTTTTTGGCCTTGGTGGTCGGCACCTCGCTGACCTTGTTTGCCTGGCGTGCGCCCAAGCTGAAGGCGGTAGCGGGCACCCCGGTGTTGCGCGAAACCTTGTTGTTGTTGAACAGCGTGTTCTTGGTGGTGGCCTGCGCGGCGGTCTTGCTGGGCACGGTCTACCCGATGGTGATTGATGCCTTGAATCTGGGCAAATTATCGGTCGGAGCCCCTTACTTCAACCTGGTTTTTGTGCCGCTGATGGTGCCGGTTTTGTTGCTCTTGGTGCCCGGCGTGGTGGCGACCTGGAAAGACACCGAGTGGGGGGTGGTTTTGCGCCGACTCTGGCCTTTGGTCTTGCTGAGCGGGTCGGTGGGGCTGCTGGTGCCCGCGTGGTTGGGGCACGCCCTGGGTGTTTCGCTTTGGTCGCCGGGCGTGACTTTGGGCGTGGGGCTGGCGACCTGGGTGGCCGCCGGTACCCTGCAGCATTTGATGCCGCGTTGGTGGGCCCCCGGCCGGGTGTCGATGGGATTTTTGGGCATGCACCTGGCCCATTTGGGCTTGGCCGTGCTGGTGTTGGGGATCACCTTGGTCAAAGGCTATGAGGTCGAGCGCGATGTGAGCATGGGTTTGGGCGACACCCTGAATTTGCAAACTTACCATTTTGTGTTGGACGGTGTTCAAGAAGTGCCGGGCCCCAATTACGCCGCCAAACGCGCTGAGGTCTCGGTCTTCCAGGGCGAGCAAAGGGTCGCGGTTTTGCACCCCGAGAAACGACGCTATTTTTCCAGTCCCATGCCCATGACCCAGGCGGCGATTGACGTGTCCCCCTGGCGTGATCTTTATGTCTCCTTGGGCGAGCCCATGAACCCGGCGCAAACCCAGTGGAGTTTGCGGGTCTACAACAAACCCTTTGTGTCCTGGATTTGGGCGGGGGTTTTGTTGATGATGGCAGGTGGCGTGGTGGCTGCTGCCGATCGGCGCTATCGAAAGCCATCGCAAAAATGAAAGATTGACCATGCGTTTGGCCCTCATTCCTTTGATTGTGTTTTTGGCGTTGGTGGCGTTCTTGGCGGTGGGTCTGAAGCGCGACCCGCATGAAATTCCCTCGCCCCTGATCGACCGCCCCGCCCCCACTTTTGTGTTGGAAACCGTGGGGGCAGAGGGCCCCCGTTTCAGCCCCGAACAAATGAAGGGCCAAGTGTGGTTGCTCAATGTCTGGGCCACCTGGTGCCTGCCCTGCCAGCAAGAGCACCCCATGTTGATGCAGTTTGCCCAGCAGGGCTTGGCGCCGGTGGTGGGCATGAATTACAAAGAAATTCAGACCGACCAAGACGAGGCGGGCCAAGTCTTGTCCGCGTCCACGCGGCTGTCAATGGCGCGCACCAAAACGGCGGCTTGGCTAAAAAAACATGGCAACCCCTATGCGGTCACGGTGCTGGATGTCGATGGCCGGGTGGGCATGGACTATGGCGTGTATGGCGTGCCGGAAAGCTACGTCATCGACAAAGCTGGCCTGATTCGCTACAAGGTGGTGGGTGTTTTGACGCCTGAAATTTTGACGGAAACCGTCAAGCCTCTGATTGAGAAGTTGCAACACGAGCCTCTGCCAAAGTCGGAGGCCTCATGAAGATGAGTCTAACTTTCCTGCGGTCATGGGGCGGGTCCTGGTGGGTGGCTGTTTGGCTGGCGCTGGCTTTGACGTGCGCCTGCCCGGTGCTGGCCAAAGAAGCCATTCCCTTGGGTGACGAGCCCTGGGTGGAGGCGCGCATGGTTCACATTTCTGAAGAGCTGCGTTGCCTGGTGTGCCAAAACGAAACCCTGGCTTCGTCCCGGGCGGATTTGGCGAAAGACTTGCGTGACGAGGTCCGTGGCCTGATCCGTCAAGGCAAGACGGATGCCGAGATCAAGGCCTATTTGGTCGCACGGTATGGTGATTTTGTGCTCTACCGACCCGAGGTCAAGCCCACCACTTGGGCACTTTGGTGGGGGCCCGCAGCGCTGCTGGGCTTGGGCTTGGGCTTGGCCTGGCTGGCTTTGCGTGCCCGTCGCGCCAAGCCCACGGTGCCGCCAGCGCCGATGGCACTCAGTGACGAGGCCCAGCGTTTGGTGGACGCGGTTTTGCAAGACCGGGATGGAATATGAACCTGAATGCGCCTCCGGCCTTTGTGGCCTTGTCGGTTTTGTTGAGTTTGGTGGTGGTCCTTGTGTTGGCCCGTGCTTTGTGGCGTGCGTCGGTGCAACGGATGGCGCAGACCGACTGGCCAGAGGCCTCGCTGGATGACCAGGCCCAAACCAGTGCCGCCATTTACCAAGAAGCACTCGGTGAATTGAATGCCGAGCATGCGGCAGGTCAGCTGTCCGAATCGCAGTGGCGGCTGGCGCGTGCCGAAATCGCCCAACGCTTGAGCAGTGAATTGAGTGGGGATGCCACGCCCCTCGCCGCCCCCGCTCAGCGGCCCCAGGGCCTGACCCGTTTCATGCAAGCCACGGTGTTGGGTTTGCTGCTGTTGTTGCCGCTTTCTTTTTGGTTGTACCGCCAATGGGGCGAAACCGATGTGATGGACCCCGATGTCATGGCCCTGGCGCAGGCCGATGGCCTGTCACCGCAGGCCCTGGCGCGAGGCTTGTCGAAACGTCTGGCGAGTCGGCCCTCGGACGTGGAGGCCTGGATTGTGTTGGCGCGGGTGCAACGCGCGCAAGGGCAGTTCGAGCTGGCCGCCCAAAGTTTTGAGCAGGCTTACCGTTTGACCCAAGACCCGGTCTTGAACCTGGAGCGGTTGGAGGCGCTGGCGATGCAGCACGGTGGGCATTTTGAAGGCGAGGCCGCCAGCCTGATTCAAGCCGCGTTGGCGGCGGACCCCAACAACAGTCGGGTCCTGTTGCTGGCGGGCCAGGTGTCTTTTGCCATGGGTGATTTCAGCCAAGCCTTGGTGCATTGGGGCCATTTGCTGGCCCAATTGCCACCTGGTTCTGAGGGGGCTCAGGCGGTGCAACAGGCCATGGCGGCGGCGCGTCAAAAAGGCGGGGACTTGTCCCGACCCGCCGAAGCAGCGCCTCCGGTGGCTCCGCATGCACAGGCCGTTTTGCAGGGCCATGTCAGCTTGGCCCCAGCCTTGCGGCAACAGGTGGGGCCGCAAGACACGCTGTTCATCACGGCCGTGGCGGTGAATGGCCCGCCCATGCCTTTGGCGGTGTTGCGCCGTCCAGCCCGGGATTTGCTGCAAGCCCCAAACCACACCCTTGATTTTCAGCTCGATGACCGCCTGGCCATGAGTTCAGCGGCCTCCTTGTCGGCATGGGCCCGTCAAACGCCCGAGGCCCGGGTGTGGGTGCGAGCCCGCATTTCTCATTCGGGCCAGGCCCTGGCCCAGTCGGGTGATTTGAGAGGGCAATCTGCCGCTTTGAAACTGGGGACCCACGGGATTGCTCTGGAAATAGACGAAACGGTTCCTTGACTTGCGTCAGTGTTTGCCCTTGCAAGGGCGGTTGGAGAACCTAAAATTCAGTTGATTTCGCTAGAATCGTCGCGCTTGAACCATTTAACTGCAACCACTCTTTGAAAGAGGCTTTCATGAAAACCAACCGCCGTACCTTCGTTATTCAATCCGTTTTGGGCGCTGGCGCTCTGGCCACGATGACCCTGGCCGAAGCCGCCATGGTGGACGAAAAAGACCCTCAAGCCGCTGCCTTGGGTTATGTGGCTGACGCCAGCAAGTCTGCCAAAGCCAAGCCCGGTCAGGCTTGCGGTCAATGCGCCTTGTTCCAAGGCAAGGCGGGCGATGCCGCCGGGGGTTGCGCCTTGTTCGCGGGCAAGCAAGTGTCGGCCAAGGGTTGGTGCAGCGCATTCGCCAAGAAGGCTTAAGCTCCCTGCTGGTTGACCAGAGCCCCCTCTGCGGTCAGCGCTGAAAAGCCACCTGATTCAGGTGGCTTTTTTATTGGAATGCGTAATAAGGGCCGCTGGTGTTGCCAGGCACGGCAAAACCGGTGTAGACCGTGCGGCCAAAGAAGAAGGGCAGACCAAAGTCAAACGATTGGCCCAGCACGCCGCCCGTGGTGCCAGCCAAGTTGCTGAACACCGCATTTTCGGCCCCATTGGTGCTCTGTTGGTATAAAAAACTGGCGTTGGCCACATTCACCGTCACCGCATGACCTGCCAGGTTGACGCTCAGGCTGAGCTGCGAGGCGGCCTGGCTGCTGCCGGGGCAATACATGTCTTTTGCATCGCTATTGTTGGCGCACACCGGCAAGCCGCTGTCATCAAAGAAATAAGCACCGGAACCCGTATCCAGAAAACTGTCGGGCAGGGTCAGGCCATTGAGGGTGGCGCTGAAGTAGCCCGCCTGTGGTCCTGTGGCGGGGACCGATATCACGGTGGCGCTGCTGCTCAATTGGTTGTTGCTTTGGGTGTTGATGCCAAAAATCAAACTGCCACTGAGGCTGTTCGTGCCGCTGGTTCCCACCGCCGGCAATTGAATCACCACGCCATTGTTGTCGGTACTGAAACTGGCCACTGGATTGCTGGTACGGTTGGCGGTGTCCACCTGAGTGCTGCTGCAACTGCCAGCGGCAGTGCAAGAGAAATAAGCGCCACCATCTTGGGCAAACAAGCCGACACCCAATATGCCGTTCGCGCCCAAGGCCGCCAAAGAGCTTTGGTTGCTGCCCAGGTCGCTGCAAGTTCTGGGCATGCTGGCGAAAGCCGAGGTGTCTGCAATGATTTGGATGGGGAGGTTGCTGGCCAATTCGCTGGCCAATTTGACGTCGGCAGTGGCCATTTGGCCCCACACCACGCCATCGGCAAAGTCGGCACATTCGTACAGAGTCGAACCGTTGCTGTTGCCCGCGATCGCTGGCAAGGCCAGGCCACTCAAGGCCGAGGCCAGCAGGCGCAGGCCGGTTGAGCCGGTATCGACTTGCACATTGTCAATTGTTTGGCAGCGGGTGGCGCCGTGAATGCAGACCGTGACCGACGCCATCAGCAGGTTGGAAAAACCACCTTGAATGCCACCGGTCACCTGCACGTTGATGGCGTTGGCGGCCAAAGGGGTGGCTGTGTTGGAGGTGCTGCTGGTCGTGACGGAAGACGAGCTGCCACCGCCTCCGCACCCCGATAAGAGTACAAGTCCCAGACTCAGCAGGGCGGTGAAACGGCGAAACCACATAGAAATTTGAAAGTAGATCGACCAAGAACGGCCCAACACACGCATCGTCAGTGAGTGTAATAAATCCGATCAGGGCGTGAGATGTGGCCCTGATTATTTACTTTAGTTCATCAACCCCTCCTAAAATGAATCGCTGAATCTTGGAGTAATCGATCATGAAATTGACATTTGAATTCAATGGGCCCGTTTTGAAGTGGGCGGCTTTGACCGCCACCTTGCTGGCTTTTCAAACGACTGTCTGGGCTGAACCCCATGAGCGTGAAGAGCGCGGTCGTCCTGGGATGGAGGTCCGTCATGGTCGGCCTGCGGCTTACCCAGCGGTGGGCGTGCGCATTGGCGCCCTGCCGGGCCCCGCCATTCGAGTGGGTGACGGCCGCTTTTTTTACCATGCCGGTATTTGGTATTCGCCTTGCGGGGGTTATTACTGTGTGGCCCGTCCGTCTTTTGGCTTGGTGGTGCCCATGTTGCCCGTCGACATGATGGTGTTGGCTTTTGCCGGCTTGACCTACTACTACGCCAACGGGGTTTATTACCAAGCCGCCCCGGGCGGCTATGTGGTGGTGGAGCCCCCACAAGGCATTGAAACGGTCGTGCCGACTCAGGTTGAGCCCGCTCCCATGGCGCCCCAAGCCCTGCCTGCCGCCCCCATGATCTACCCCCGCAATGGTCAGCCCGCCGCCCAGGTTCAGGCCGACGCCAACCAATGCAGCAACTGGGCCGCCGCGCAACCCAATGTGGCGGGCAATGTGAATGCTTACAACCAAGCTTTCGCGATGTGCATGGATTCGCGCGGCTACACGGTTCGTTGAAACAAGGCCCCACGCAGCCAGGCATGGGCCGGGTCGCGTTGGTGGCGCACATGCCAAATGGCATACATGGGCATGTCTGGGGTGGGCATCGGCAGCGGCGCATCGGCCAAGCCCCTGAGCAGGCCCTGGCGCAACAGCCCGGGCAAGGTGGCCAATCGCTGACTGCCCTGGATGAAGGCGGCGACCCCGCCAAAATGGCTGACGGTCACGGCAAACTGGCGCGTGATGCCTGATTTTTCCAGCACTTCATCAATCTCCAGCTTGCGCTGGGTCGTGTGCACCACATGCACATGGTCGGCGGCTTCAAAGGCCTTGAGCGAGCGGGGTGCCTTGCGTTGGCTGGGGTCAAAAAAGACCCGATAGGTGTCGGTGAACAGGCGTTTGTGGCGGATGTCGGTGGCATCGGGCGGGCGCGGGCTGATCACGAGTTGACAGGCCTGGTCGCGCAGCATCTCAGCGGTGGGCACATCGGAAGGAATCACCCGCAAGCTCACCCCGGGTGCTTGTTCCCGCAGGCGGTTCAACAGCTGGGGCAATAAAAAATCACGTTGCAAATCGTTGGCCGCGATGGTGAAACATTGCTTCAAACGGCTGGCATCAAACACCTCGGCTTGAACTAGGCGCTGCATCTGTGCCAGCAAGGCTTTGGCCTGATCGGCCAGGGCCTCGGCCCGCGCTGTGGCGACGATGCCTCGTCCGGATTTCACAAACAGTTCGTCGCCCACAATGGCCCGCAGCCGGTCCAGTTGGTGGCTCACAGCGGATTGGGTCACGTCCATCCTTTGCGCCGTTTGGGTCACCGAGCCCAGCTCCACCAGCGTTACCAAGAGTTGGAGCAGACGGCCATCCAGGTCCAAATGATCGATATTTTTCATTAAATAAATTAGTAAATATGAGTTTATTTTATGAATAAAACCGTACAAACTCCAGCCCATGACCCAACACCACCCCCCCATTCCAGGTACCACCTTGTTTGATGGCGAGCAGGCCCAAAAAGGCTATGCGCTCAACAAGATGTGTTTTTCTTTCAACTCAGCCGACAACCGCCAGGCGTTCAAAGCCGATGAAGCGGCCTATATGCAGTCCTATGGATTGAACGAGTCGCAACGCCGAGCGATTCAAAACCGTGATGTGCTGGGCCTTTTGGCTGCGGGCGGCAATGTGTATTACCTGGCCAAATTTGCTGGCATTTTGGGCCTGGATGTGCAAGACCTGGGCGCAGCCCAGACCGGCATGACCAAAGCACAATTTCAAGCCAAATTGCGGGCAGCGGCCCAATAAGGAGAATCAGATGGCCCACATCGTCGGCGGACTCGCCTCTTCCCATATCCCGTCCATTGGCGCAGCGATTGCCAAGGGAACCCAACAAGACCCTTACTGGAAGCCGTTCTTTGACAGCTTTCCCCCCATTCATGAATGGTTGGCCCAAACCCAGCCCGATGTGGCTGTGGTGTTTTACAACGACCATGGTCTGAATTTCTTCCTCGACAAAATGCCGACTTTCTCGGTCGGCGCAGCCCCTGAGTACCGCAATGCCGACGAAGGCTGGGGCATTCCGACGCTGCCTCCCTTCAAGGGCACGCCCGAATTGTCTTGGCATTTGATCAACCACCTGATTGAGCAGGAGTTCGACATCACGACCTGCCAGGAAATGTGGGTGGACCATGCCTTCACCCTGCCTTTGAAGTTGTTCTGGCCCGGCGCCGAGTGCCCGGTATTGACCGTGCCGGTGTGCATCAACACGGTGCAGTTCCCCATGCCGTCGGCGCAGCGGTGCTACAAGCTGGGTCAGGCGGTGGGTGAGGCCATTCGAAACTGGGACAGCGACAAAAAAGTGGTCGTGATCGGCACCGGCGGCTTGAGCCATCAATTGGATGGGGCACGGGCAGGGCACATCAACAAACCTTTTGATTTGGAATTCATGAAGAGCCTGCAAGACAACCCGGCTTGGGCCACACAGTTCAGCATCCATGAGTTGGTTGAAAAAACCGGGACCCAAGGTGTGGAGCTGGTGATGTGGTTGGCCATGCGGGGTGCTTTGGGCGACCAGGTCAGCACCGTTCACCAAAATTACCACATCCCGATTTCCAACACAGCGGCGGGTGTGATGGCCTTGGCCACGGTCTGAGCGACGCTTGCTAAACTGGGCGCCGTGAAGCCCTTGTCCCTCCCTCTTGAGCTGACCCGGATCAGCGCCAACGCCCGCTTTGTTTTGGCGACGCTGGCCCTGGGTCTGTTGATGACCGGGCCATTTGTTTTGACCGTCACCGTGGTGTATCTGGACATGCCCGAGTCTGAGCGCCACGACGTGCTGCGCTTGGTTGCGCCACATTGGTTGACGGGTGGCTTGCTGACTTTCTTGGGCTTTGTGGCCGGTTTGGTCTTGCTGCACAAGCTCTTTCGTTCGTATGTCAAAGGCCTGGCTCAAATGGCCCAGCAGCTGCAGATCATGAACGAATCCAACCGGGATTTTCGGGTGGCCGTGACGGGCCCGCTGGAAGTGCAGGCCCTGGCCGCAGCCGCCAATCAACTGGCCGACCAGCGTGACCATCTCCTGGCGGATGTGCAAAACCAGGTGCAAGCGGCACGCGAAGCCGTGGCGTCAGAGCGCAGCTGTCTGGCGGTGCTGCTGGCCCAGTTGCCGGTGGGGGTGGTGGTGGTCAATCCAGCGGGGCGGGTGGTGCTCTACAACCCCAAGGCACGGGAAGGCCGCTTGGGCGGCAATCCCAAAATTGGTCTGGGCCGATCCATTTACAGCGTTTTGTCGGAGCCCGCTCTGGCCCAGGCGCAAGCCCAATTGCTGGAGCAGGTGATTCAAGGCGAGGCGGAGCCCTCGCTGCAATTGGCCTTGCCGGGGGCGGTCGCGGGCGAGGTTTATGAGGTCCAACTGGCCCCCATCAGCATGGCCAGTGCCGACGAGGCGCAGGGCCTGGACATCACGGGCTATGTGTTGATGTTCATGCACCAGGAGCCCGTGAATTTTGCTGACACCCCGAGCCCCTCCGCGCCCTTGGTGCCGGCCTCGGTCCTGAACGCCACGCCCCGGGCGTGGCACCACCGGCCCGAGTTTTATGATTTCGACCTGTTCCAGAATTTGGAGGCCAGTCCCAGCCTGGCCTTGCTGCAGCAGCAGGATTTGGGCCGCTTAGGCTTTACCGTTTTTGACACCGAAACCACCGGACTCAACCCATCGGTGGATCAGATCATTCAAATTGGTGCGGTGCGCATTGTGAACCGGCGTTTGTTGACGGCAGAAATTTTCAATCAGTTGATCGATCCGGGCTGCCCGATCTCCCCGGCGAGCATGGCCATTCACGGCATTCACGAGGCCCAGCTCAAAGGCCAACCCCGCATCGACGAAGTGTTGCCTGAATTTCACTTTTTTTGTGGTGACACGGTGCTGGTGGCACACAATGCCGCTTTCGATTTGCGCTTCTTGCAGTTGCGCGAAGACAAAAGTGGGGTGCGATTCTTGCAGCCCGTCCTTGACACCCTGCTGCTCTCGGCTTGGCTTCATCCGGAGCAGGACAACCACGCTTTGGAAGCCATTGCCGCCCGCTTGGGCGTGCAGGCCGAAGGTCGGCACGATGCGGTGCAAGATGCCTTGATCACCGGCCAGGTGTTCCTGAAACTCTTGCCCTTGTTGCGTCAGCGCGGTATTCACACCTTGGCACAAGCGCTGCAAGCCTCACAAAAAACCCGGTACGCCCGGGTTCAATACTGAGGCTGGCTGGTTGATGGTCGCCCGCAACCGCCTCACCCTGCACAGCCCCTTGGCTGAATTCCTGCGTCGCAAGCCCGTCACGGTCATGCCCGACGCTTTGCTGCGCGAAGTGGTGGCTTTGATGGCCGCTGAAAAAGTGGGTTCGGTGGTGGTGGTTGAGCCTGAGAGCGGCCGCCCGATGGGCATTTTCACCTTGCGCGATTTGTTGCACAAGGTGGCTTTGCATGGCCTGGACCTGGACACGATGATTTTGTCGCTCATCTCCGACAGCCATTTGATCCTGTTGAACTGGCGCGCCAAGGCTTACCAGGCCGAGATGTTGTTGGCCCGACATGGCATTCATCACCTGATCGTGGTCGACGCGGCGGGGCGCTTGGTGGGGGTGATTTCGCAAAGCGACATCCTGGATGTGCAGCGTGGCAACGCCAAAGCGTTGAGCATGACCATTCGTGAGGCGCGCGACATGCATGTGTTGGAAATGGCCGCTGACGAGGCGCAACAAGTGGCCAAGCGCATGTTGTCCGAGGGGGCTGCTGCCGAGCAGGTCATGCAAACCCTGTCCACCCTGAATGATTTGCTGGTGATGCGGGTGGTGGAATTGACCCGACGTGATTTCACCCTGCCCCCGGTGCCCTGGTGCTGGCTGGCCTTTGGTTCGGAAGGGCGCTTTGAGCAAACCCTGGCCACCGATCAGGACAATGGCCTGCTGTTCGATTGCAAGCCCGAAGAGGTGGAGGCCACCCGGCAAGCCTTCTTGCCCTTCGCTGCGGTGGTGAATGACCGACTGGACACCTGTGGTTTCCCCTTGTGCAAGGGCAACATCATGGCCAGCAACCCCGAGCTGTGTTTGTCGCTGGCCGAGTGGCGTCAACGCTTTGCCGACTGGATGCGCAGCGGCGATGCCCAGGCCATGCTCAACGCGGTGATCTTCTTTGACTTTCGGCCCCTTTATGGCCAAGAGGCTTTGGCCGAAGCCTTGCATCTGGGCTTGCAAAAAAGCGTGCCCCAGGAAGGCCTGTTCTTGCGCTTCATGGCAGAAACGGCGCTCAAGGCCCGTCCCCCGCTGGGCCTGATCCGGGACTTTGTTTTTGACGACGACAAAGACTTTCCCAACACCCTGGACCTGAAGGCCTTTGGCTCGCGCCTGTTTGTCGATGCTGCGCGCATTTTGGCCTTGGCCCATGGGGTGAGCGAAACCTCCACCATCGAGCGCCTGCGCACCCTGGTGCGGCGCGGGGCCTTGGTGGGGGAGGATGTGGAGGCCATGGTGGACGGGTTCTTGTTCATCCAGAAATTGCGCCTGCTGCACCAGCGCGAGAACCTGCCCTCGGGGGCTGAAAACCGGATTGACCCGGACCAGCTCAATGAACTCGATCGGGCCGTGTTGAAGATGGCGCTCAAACAATCAAAAAAATTGCAGGATGTATTGCAATTGGCTTACCACCTTTGAGCCGCCTGGCGGCTAAGGTAGATGGCATGAACACCGTCACATCGCCCTCGCTTCGCATGCCCACCTGGTACATCCCGCATGGGGGTGGCCCCTGCTTTTTCATGGAATACAGCCCGCCAGACACTTGGGACCGCATGGCCGACTACCTGAAATCCCAGGCCGCCACTTTGCCCGCCAAGCCTCGGGGCATCGTCATGGTCTCGGCCCATTGGCTGGAGTCCGATGTGGGCGTGATGAATGGGGTCAGGCCTGAGCTGCTGTTTGATTACTATGGTTTTCCGCCCCACACCTATGAGCTGACCTACCCCGCACCGGGCTCGCCGGAACTGGCCGCCCGTGTTGAGACTTTGTTGGCCCAGGCCGGTCAGGCCTCGCACCCCAACCCCAACCGGGGTTTTGACCACGGCATGTTCATTCCCATGATGCTGATGTTCCCTGCGGCAGACATTCCGGTGGTGCAGGTTTCCTTGCTGAAAAGCCTGGACCCGGCCGCCCATTTGCAACTGGGGCGAAGCTTGGCGAGCTTGCGCGATGAAGGCATTTTGATCATCGGCAGTGGCATGAGTTTCCACAACATGCGGGGCTACCGTGACCCGCGTTTCGGCCCCATTTCCGATGCGTTTGACGATTGGTTAACCCAGGCAATGGCCTCCCCTGTGCCTGAGCGCAATCAGGCCCTGATCGATTGGGCACAAGCGCCGATGGCGCGCTGGTGCCACCCGCCCAGGGCAGAAGAACACCTGCTGCCCTTGATGGTGGTGGCTGGCGCTGCCGGCCAAGACTTGGGACGCAAGGTGTTCACGGACCGGGTGTTGGAAACCCGCGTGTCTGGCTTCAATTTTGGCTGAGTTTTTGGCTGAGTTTTTGGCGCACTGCGGTTGGGTAAAGCCGGTGTTCGGCAGCCAGCACGCGTTGCGCCAAAGTCTCGGCGTCGTCATCGGGCAAGACGGGCACCACGGTCTGGGCCAGGATGTGGCCCTGGTCCACCTCCACACTGACCTCATGCACCGTGGCCCCGGCGACTTTGCAGCCTGCTTCAATGGCACGCTGGTGGGTGTTCAAGCCAGGGAAAGCGGGCAATAAGGAGGGATGAATGTTGATCAGCCGACCCGCATAGTGCTGCACAAACTCGGGCGTGAGCACCCGCATGAAGCCCGCCAGCACCACCAGATCGGGGGCAAAACGGTCGATCAATTGGCGCAAAGCGGCATCGAAATCGGTGCGTGATGCAAACTGCGTGTGCGGCAAGACCTCGGTGTGCAGGCCCAGGCGCTTGGCGATTGGCAGGCCCGCTGCGTCGGCCCGGTTGCTGATCACCGCCGCAATCTGGATGCCGTGGCGCTGGGCCCATTGTTCGGTCTGTGCGGTTTCGGCAATGGCCTGCATGTTCGAGCCCGAACCCGAAATCAGAATGACGATGTTTTGGCGTGGGCTCGGAGCCGGATGGGCCACCAATTCCTGGAGCACCGCTGGCGCATTCAAATAAGGCGCAATGTGGGCCGGGTCGGCTTGGAGCAAAAAGGGCACCCGACCCCAGCAGGGGGCTTGCAGCCTTTGACTCAGAGTGGCAAAGTTGGCGTCGGCATGGCCCATGTTCGGATCCACCTGGTTGGCCACCCAGGCCACCAATTTCAGACCCCGGGCGCGAATCGCCTCGGCGCTCAACAGCGCATGGTTGATGCAGCCCAAGCGCATGCCCACCACCAGCACCACCGGCAAGGCCAAGTCCACGGCCAGGTCGGCGCTGTCCCAGGGGGACGCTCCCTCTACCAGCGGCACACAAAACCCGCCCACCCCTTCCACCACACTGACCTCGGCCTTGGCCGCTGTGCGCCGAACCTCGGCCAGCAAGGCTTGGCGGTCAATCGCCACGTTTTCCAAGACGGCGGCGATGTGCGGGGCACAGGCATGGCGCAGTTGCAGCGGGCCGACCTCCTGGTCTTGCACTTCGATGTTGCTGGCTGCACGCAGGCGTTGCACATCGTCGTTGACCCAGCGGCCATCCACCTGTTCCAGGCCCGCTGCAATCGGTTTGATGGCGACCGCGCGCCGACCGCTTTGGCCCAGCAAATGGGTGAGGGCCGCAGTGAGGGCGGTTTTGCCGATTTCGGTGTCGGTGCCGGTGATGAAAAATCCAGAGAAGGCAGGGGTCATGTTGGCGAATTTGCTTGTCCGTTGGCTTCGGCTTCCAAGGCCGCCAGCAACTGGGCCACATCGGCTTCGGTGTGGCTGCCACACAGGGTCACGCGCAGGCGGGCGGTGCCCGCCGGCACGGTGGGGGGGCGGATGGCAGGCACCCGGATGCCACGTTTTTCCAAACCAGCGGCCAGCGCCAGTGCGGTGGCGTTGTCACCCACCACCAGGGGTTGGATGGGGGTGGGGCTGTCGATCAGGGTCCAGCCAAGATCGGGTCGGCGTGCCAGGAGCGCGCGCATCCCGGTTTGCCACTGGGTTTGCAGGCGCCTCAACTGTTCGCGTCGGGCTTGGCCGCGCTCGTCTTGCATCAGCGCCAGGCTGGTCAACAGGGCATGGGCCACAGCAGGCGGCGCGGCGGTGGTGAAGATGTAGGGGCGGGCGGTTTGAATCAGAAATTGAATGAGGGTGGGATGCGCCGCCACAAAGGCCCCGGCCACACCGGCGGCCTTGCCCAGGGTGCCGACCAAAATCAGGCGCTGGCTGCGACAGCCAAAATGCGCCAGCGTGCCTTGTCCGTTGGGGCCCAGCACGCCGAAGCCGTGGGCATCGTCCACCACCAGCCAGGCCTGGTGTTGTTCTGCCAGCGCCAACAAATCAGCCAAAGGCGCCAATTCGCCATCCATGCTGAAGACGGCATCGGTGACGATGAGTTTGACCGCCGCTGGGCTCTGCGCCAATTGCTCGGCAAGGGTGGCCAAATCCAGGTGGGGGTAACGGTGCATCTGGGCCCCCTTGGCCCGCGCCAGGCGAATCCCATCGATCAAGGAAGCATGGTTCAAGGCTTCCGAAAAAATGGCGGTGTGCTCATCGGCCAAAGCCGAAATCACTGCCAGATTGGCCATGTAGCCGGTGCAAAAATAAAGCGCTTGGGCCTGCGGGATTTGGGGCTGTACCCAGGCGGCCAAGGCCGCTTCCAAGGCCTGGTGGGCGACCGAGTGACCGCTGATGAGGTGCGAAGAACCCGAGCCAGCGCCGTACAAATCCACGCCCTCGATCAAGGCCGCTGCGATGTCGGGATGGGCCGCCAAGCCCAGGTAGTCGTTGGAGCAAAACATCAGCAAGTCTTGGCTGGTGTGCGGGTCTTGGTGCTGGCCGCTGTGCACCCGCTGGTGTGGGGCGGTGCCCGTTTCGGCCGCGCGCAGCACCCGAATCAACTGCTGGTCTGCCAGGGTTTGCAGTTTGGTTTTGAAGGGGTTTAACAGGGAAGAGATTTCGTCAACCATGCACTACCTCGTTCAGACTGCGCCGAATGCCCTCGAACAAAAATTGCGCGGTCGCCGCGTCGATCAAATAAGGCGGCATCACATAGACCGTTTGACCAATCGGGCGAATCAGCAACTCATGTTGGCGCGCCGCTTGGTGAAAGCGCTCGGCAAAACGGTCGTGCTTGCCGACCACATCAAAAGCCACCACCATGCCGCGCTGGCGCCAATGTTGCACCCGGGGGTCCTGGGCCAGTGGCGCCAAGGCCTGGCGCAGGTGTTGTGCCTGAATTTGATTTTGTGCCACCACTTGGGCTTGGGCAAAGCGGTCCAGCACCGCATTGGCGGCGGCACAGGCCAGTGGGTTGCCGGTGTAGGAATGCGAGTGCAAAAAGCCGCGTGCCACCTCGTCGCTCCAAAAGCTTTGAAACACGGCTTCGGTGCTCAAGACCAGGGACAGGGGCAGGGTGCCGCCGCTGATGCCTTTGGACAGGGTGATGAAGTCGGGCCAATGTTTGACGGGATCGCCCGACAGGCCCTCATGGGTTTGTTCCCAGGCGAAAAAAGTGCCTGTGCGGCCACAGCCCACGGCAATTTCATCGGCAATCAGGTGCACCTCGAACTCGTCGCACAAAGCCCGCACGCTGCGCAAATAGGCGGGGCTGTGCATTACCATGCCCGCCGCGCATTGCACCAGCGGCTCCAGGATGACCGCGGCCACCTGGCCCTGGCGTTGGCTCAGGGTGCGCCGCAAATCGGCCAGCGCCAGCGCTTCGGAGCCCTCATGTCGGGAGTCGGGCGAGGCCACCAGATGCGCTTGCATCAGCAAGGGTTCATAGGCATCCCGAAAAATCGCCACATCGGTGACTGCCAGGGCCCCTATGGTTTCGCCGTGGTAGCCGTTGCGCAGGCAGATAAATTCTTTTTTTTGCGCCAGACCCTGGTTTTTCCAACTGTGAAAGCTCATCTTGAGCGCGATTTCCACCGCCGAGGCCCCGTCACTGGCAAAAAAAGTGTGGCCCAAAGCCCCTTGGGTCAAGGCCGATAATTTTTCTGCCAGCGTCACCGCGGGCTCGTGGGTACAACCGGCCAACATCACATGGGGCAGGCGGTCAAGCTGGTCCTTGATGGCCTGGTGAATGCCCGGGTCGGAGTGGCCAAACAAATTGACCCACCAAGAACTGTTGGCGTCAAAGTAGCGACGTCCCTCAACATCCAACAACCAGGGGCCTTCGCCCCGGGCAATGGCCAGGGGGGGCACCACCGCCGCGCGGGCCATTTGGGTGCAGGGGTGCCAGACAGCAGCCAGGCTGCGGACGGCAAGATTTTGGAAGGGAGTTGGGGCAGCGCTCATCGGTTCAGCCTGGCTTGCAGGCCCTTTAAGACGCTATTTTAAGGACTCTGAAACAAAGGCCCTGAATCAAAGGCTCAGGAAACCGGCCAGTTCGGGGCTGCTGGCCACCCTTTGCGCCGAACCGTGCAGCACCACCTGGCCTTTTTGCAGCACCACGGCGGTGTCGGCATGGCGCAGCACTTTTTTGTAATCGCGGTCCACGATGAGGATGGCCATGCCGCTGGCGCGGATTTCAGCGATCACGCGCCAAATCTCGGCCACGATCAAGGGGGCCAGGCCTTCGGTGGCCTCGTCCAGGATGAGCAAACTGGGGTGGGTCATGAGGGCTCGGCCAATCGAGAGCATCTGCTGTTCGCCACCGGACAACTGTCCACCCAGATGGGACAAGCGTTCTTGCAAGCGCGGAAACGTGGTCAGCACCCGATCCAGAGTCCAGTCCTCTTGCCTGACTGAATGGGGTTTGGCGGCCATGACCAGGTTTTCGCGCACGGTGAGGTTGGGAAAAACGCCTCGGCCTTCGGGCACATAGGCCACGCCCGCACGCGCCACTTCATGGGGCTTGGCGCGGGACAGGTCGTGGCCAAAGAAAACGATCTGCCCCTCCCGCTGCGTCACATGGCCCAGCAGGGTGCGAATCAGGGTGCTTTTGCCCATGCCATTGCGACCCAGCAGGCCCAGGGTCTGGCCACGCCCCAACTGCAGGCTGACACCATGCAGCACATGGCTGGACCCATACCAGGCATGCAAATGGGTGGCTTCCAGGAGGGTTTCAGTGGGCATCGGGTGCGACATCGTTGCAGGCATTTCAGGCGGCGGCCTCGTCGTGTTCGGGGTCACCCAGGTAGGCGGTTTGCACGGCGGGATTTTGTCGAATGGCTGGCGGCACATCGCTGGCAATCACGCTGCCATTGACCATGACCGTGATCCGGTCGGCGATGCGGAACACCGCGTCCATGTCGTGCTCGACCAACAAAATGGCATGGTCTGCTTTCAACTGGGTCAGCAGGGTCAGCATGCGCTCGGTTTCTTCGGCCCCCATGCCGGCCAGGGGCTCGTCGAGCAGCAGCACCTGGGGATGGGTCGCCAAACACATGGCGATTTCGAGTTGGCGTTTTTGGCCGTGTGACAAAAGGCCGGCCGGCCAATCCTGCCATTCGGTCAGTCCGCAACGCGCCATGACTTCTTGTGCGCGCACTCGGCTGAGTTCGGCGCTTTGGGCGCTGCGCCACCAGAGCCAGGGTTTTTGATCCTGCGCCTGGGCCGCCAAGCGACAGTTTTCAAAAACACTGAAAGGGGGGTAGATGTTGTTGCGCTGATAACTGCGCCCCAGCCCGGCCCGCGCACGTTGCGCTTGTGGCCAATGCGTGACGTCTTGACCCAGCAATTCAACCCGACCTTGCGAGGGGGGGAACTCCCCTGACAAAATGTTGATCAAGGTGGATTTGCCCGCGCCATTGGTGCCAATCACTGCATGCAGGCTGCCCGCCACCAGTTCGATGGAGACTTGGTTCAAGGCCACCAAACCGCCCCAGCGGCGGGTGATTTGATGTCCACGCATCAGCACCGGTTTTGAGTGTGTGGTCATGGGGGGGTGCCCTCATCGCTGGCGGCCACCGACTTGCCTTTCAGGCGGTTTTTGATTTGTTCGGGCACGCCCACCAAGCCGCGCGGCAGCCCCATCACGCTGAGCATGATGCTCAGCCCCAGGCCCAAGTGCCAGTGCTTTGCCCAATGCCCGAAAATCGCTTCTGATTTGAAAAACTCTTGCAACAAAGCAAAGGCAAACGCCCCCAACAAGGCGCCCCTGAGTTGACCAATGCCGCCCAAGATCACCATGATCAGCACCGCGCCGGACAGATGCCAACTCAACAGCTCGGGGTTCACAAAACCATCCTTGACCGCAAAGAGAAAACCTGCCAACCCAGCGATGCCACCCGACAAGGTAAAGGCCGCGAGTTGATAGGGGTAGGTCGAGAATCCCGTGGCACGCATGCGTTGGGCATTGACCCGAATACCCGCCAAAGCCCGGCCAAAGCGGGATCGGTTGAGGAGTGCCAACATGCCAAAGACGGCCAACAAGCAAGTCCAAGTGAAGCCGTAAAGCGTGGTGGCATGGTCTAAATCAAGCCAAGTTCCCAAGACAGGTTTGAACAGGAGATAAATCCCGTCGCTACCGCCGCCCCAGGGGGTGTCGTGCACCATGTAATACGCCATTTGCCCAAAGGCCAGGGTGACCATGATGAAGTAAACGCCTTGCGTTCGCAGCGACAGCGCCCCCACCACCAGGGCATAAGCCTCAGCCAACGCCACGCAAGCAGGCAGCAGCCAGGCCAGTGAGGCCGAATGGCTTTCAGGCGAGAACCAGACCGTGGCATAGGCACCCAAGCCAAAAAAGGCCGCTTGTCCAAAACAGACCAAACCGGCCGAGCCGACCAACAATTCGAGGCTCAGCGCGAACAAGGCATAGACCATGATCTTGGTGACAAAGTCCAGCCCATAAGCGCCGGCAAATGTGGGGAACACCGCCAACAACAAGAAGGCAGCGATCACAAAGAGTTTGGAGGCCGGTGTTTGCATCAAAAGACTTGCCCTGGTTCAGCCCGCTTTGAACAGGCCCGTGGGCTTGCACAACAAAATCAGTGCCATCAACACATACACGAGGACGCCGGCAGCTTGAGGCAACAGCACCTTGCCAAAGGTGTCCACCACCCCAATCAACAGCGCGGCCAGCAGGGCACCGCGAATGGAGCCGATGCCCCCAATCACCACCACCACAAAGCAAATGATCAACACGGTGTCGCCCATGCCCGGATAGACCGAAGACACCGGCGCGGCCAACATGCCGGCGAACACCGCAATGGCCAGGCCCGCTGCGAACACAATCCGGTTCAGAAATCGGATGTCAATGCCCAAGGACTGCACCATCTCGCGGTTGGCGCTGCCAGCGCGGATCATCATGCCCAAGCGGGTGTACTTGAACACCCAGTACATGCCCAGGGCCAGCAACAAGCAAGCGCCCGAGATGAAGAGACGGTAAACCGGGTAACTCATCAATTCGCCCAGCGGCAAACTGCCCGACAGCAGCGAGGGCACCTCGACACTGTGGACATCATCGCCCACCAGCAGGCTGCGCACTTCCTCAAAAACCAAAATCAGGCCATAGGTCATCAGCACCTGCTGCAGGTGTTCGCGCTCATACAAGAAGCTGAAGAAGGCCCATTCCAGCACATAACCCAGCAGCACGGCCAAAGCCACCCCGACGCCCAGGGTGGCAAAGAAGCCCCCGCCAAACGTGCTCGCCACCAGCGGGGCCAGCGCATAAGCCATGTAGGCCCCCAGCATGTAAAAGCTGCCATGCGCGAGATTGATCACGCCCATGATGCCAAAGATCAAGGTCAGTCCCGACGCGATCAGGAACAGCAGCAAGCCGTACTGCACCGCGTTCAAGCACTGAATGAAAAAAGTGGAGGCATCCATGGGGCGTGCGCCTGTTACATCTTGCAGCCGCGCGCGGGGTCGTTCAGGGACTTGCTGGCAATGCCCACCAGTTTGTTCTCTTTGCCCACGACCTGACGCAGGTACATGTCCTGCACCGGGTTGTGCGCTTTGGACAAGGTGAAAGTGCCACGCGGGCTGTCAATCTTGGCGGCTTCCACGGCTTTGGCGAACTCGGCTTTTTTGCTTACATCGCCGTTCACGGCCTTGAGGCCAATGGCCAAGATTTGCGCTGCGTCATAGCCTTGCACGGCATACACATCGGGCTGGAGCTTGAAGGTTTTGGCGTAGTTCAGGCGAAAGCTTTTGTCCTTGGGCAGGTTCAGGCTGTCGGCGTAATGCAGTGTGGTGAAGAGCCCTTCGGCTGCCTCGCCTTGGGCGTCGAGCGTGCCATCGGTCAAAAAGCCAGCGCCATAAAGGGGGATGGTTTTCTTCAAACCCGCAGCGGCATAGTCTTTGACGAATTTCACCGCACCACCGCCAGCAAAGAAAGTGAAAACCGCTTCGGGCTTGGCAGCGGCAATGTCGGTCAGCAGGGCCTGAAATTCCACATTTGGAAAGGGCAGGTTGAGTTCCTTGATGACCGTGCCGCCGCCTTTTTCAAAGGCCTCTTTGAAGCCCCGCACATTCTCGTCCCCGGCGGCGTATTTCCAGGTGATGGTGGCCACCCGCTTGATGCCTTTTTTAGCCAACACTTCGCCCATGGCGTAGCCGGTTTGCCAGTTGCTGAACGAACTGCGGAAAATATTGGTCGCGCACATGGGGCCGGTCACCGCGTCAGACCCGGCGTTGGGCACGATCATCAAGGTGTCGGTTTCTTTGGCCACCTTGGCCATGGCCATCGCCACGCCAGAATGCACCGAGCCGATCAACACATCCACATGGTCGCGTTTGACCAGTTTGTTGACGTTGTCGGTGGCTTTGGAGGGATCGGATTCGTCGTCCACTTTGATGAATTCGACTTCACGGCCCGAGAGCTTGCCGCCCTGTTCGTTCACATAGAGTTTGAAGCCGTTTTCGATGGCATTGCCCAAGGACGCATAGGTGCCGGTGTAGGGCAACATCAAGCCCACTTTGAGTGGGGTGTTGGCTGCGGTCTGGGTCTGCGCCTGCGCCGTTTTCAGTGGCGCCAGCAGCAAGCCCGTGGTCACAAGCATGGCGCTCATGGCCAGACCGACTCGGCGCAGATGACGGGTGGTTGAGGCGGTGGGGTGGTTTTCAGGCTTCATGGTTTGTCTCCGAAAAGGATGTTGGGTGTTTGTGAAAAAAAACCTTGACACAGTCGATCAGCGCCTGGGGCTGGTTTCTGTGCGGTGAATGACCACCGTGGTCCAGGACCGCCAATTCGCACAGCGGGAGTATCTCTGCAATTCCTTGAATTTGGTCCAAAGTACCATACTCGTCATCCCTGGCCTGGATGGCCAGAATGGGGCATTTGATTTGGCCAAGCGCATGGTCAATCCGCCAATGTCGAAATTCGGGGTTCAACCAAATGTTGTTCCAGCCCCAAAAAGCCGAGTCCACATCGGCGTGGTGACGGGCCAGGCGTTGGCGCAAACCGGTCGTGGCGTTCAAATAGGCCGTGCGGGTTTGGGCGATGCTGGCCACGCTCAGGTCTTCCACAAAAATATGCGGTGCCACCACGATGACGCCCCGGATCGCGCTGAGTTGGGCCGCCGCCAACAAGGCGATGGAGCCGCCATCGCTGTGACCGAACAACCAGATGGGTGTTTGGGTGGGGTCGATTTGGAGCGCTTCCAGCAGCGCGGGCAGGACTTGCTGGGCCTGTTGGTGCATGAAATCCGAGCCCCAGTTTTCATCGGGTGCGCGCGGTGTTGACTGGCCGTAGCCTGGGCGTGAGTAAACCAAACCCCGACAGCCCAAGGCCTGACACAACTGGGCCGGAAAGTCACGCCACATCGACAAGGAGCCCAAGCCTTCGTGCAAAAAAACCATCAACGGGGTGGACTGCCTGTCTTTTTCATGGAGCCCCTCGGGCTCGCACCACGCCCACTCCACTTGCAGCGCCTGCACAGCACCTGACCCCGATGGGGACAAGCCGGACAGTGTGACGCGTTGCGTTGCCATGTGGATTATTTGTGTGGATGAAGGGGGCTCAGTGGCCTCAGCCCGCGTTCTCGGCTTCTTGGGCCCGCAATTTGAAGCGTTGGATTTTGCCGGTGGCGGTCTTGGGCAACTCTTTGACAAATTCAATTTGGCGTGGGTATTTGTAAGGGGCCAGCTTGTCCTTGACGAAGGCCTTTAATTCTTCTGTGCTGACCTGGGCATGGTCTTTCAGCACCACAAAGGCCTTGGTTTTGCTCAACCCTTCGGCGTCGGGCACACCGATCACGGCGGCCTCCAGCACCGCCGGGTGCTGCACCAAGGTGGCCTCGACCTCGAAGGGCGAGACATAGATGCCGCTGACTTTCAGCATGTCGTCGCTGCGCCCACCATAGGTGTAGCTGCCGTCGGCATTGCGCACGTATTTGTCACCGCTTTTGGTCCAGCCGCCCTGGAAGGTTTCGCGGGTTTTTTCTTGGTTGGCCCAATACATCATGGCCGCCGAGGGGCCTTGGATGTAGAGATCGCCGGGCTCGCCGTCGGGCACGGGCAGGCCATCGTCACCGCGCAGTTCCACCCGATAGCCAGGCACGGGCCAGCCGGTGGTGCCGTAGCGCACTTTTTGCGGGGTGTTGGACAGGAAGATGTGCAGCATCTCCGTCGAGCCAATGCCGTCCACAATGTCGATGCCAAAGTGGCGCTGAAAGCGCTCGCCGAGTTCGGCCGGCAAGGCCTCACCCGCCGAAGACACCAGGCGCAAGGCCACTTGTTCGCGCGGCGGCAGCTTGGGGTGGGCCAACATGCCGGCAAAGCCGGTTGGCGCGCCAAAAAACACCGTGGGCGTTTGGTCCCCGATTTGGCCCAGCCAACGTTTGAAGGTCGCTTCGGGCGTGGGGCGTTCGGCCATTAAGAGGGTGGTGGCGCCCACGCTCATGGGGAAGGTGAGCGCATTGCCCAGACCGTAGGCAAAAAACAATTTGGCCGCCGAAAAGCACACATCGGCCTCGGTCAGTTGCAGCACCCGTTTGCCGTACAGCTCGCAGGTCCAATAAGGATTGGCGTGCGAATGCACCGTGCCTTTGGGGCGGCCTGTGGAGCCTGAGGAGTAGAGCCAAAAACCGGGGTCGTCGGCACTGGTGTTGGCGGATTTTGTGAGCGGGGGGTGGGCTTGCAGAAAGGCCTCGAAATCCACTTCGGCAGGGTGCAGCGGCGCGGCTGGGCGCGACACCACCACCTTGCCGACTTCGTGGCCTGATTTGACCAAGGCCGCCGTCAACGTGGGCAACAAAGCCCCCGAAACCAGCACCGCTTGGGCTCTGGAGTGCTCCAGCATGTAGGCGTAATCGTCGGCGGTGAGCAGGGTGTTGACCGCCACAGGCACCAGTCCCGCGTACATCGCCCCCAAAAAACTCACCGGCCAATCGGTGCCGTCTTGCATCAGCAACAACACCCGCTCTTCGCGGCGCAAACCCAAAGACCGAAGGCCGGCCGCCAAGCGGCGCACGCGCTCGTCGAGTTGGGCGTAGCTCAGGCTGCCCTGGTCATCAACGAAGGCGGTTTTTTCGCCGCGTCCACTGTTCACGCCGAGCAAATGGGCAGCAAAGTTGAAGGACCTGGGCAAGGCCAGCCCGGCCATGGGGTCGTCTTGGGGCATGGTGATTCCTGTTCGCGGGAAGGCTCAAGGGGAGGTCGGGCTCAGGAGCGCCAAGACCGTGGTGCTGGCCTGGAGGGCGCTGCGGCGATGGTAAAAATTCAGGGCACGCATTCCCCCCAACTCTTCGCCGCCGCCGGCACGGCCGGGGCCGCCGTGCAAAGACTGAGGCATCACATTGCCGTGGCCTGTATGCAGCGCCGCCACATCGGGCGAAATGAGGTGAACGCGGCCATGGCTGTCGGCCAATTCACTGGCGGCATGCGCCAGGGCCTGGGGGTCTTGGCCGTACAAGGAGCACACCAGGGAGCCCAAACCACGGCGCACCAAATGCAGCGCATGGGCCAGGTCGCGGTAAGGCACCAGGGTGGCGACGGGGCCGAACACTTCGGTGTCGTGCACGCGGTCGGCGGCGTCGCTGCCGGCGGCATGGCGTGTGCCGAACAAGGTCGGGGCCATGCAGCAAGACACGGCGGCATCGGCATCCACCAAAGCGGTTTGGCTGCCGTCGTGCAAGACTTCTGTTTGGGCGCTCAAATAGGCCAAGCCTTCTTTGGCGGTATTGAGTTGCGCCCGGTTGACCAAAGCACCCATGCGCACGCTTTCATTGCGGGGGTTGCCCACCACGGTTTTGGCGAGGCGGGCGCTGATGGCCTGGGCCGCTGCGCTGTAGAGCGCTTCGGGCACGAGGGCGCGTCGAATGGCGGTGCATTTTTGACCCGATTTCACGGTCATTTCACGCGCCACTTCTTTCACAAACAAGCCAAAGGCCTCGCTGTCCGCGCCTTCGCCTGGCAACAACAGGGCCGAGTTGATGCTGTCGGCTTCAATGTTCACGCGCACCGAGCGCTGCGTCACGGCGGGGTGTGAGCGGATCACGGCCGCGGTGTCGGCCGAGCCCGTAAAGGACAACACATCAAAGGGCTGGAGTTGGTCCAGCAACCCGGCCGAGCTGCCGCAAATGACCGACAAAGCGCCGGCCGGCAAGACGCCCGCATCGACCACGTCTTTCACCATGCGCTGTGTCAACCAGGCGGTGGCGGTGGCGGGTTTGATGATGACGGGCACGCCCGACAGCAAGGCCGGTGCGGCCTTTTCCCACAAGCCCCAGGAAGGGAAGTTAAAGGCATTGATGAACAAGGCCACACCGCGTGTGGGCGTCAAGACGTGCTGCGATTGGAACAGCGGGTCTTTGCCCAATTTGGTGGCCTCACCGTCCAGCAAAAAGTGACGTGCGCCCAGGCTCTCGCCCATCTTGGCGTAGACGCCCAAGGTGTAAATGCCGCCATCGATGTCCACGGCCGAGTCGGTTGGCACCGTGCCGCTGTTGGCGGTGGCCATCTCGTAATAGGCATCGCGGTGGCTTTGCAACACCTTGACGATGGCCCCCAGCAATGCGCCACGCGCCTGGTAAGTCATCGCACGCAGGGCGCTGCCGCCTTGTTCGCGGGCGAAGGCAAAGCCTGCCGCCAGGTCCAGCCCCGTGGCGTCGACCCGCACCAATTCGGCGCCGGTGACCGGGTCAAACAAAGGGGTGCCAGGGCCCTGGCCCGCTTGCCATTGGCCGCTGATGTAATTGGAAAGAAGTTCGGTCATGGTGATTGTTCCAGTCAGGAAGGAGGTGTTTTTATGCGCTGGCTGTGGTGAATTCGATGCGACCTTGAGGCAGCAAATAAAGCACCAAGGCGCGGCCTTGGGTGACCGTGGGGGCGTGGGCGCTGCCGGGGGGGCAGACCAGCCAACCGGCCGGGGTGCCATCAAACAGGGCGTCGCCGTCTTGCGGCATGATCAGATCAATTTCGCCTTCGGGATGCACATGGTGGGGGCCCGCCACGTTGTTCATGTCTACCACATCGACTGAAAAACCCTGCAGGTCGTCGGCGGGTTTGAAGATGCGGCCATAGCGCAGACCGCTGCCTTCGTATTGGGCCAGCCAGCCAGCCTGCACACCGGTTTCACAGGCTTGCTTGATGGCTTGGTAGGGAGCGCTTGCGGGCCCGTAATGCTGGTTGAGCCATTGGCCCAAGCGGGCGCTCAACGCCTGACCATTGAGCTGCTGGGCGATGGCCTGCGTCAAGGGGGTTAAGAGGTTGCGAAACTCGGCGGGGGTCACAGGGGGCTCCAAATTTGAGAAAGCTTGAGAATGCGGCTTGTTTTTTTTCAAGACATGAATTATTGTGCGTGCTTGAAAGATAAAGCCTGCTTGCCATGAAGTCAAGCAATATATTGCATATACTCGGGTTTGCCCTGAGATGAAACATGAATGCTGTCGCCCTGGACCCTGATCAAAGCCTGTCTGAATCGGCCGCCAAGAACCCCTTTCTGATGGCCTTGGGCGAGCGCGTGCGCTCCCTGCGCTCGCGTCGTGGCATGACCCGCAAAGCGGTGGCACAAGCGGCCCAGGTGTCGGAGCGGCATCTGGCCAATCTGGAATACGGCGAAGGCAATGCTTCCATCTTGGTCTTGCAGCAGGTGGCCACGGCCTTGCAGTGTTCATTGGTGGAATTGCTGGGCGATGTCACCACCGCCAACCCGGAGTGGTTGCTGATCCGCGAGTTGTTGGGGTCGGCCGATGAAAACACCTTGCGCAAAGCCCGCATCGCCATTGGGGAAGCCCTGGGCACCGGGGGCAGCAGCCCGCACGCCAACCCCCGTGTCGCTTTGGTGGGGTTGCGGGGCGCGGGCAAGTCCACCTTGGGCTCGATGCTGGCGCAGGACCTGGGCTTTCCTTTTGTGGAATTGAGCCGGGAAATTGAGCAATTTGCCGGCTGCAGTGTGGCGGAAATCCAGGCCTTGTATGGCGTGGCGGCCTATCGGCGTTACGAGCGACGCGCATTGGAAGAGGCCATTCAAATTTACCCCGAAGCCGTGATTGCCACTCCCGGCGGCTTGGTCTCCGACCCGGCAACCTTCAACCAGTTGCTCAGCCATTGCACCACGGTGTGGTTGCAGGCCGACCCGCAAGACCACATGGCCCGGGTTCAGGCCCAAGGGGACATGCGCCCGATGGCAGCCAGCCCAGAGGCGATGGAAGACCTCAAAAGCATTTTGCAGGGCCGTGCGGCTTTTTATTCCAAGGCCCAACTCAAGTTGGACACCAGCGCCCAGCCCCTGGACCTTACTTTTCAGTTGTTGCGCGGGATGGTGAGAGAGCAGCTGCAGTTGCCTGCATGAACACTTTCAAAAAACATGCATAAAAATGCTTGACTTCCGGTTTTGATGTGAATTATTATTCATAAAACCGACGTCAAACAGGAGATTTCCATGAGCAGTGTTCACCAAGCCGAGGTCCAGGTCCAGGCCCCGGCCCCGGCCCGCGTTGAGTACCAAACCCACCCCAGCCAATACCGGCACCTGAAGCTGAGTTTCAACGGCGAAGTGGCCACACTGGCCATCGACATTGACGAAACCGCCGGCCTGCGCGAAGGCTACAAGCTCAAGCTCAACAGCTATGACCTGGGCGTGGACATTGAACTGAACGACGCCGTCAGCCGCATTCGTTTTGAGCACCCTGAAGTGCGCACCGTGGTGGTCACCAGCGCCAAAGACAAGGTGTTTTGTTCGGGGGCCAACATCTTCATGTTGGGCGTTTCCAGCCATGCCTGGAAAGTCAACTTTTGCAAATTCACCAACGAAACCCGCAATGGTTTTGAAGACTCATCCCGCTACAGCGGTTTGAAATTTTTGGCCGCAGTGAACGGCGCTTGCGCGGGTGGCGGCTATGAGTTGGCCTTGGCCTGTGACGAAATTGTGTTGGTGGACGATCGCTCCAGCGCCGTCAGCCTGCCCGAAGTGCCGTTGTTGGGCGTGTTGCCCGGCACGGGGGGGTTGACTCGGGTGACTGACAAGCGCAAGGTTCGCCACGATTTGGCCGATATTTTTTGCACCAGCGTCGAAGGCGTTCGTGGTCAGCGCGCCAAAGACTGGCGCTTGGTGGACGACATCGCCAAACCCGCTGTCTTTGCGCAAAAAGTGCAAGAGCGGGCGCAGGCCTTGGCCGCACAAAGCGACCGTCCAGGCGTGGCGGGTGCCAGCGCCGGTGCCAAAGGCGTGACTTTGAATCCCTTGCCCCGCACGCTTGAAGCCAACGCCATTCGCTACCCCCACCTGAGCGTCGAAATAGACCGGGTCAAGCGCACCGCCACCTTCACCGCCCAAGCCCCCCAGGGCGTCCAGCCCGGCGACATCGCTGGCATTGAAGCCGC
>CAIUTG010000182.1 GCA_903902035.1 uncultured Curvibacter sp. | reverse complement strand
TTCAACCGATTCCGCAAATTGCTGGTGCGGTACGAGAAGCTCGATCGCAGCTTCTTGGCGCTCAACCACTTGGCCGCGTCCATCATGACGTTCCGCAAGATCAAATTACAGGAAAACATTATTTACGGATAAGCTCTTAGTCATGTCGTCGGCAGCCATCGCGCCGGTAGCGGCCAATAACATGCAGGTGGACAGGAGGGTAGCGGTCAGTTTGTTCATGATTTTCCTTTGAGTTGCGTAGTGATGTGAGTGGCAAAAGTGCCGATGTTTGGAGCCAGCTGAAGGGACTTCAGCTACCTCCGAACCAGTTGTACCCTTGGTCTTCCCAGTAACCGCCAGGGTAGGTATTGGTGACGAAAATCGCCTGAATGTGTTTGGGGTTTTTGTAGCCCAGCTTGGTGGGTATGCGCAGCTTCATGGGAAAGCCATACTTGGGCGGTAAGGGCTGTCCGTCGTAGGTCAAGGCCAGCGTGGTCTGTGGATGCAGGGCCGTGGGCATGTCAATGCTGGTGTAGTAGTCATCCACGCACTTAAATCCCACGTACTTGGCGCTCAGGTCAGCACCCACAAGCCGCAGGAAGCTCGCAAAGGACACGCCACCCCATTTACCAATGGCGCTCCAACCTTCCACGCAGATGTGGCGGGTCACCTGATCGATTTGGGGCATGGCCCGCAGTTCGGGCAAACTCCATCGGCGCCGGTCGGCCACCAGCCCGGTGACTTCAAGGCGGAAGGTGCTGGCATCCACCTCATGAACCTCGCTTTCGCTATAGAAGGCATTGAACGGAAACGGTCGCGTGATCATGGCGTCTGGGTAGGTGGGTGCCAAACGCTTAGGATCAAACAGCCACGCTTGTGCCTGATCATTCAGGCGCGAGATGTGGGTGAGGACTGTTTCTGCGCTGTCTTCATCGACCAGCGTGCAACCGGTCAACATGCTTAGACCACCCAAGGTCAATGTCTGTCGCAGAAAGTTGCGTCTGGATTCGCCCATGGCGGGATTGGCATGCGCCAACCGCGCCACCGCTTCTTTTAGAACCGCATTGCCATCCAAGGACAGATGCACAGGTGTTTTGATTTTCATCGACAGAGCTCCTAACGACCTCGGACCATGGTGAGCAACGAGCGGGGCACCAGCATGACCATCATCAGGTGCACTGCGACAAAAAAAACCAGTCCAGACATGGCGGCAAAATGGACCAGACGCGCGCCTTCATAGCCGCCCACCAAGGTCCGTAAAAATGGGAATTGAACCGACTTCCACAGCACCAGGCCCGAGAGAACCAGAAGAACGCAATCGAGCATGACCAACAAGTAAGCCAGGCGCTGCACCGTGTTGTATTGGCGGGGGTCCGAATGGGCCAGCTGACCTATCAAGGCCGCAGCGATGTCGGTAACAAGGGCCTTGAATGAAAGAGGAAAAAACTTGGTCACCAACCGCTTGGTAACGCCATTGAGCACCAGATAAGCAATGCCATTGATGGCCAGCACCCACATGGCAGCAAAGTGCCACAGCAATGCGCCGCCCAACCAACCGCCCAAGGTCACTTCATTGGGGATGACAAAACCAAGAAATGCCGTAGCGTTATAAATCTTCCACCCACTGGTGATGAGTACAAATACCGCCAAGGCATTGATCCAATGCATGGCGCGCAACCAAAATGGGTGGACGATCTCAATTTCACGCATCATCAATACTCCGCTTGTGATTTGCTTTCCGCTCGACAGTCAATGCTGGCTCGGGTGTGCTTGTGGTGTAGTTCGTAGAAATCTCGCAGCGGGTTACAGTTAAAGACAAAATTTTTGAAATCTTTTTTGATCGCGCTGTAACCGCAAACCTACATGGAACGAATACCAATCAGGCAAGCCGGCTTTGCGACCAGTGAAGCCCAGCTGAAAACCCTGTTTATTCAAGGTTTGGCGGGTGATGCAATGGCTTACCACGACTTTTTGAAGGCGCTGAGTGGGCATTTGCGCGCTTATTTCAGGCGGCGACTTTTCCGACGGCCCGATGATGTGGAGGATCTCGTGCAAGAAACACTGCTCGCTGTACACAACCAGCGTCACACATACCTTGCGGATCAGCCACTGACGGCTTGGGTCTACGCCATTGCTCGCTACAAGTTTGTGGATCTTCTGCGGGCACGCACCACGCGCGAGGATCTGAACGATCCCTTGGACGATGAGTTATTGCTATTTGCCGAATCAGATACCGATGCCTTTGAGGCAAAGAACGACCTCGACAAGCTGATGGCAGACCTTCCGGAGCGCCAACGCCTGCCGATCGTGCACGTCAAGCTTGAGGGGCTGTCGGTGGTGGAAACGGCGAAACGAACTGGTATGTCGGAGTCGGCCATCAAAGTTGGCATTCACCGGGGCCTGAAAGCCTTGGCAGAAAAAATGCGAGGAAGCATATGAAAACTGAAGACCTCATTGGCCTCTTGGCTGCTGGTGAGACGCGCGTCCCCCCCCATCAAATTGGGCGGCGTTTTTCCGTCGCCTTGGCGTGGAGCGTTCCGGCTGCGGTCTTGGTCATGGCCTGCGTCTACGGCGTTCGCAGCGATCTGGCACAGGCCATGGGCGGCATGATTTTTTGGATCAAGCTGGCCTTTGCTGGGGCCCTGGCCGTATTTGCAGGCCTATCGACAGAGCGACTGGGCCGTCCCGGTATGCGAGTGGGCAGGGTCTGGGCAGGGTTGACTGTGCCTTTTATTTTGCTGTGGCTGGTGGCGATGGTTGCGATCGTAGGAGCCGACCCGGCCCAGCGTCATGAACTGATTTTTGGCAACACCTGGAAAACCTGTCCGTTCAATATTGCACTGATTTCGCTGCCACTGTTTGCAGCCACACTCTGGTTTGTGAAAGGTTTGGCGCCGACAAGGACGGCACTGGCCGGGGCCAGCGCTGGACTGTTGGCCGGTGCTTTGGCCACACTCATTTATGCGTTTCATTGCCCGGAGTCGGCCGTCCCATTTGTGGGCATTTGGTATGTGTTGGGCATCTCGATTCCGACCATTTTTGGCGTTGTTTTAGGCCCCAGGGTACTTCATTGGTGAGGGGTGTTTTTGGAGGGATAGGCCTCATCGCAACCCATCTCTAGAATCAACGATGTGCTGCGACTCGCCTGTGCAGAAAAAATGTCACTTTAAAGGAGCGCTTTCATGACTATTTGGGCTTCGATTTATGGGTTATTGGCGGTCTTCGCCGTGTTCCTGTTTTTTAAGGGCGTTCGCATCGTTAACCAGCAAACGGTTGTGATCGTCGAGAGCTTTGGCAAATACGTGAAGACCTTGAAGCCTGGTCTTAATTTTTTGGTGCCTATTTTTCAAACTGCCGTGGGCACGCTGCAATTGCGAGTCACTGAATTCAAGGCCACCGTCGAGGTGAAAACACACGACAACGTCTTTGTTTCCATGCCTGTTTCTCTCATGCTTCAAATCGTCCCGGAGCGTGCTCAAGAGGCTTTTTACCAATTGCTCAATCCTTCTGAACAAATCGCGGCCTGGGCGCTCAACACCCTGCGTTCCACGGTGGCAACGATGAAGCTGTCAGATGTCTACGAAGATCAGCAAAAAATTGCTTCTGAAGTTGAAATAGCTTTGAAAGACAAATTGGAGGCCTACGGCTACCGCATTGTGACGATTCTGGTCGAGCAACCCAGTGTTCCTGCTGGCGTTCAAGACGCCTTCAATGGGGTGGTGTCTTCACAGCGCAATCGTGAGGCCGCAGAAAACGACGCCGAAGCCAAGCGCATCCGAATGATTGGAGAGGCCAAGGCAGAGAGTGAATCCCAGGTTTTGCGGGCCAAAGGCATTGCTGAAGCACGCGGCATTCTTGCCAAGTCATTGGAAGAAATTGCCAACGGCACGACGGGAGCTGACAAGGACAAGATCATGTCCTTCATGCTGGAGACGAACCGCTTGGACACCATCCGGGCCGCTGCCGAGCAGGGGAAGATGATCATCATGGATGTCCACGGCAAAGAAGGCTTTAGCTTTCAGGTGCCAAGCAGCGAATGACCACCGGTTCACATCGACGATTCCCTGCGACATTCGACAACAACCGCAAGCTGTTGTCCCCACCCCCTTGAAAAGTCACAAAGATCCCTTATCATTAGCACTCGATCGAGATGAGTGCTAACAAAGCCTGTTCCACAGGTCTGGCACCCACCCCGTCGCTGGTTTTAACCCTTATTGCTAACTAGGAGATGCAATGAACCTTCGCCCTCTGCACGATCGCGTAATCGTCAAACGCCTGGAACTCGAAACCAAAACCGCCTCTGGCATCGTCATCCCTGACAACGCCGCTGAAAAGCCCGACCAAGGCGAAGTCCTGGCCGTTGGTCCTGGCAAAAAGAACGACAAGGGCGAAGTCAGCCCCATGGCTGTCAAAGTCGGCGACCGTGTGTTGTTCGGCAAATACAGCGGCCAAACCGTCAAGATCAAAGGCGATGAGCTGCTGGTCATGAAGGAAGACGATCTGTTCGCAGTCGTTGAAAAATAATTTTTCATTTATTTAAATCACCTAATTCGGAGTATTCAAAATGGCAGCAAAAGACGTCGTTTTCGGCGGTGAAGCCCGCGCACGCATGGTTGAGGGTGTGAACATCCTGGCCAATGCCGTCAAAGTCACCCTGGGCCCCAAAGGCCGCAATGTGGTGTTGGAGCGCTCCTTCGGCGCCCCCACCGTGACCAAGGACGGTGTGTCGGTCGCGAAAGAGATCGAACTCAAAGACAAGTTGCAAAACATGGGCGCTCAGATGGTCAAGGAAGTCGCTTCCAAGACCTCTGACAACGCTGGCGACGGCACCACCACCGCCACCGTGCTGGCCCAAGCCATCGTGCGCGAAGGCTCCAAGTACGTGGCCGCTGGCCTGAACCCCATGGACCTGAAGCGTGGCATCGACAAAGCTGTGACGGCTTTGGTCGCTGAGCTGAAGAAGGCCACCAAGGCCACCACCACCTCCAAGGAAATCGCCCAAGTGGGTTCGATCTCTGCCAACAGCGATTCCTCGATCGGTCAAATCATTGCCGACGCGATGGACAAAGTGGGCAAAGAAGGCGTGATCACTGTGGAAGACGGCAAGAGCCTGAACAACGAACTCGACGTCGTTGAAGGCATGCAGTTCGACCGTGGCTACCTGTCGCCCTACTTCATCAACAACCCTGAAAAGCAAGCCGCCTTGCTGGACAACCCCTTCGTGCTGTTGTACGACAAGAAGGTGTCCAACATCCGTGACCTGTTGCCCACTTTGGAACAAGTGGCCAAGTCGGGCCGTCCTTTGTTGATCATTGCCGAAGACGTCGAAGGCGAAGCCTTGGCCACTTTGGTGGTGAACACCATCCGTGGCATCTTGAAGGTGGTGGCCGTGAAGGCCCCTGGCTTTGGCGATCGTCGCAAGGCCATGTTGGAAGACATCGCCATCATGACCGGCGGCAAAGTGAT
>CAIUTG010000181.1 GCA_903902035.1 uncultured Curvibacter sp. | reverse complement strand
GTGCGGATGTGGAATACGTGGTGCTCGATTTGGACAGTGTTGAGAACACCATTCACATCAATGAAGCGGATTTGAAGTCGTATTACGAACAAAACCAAAGCCGCTACGCCACCAAAGAGGAGCGTCGTGCCAGCCATATTTTGTTGACAGTTCCTGCCAATGCGACTGCAGCGGAACGCGAAAAAATCAAAGCCCAAGCCACGGCCTTGTTGGAACAGGTCAAAAAGAACCCCGCCAGCTTTGCCGATGTGGCGCGTAAAAACTCGCAAGACCCGGGTTCTGCGGCCAAAGGCGGTGACCTTGATTTCTTCGCCCGAGGTGCCATGGTCAAGCCTTTTGAAGACGCCGCCTTTTCTTTGAAAAAGGGTGAAATCAGCGACTTGGTCAGCTCTGACTTTGGTTACCACATCATCCTGTTGACCGACATCAAAACGCCTGTGGTGCCGTCCTTTGAGTCACAACGGGCCGCGATTGAAAAAGAACTCAAGCAACAGCAAGCCAGCAAGAAATTTGCAGAAATGGCCGAAGGTTTTACGAACACCGTTTACGAAGAGTCGGAAAACTTCAAGCCCGTGGTGGACCGCTACAAACTGACCGTGCAAACCGCCAAAGACGTGGCCCGCGAACCCACACCTGGACAAGCGCCGTCGCCTTTGAACAATCCCAAGTTGCTGGCTGTTTTGTTCAGCCACGATTCAATTGAAAAGAAACGCAATACCGAAGCGGTCGAATTGAGTCCCAACCAATTGGTGTCGGCCCGCATCGTGGCCTACCAAGCACCCCGCACCTTGCCCTTGGATGAGGTCAAGGCCAAGGTTCGCACCGCGGTTTGGTCGGAAATGGCGGCAGCTGCCGCCCGCAAAGAAGGTGCAGCGAAGCTGGCGGCCTGGAAGGCAAATCCTGGCGCTGCCAAGCTCTCGCCTGCTGTGACGGTGTCGCGTGACAACCTGCAAAAATTGGACGCCAAAGTGGTGGACGCGGCTTTGCTGGTCAAAGCCAATGGCTTGCCCCAAACGCCCGAATGGGTGGGGGTGGACCTGGGCAGCCGAGGCTATGCCGTGGTGAAAGTCAACCAATTGCGGCCACGCACTGACCTGCCGGCCCAACGCACAGAACAAGAGCAAAAGCAATTCAGCCAAGCTGTGGGGAATGCGGAGGCGCAGGCTTACTATGAGCACTTGCAGACCGAATTCAAAACCCAAATGAAGGTCAGCAAACCAGAGTCCAAAGACGCCAAGTCAGTGGCAAATTGAGGGCGATGGCGTCAAATTTGGTTTATAATTTTCGTCTACGGTGGCTGTAGCTCAGTTGGTAGAGTCCAGGATTGTGATTCCTGTTGTCGTGGGTTCGAGCCCCATCAGCCACCCCAACTAGATCAAGCACTTAGCCCGGTTTTCACCGGGTTTTTTGCTTTTTAGCCCCGTCGAAATTCCCACCGTGGGAATTTAAAGCGATTGCCGGCGCACTTCTTTTGAGCGCTCATACACCTTGGCGGTCGTGGCAGGATTGGCGTGCGACTCCGGCAGGGCACCGAATTGCGCCTTGAAATAAGTGGTGAAGTGCGCCCGCAGCTCATGAAACGTGAAACAGGTTTCGGCAGTCAGCACTTTTTCCTAGACTGCTCGGGTGACGCATCGCTGCCAGAGCGTCATGAATCCACGGGCCGTATATTTATTGCCATCCCGAGTGGGAAAAACAGAGTGGCAGTTGCGGTCTGGTCGGATGCCTTCGAGGCGGTCGAGGAGGGCGTTCAATTCGGGGGTGTAAGCCCAAGCTCGATTATTCTCCGTCACCCCACCGTGGCTGGTCTATTGCGCCAACTACAGCAAGATGCAGCATCGTAGGCATCCTACGGATACGCCGTTTGGCGGTTACGCGAATAGCGTGGCAACTTTGGCCAGTACTTCGTCCAAAATCTCTTGCGGCAGGGTATCCACTTTACGACCATGCCGGGCGGTCAAGTCGATCACACGCGGTTGATCACAACGGATCACGCCCGTGGTCTTGATTCCAGTCACGGCGACGGCAAAGCCCAAGCGACGGGCGAATTCGCTTCCATTGGTGATTGGCATAACCACCGGCAGCTTGGTAGCCTCGTTGGTAAGCGACTGGGCATGCCACCTTGAATAGATTTACAGCCAGTCAGATGATGTCCATTTACAAACCAAATGGACATTTACATGGGTGCTACAAAAGGCGGGACAAGACGCAAACACAGCGATGAATTTCGGGCGATGGTGCTGGAGGAGTGTCGTCAGTCAGGCAAATCGATAGCAAGCGTGGCGTTAAATCATCGCCTGAACGCCAACATGGTTCGCGTCTGGCCGCAAATCAGAGCTGGCAACAGCAGGCCAATCCCCTTTGGTGGCTGCGTCACCCGCAACTCTCGCGTTGGAGTCACAGCAGTTTTTGCCTGTGCGCATGGACGAGATGTCTATGCCCGAGGACAAGTGCGCCAAAGCCATACCGGTCATACAGCTTCAATTGCACCGAGGCAATTCGACAGCAACCGTCACATGGCCCACTGAGCTGGCAGGTGAATGCGGCGCCTGGCTGCGGGAATGGTTGCGATGATCCGCATCGACGCACTATGGCTGGCCACCACTCCAATCGACATGCGTATGGGAACGGAGCGTTTGTTGGCTCAGGTTGTGCAGGTGTTTGGATCAGCTCAGGCCCATCACGGCTACCTGTTTGCCAACGCGCGGGGTAACCGCATCAAGTTGCTGTTGCACGATGGCTTTGGTATGTGGTGTGCGGCGCGGCGGCTCAATCAAGGCGGGTTTGAATGGCCCCTGATGGCCAGTTCAAATTCCCCCACCCGTGGCCACCCCAAATTCCCCCAGGCAGCGCGGTCAGATTATGACGCGTCAGCTTGGATGGCCAAGCGTGCCG
>CAIUTG010000180.1 GCA_903902035.1 uncultured Curvibacter sp. | reverse complement strand
GGTCGCCAAATTTGCGAAGGCCGATTTGGCACGCAAACGCCCCGACATTCAAATCGTCGGTGAAGACCTGCATCCGCTCGCCCAGGTGCGAGATTTCTCGCCCTACATTGCCAAAATCAAGGCCTCGGGTGCGGACACCGTGATCACCGGCAATTGGGGCTCGGACTTGAGCTTGCTGGTCAAAGCCGCCCAAGACTCTGGCTTGAGCCATGTCAAGTTCTACACCTATTACGGCAGTGTGGAGGGAACGCCCACCGCTTTGGGCGCGGGTGCCGCGGGCCGGGTTTATCAAATTGCCTATGGCCACAGCAATATGGGCGGTGACATTCAGCGGTTGGACCAGAGTTTCCGCAAAAAATTTGACGACGACCTGTCGGTCTTGGACATCTACACCGCCTTCACCCTCTTGTCTGAAGGCATGGCCAAGGCCAAGTCCACCGACCCGGTCAAAGTGGCTTACGCCATGGAGGGCTTGCGTTTCAAGAGTTTTAACGGCGAAGTGGAAATGCGCAAAACCGACCACCAGCTGCAGCAAGGGCTGTACATGACCCGTTGGGACAAGGCGGGTGGCAAGTTCCCCATCGATGAAGAAAAAACCGGCTACACCTTTGTGCCGGTCAAGTACTTTGAGCCTTATGTGGCCAGCACCCCGACCTCTTGTGAGATGAAGCGTCCTTGACCGGCGCCTAGAGCGAAAAAAGCCGTGGAGTTTTTCGTTATCTCGATGCTCAATGGCGTGAGCTATGGGCTCTTGCTGTTCATGCTGAGTTCAGGGCTCACCCTGATCTTCAGCATGATGGGCGTGCTCAACTTTGCACACGCCAGTTTTTACATGTTGGGGGCTTATTTTGCCTACAGCATTTCCAATGTGATCGGCTTTTGGCCCGCCTTGTTCATCGCCCCTTTTGGCGTCGGTGTGTTGGGGGCTTTGTTTGAGCGTTACTGCTTGCGCCGGGTGCACCGTTTTGGTCATGTGCCTGAGCTGCTGATCACCTTTGGTTTGTCTTATTTGATTTTGGAACTGGTCCAGCTGGTCTGGGGTCGCTCGACCGTGCCCTATGGTTTGCCCGAGCAATTGCAAGGGCCTTTGTTCAGCCTGTACGGCACGCAGTTTCCCAAATCACGCTCCTTCATCGTGTTGGTGGCCTTGGCCATGCTGCTGTCCATTTGGCTTTTATTGACCCGCACCCGGGTGGGGCTGGTGATTCAAGCCTCCTTGACCCATCCCGACATGGTGGAATCTTTGGGGCACAACGTGCCACGGGTGTTCATGCTGGTCTTTGGGGGCGGGGCGGCCCTGGCCGGTTTGGCCGGTGTGATTGGCGGCAACACTTACGTGACGGAACCCGCCATGGCCGGGGCGGTGGGCTCCATCATCTTTGTGGTGGTGGTGGTCGGCGGCATGGGCTCGCTGGCCGGGGCTTTTCTGGCTTCCCTCTTGATTGGTGTGCTGCAGACCTTTGCCGTGGCCATCGACTATTCTTTGGCCAATGTGTTGCACGCTTTCGGGCTGTCCGTCCCCGAAGCGGGCGGTTGGGCAACCTTCTTGCACCTGACCTTGTCACAAGTCGCGCCGATCTTGCCCTATCTGTTTTTGGTCTTGATTTTGATTTTCCGGCCGCGCGGCCTCTTAGGAACACGGGAACACTGAGATGCCCAGCTCTTCTTTGAATCGATGGCGCGATCCGCTGATTTGCCTGGTTTTTGCCGGACTTTTGCTGGGCGCGCCCTGGGTCTTCAGCAGCAGTCTGTCATTGACCCTGTTGTCTCAAATCGGCTACCTCATCATTGTTTGCCTGAGTTACAACATCCTTTTGGGGCAGGGGGGCATGCTGAGTTTTGGTCAGGCGGTGTACACGGGCCTGGGTTCCTTCATGGCCGTGCATGCCATGAATTCAGCAGCCCAGGGCGGCTGGCCCATTCCGCTGGTGGCGATTCCTTTGGTGGGCGGTCTGGCGGGGCTGGGCTTTGCGGTGCTGTTCGGTTATGTGTCCACCAAAAAATCAGGCAACACCTTCGCCATGATCACCTTGGGCATTGGCGAGCTGGTGGCCTCCATGGCCTTGATGCTGCCAGAGTTTTTTGGGGGGGAAGGCGGGGTCTCCACCGACCGGGTTTATGGCCAGCCCTGGCTGGGCTTTATTTTCGGCCCGCAAATCCAGGTTTACTACCTGATTGCTGCCTATTGCTTCGTGTGCACGGTCCTGATGTACGCCTTCACGCGCACCCCGCTGGGGCGTTTACTCAACGCCGTGCGCGACAACGCCCAACGGGTTGAATTCATCGGTTACAACGCCCAGCGCATCCGCTACCTGGCCTTCATCATTGCGGGCTTCTTTGCCGGCGTGGGTGGCGGTCTGGCCGCCATCAATTTTGAAATCGTCACGGCCATGGACTCCATCAGTTCAGTGCGCTCAGGCGGTTACCTCTTGTTCACTTTCCTGGGCGGTGCGGGGGCCTTCTTCGGCCCCATCATCGGGGCCATTTTGTTGGTGTTCAGCTCTGTGCTTTTGTCGGGCCTGACCAAGGCCTGGTTGTTGTACCTCGGTTTGGTGTTCATGCTCATGGTGATGTATGCCCCTGGCGGCATTGCCTACCTTCTGCAAATCAATTGGCGGGTG
>CAIUTG010000179.1 GCA_903902035.1 uncultured Curvibacter sp. | reverse complement strand
TGGCACGATTTCTGCCGAGCCGAACACCGCTGGGGTGTAGGTTTTGCGACACAGGGCACGCAAATCTTCCGCTGGAATGTCGTCGATGTAGAGCGACAAAATTTCGAACGCCAACTCGGCGTAGCCGGTGGCTTGCCGGGCATCCAAACGGGCGGCCGCCGTGCCTTGCTGGTAAATGTCACGCCAGCGGGCCAAGGTGGCAGCGTCCACCTGCGGGTAGCGCTCGGGCAGGTACAGACCACCATCGGGGGCCAAGCCTTCCAGCAAAATTTCACAAAACCGCTTGCGTTCGGGGTGACCACGGGTGCTGAGGTAGTTCATATCAGGTCAGATCAGGGGGGCAGAAGAATTAGACCAGGGCTTCTTTGCGAATCCGGTGAATCGGGCCCATGACCGTGGGCAAGGCTTGCATCAAAGCCAAGGCTTGGTTCATGGTGCCTTCGCGAGTGTCATGGGTCAGGATGATGAGGTCGGTTTGGGTTGCCCCTTGGCCCCCGACCTTGTCGGCCTCGCGTTGCAGCACCGCGTCGATGCTGATGCCCGACTGGGCCAAAATCCCCGTGACCTTGGCCAACACACCGGGTTCATCGGCCACGTTCAGACGCAGGTAATAACTGGTCACCACCTCGCTCATGGGCACCACCGACAAATTGCTCATGGCATTGGCCTGGAAGGCCAAATGCGGTACACGGTGCGCGTCGTCGGCATTGGCCAGGCGGGCAATGTCCACCAGGTCGGCGATCACGGCGCTGGCCGTGGGCTCGGCCCCGGCGCCCTTGCCGTAGTACAGGGTCGTGCCCACCGCATCGCCTTGCACCATGACGGCGTTCATCGCGCCTTCCACATTCGCGATCAGGCGTTGGGCCGGAATCAGGCAGGGGTGAACCCGCAGCTCCACCCCACCCGCCACACGCTTGGTGATGCCCAACAGTTTGATGCGGTAGCCCAGTTGTTCGGCATAGCGAATGTCGGCCGCGCTCAAGGCCGTGATGCCTTCCACATAGGCTTTGTCAAACTGCACCGGGATGCCAAAGGCCAAAGCGCTCATCACCGTGGCTTTGTGGGCGGCATCCACCCCTTCGATGTCGAAAGTGGGGTCGGCCTCGGCATAGCCCAGGCGTTGGGCTTCTTTCAGCACCACGTCAAAATTCAACCCCTTGTCGCGCATTTCAGACAGGATGAAGTTGGTGGTGCCATTGATGATGCCAGCGACCCATTGAATGCTGTTGGCCGTCAAACCTTCGCGCAGCGCCTTGATGATGGGAATGCCACCGGCCACGGCCGCCTCGAAAGCCACCATCACGCCTTTGGCCGAGGCCGCCGCAAAGATTTCCGTGCCATGCACGGCGAGCAGGGCCTTGTTGGCGGTGACCACATGCTTGCCCGCCGCAATGGCTTCAAGCACCAGGGTTTTGGCAATGCCGTAGCCGCCAATCAGTTCAACCACCACATCGATCTCGGGGTTGGCAATGATGGCGCGGGCATCGCTGACCACCTGAGCCTGCTCGCCCACAATGCTTTGGGCACGGGCCACATCCAGATCGGCCACCATGGTCACTTGGATGCCCCGCCCAGCGCGGCGGCGAATTTCTTCTTGGTTGCGGCGCAAGACGTTGAAGGTGCCACTGCCCACGGTGCCAATGCCCAACAGGCCCACTTGAATCGGTTTCATGAT
>CAIUTG010000178.1 GCA_903902035.1 uncultured Curvibacter sp. | reverse complement strand
CCGCAGGGACTGGAGCAGTGGGGTGCCTTGTTTCTCGTCATGCGCCACCAGTGGCCCCAGGATTTGCTGGAAGGTTTGCGCCGCCTCGTCCAGGCTGTCAGGCAGCCAGGGCACCTTGTCAACAATCTCCGCATAAGACACCAGGGGGTGCGTCACCGCATGGACAAAGGCCAGGCGTGCCTCGCGCAAGGCTTCCGAGAGCCGCTCGTAGTGGCCGATTTCATGGCTGAACCCGACCGCCGTCCCCAGAATGGCCTGGACCGAGGGCATGTCCTGGGCAGGGGCCATCACGATCAATTCCTCGCCCTGCGGGCGCAGCACCACGGGCAGACCAAGCCGCCAGAACTGGAAGCCCCATTCCGATAATTTCTGGGTGCCCGGATGGGCCACGGCGAGGCAGGTCGATTCGATCCTGAGTTGGAGTTGTTCGAGTTGTCTGCCCGTTTCAAAGGGCGACAGCCGCAGGCTCAGCAGGTCATCCAGCAGTTGCGAGCCAATGCGCAGAGCGCGTTCAGTTTCCATGCGCAGCCGCTCAATCGAGATGCCCAGCACCGCGACCAAGTGGTGCAACAGGCTGTATTCCAGCAAATGGCTTTCGCCATGGCGGATCAGCAGCACCGCCGCCTGACGGGAAGGGACGGCGATGGCAAAGACATCGCCATCGTCGAGCCTGTAGCGCCGGACCAAGGCTTGGGTTTCCGAAAAGTCCATGGGCTGGCGCTGGATCGCGGCGCGCAGATTCTCAGGAATCGGGGTGTTTCTTGGCAACCAGAACTGTTTTTTTTTCCTGTGGGTCGAGCAGCATCAGGTCGGCATGGATGTCCTTTCCCAGGCGCTGCACAAGCTGCTCCAGGCTCAGGCCTTCGATGGCCAGGCGGGCACTCACAAACAGCCGGTTGATGGCGTTGCGGCGGTCGAATTCTTCCTGGCGTCCCGCGTCGATGACGGCCCGGGTCACGCTGGAAAACGGCACCCCGTACTGGGTCATCAGAATCGGGAAGTTCAACTGGTTGGCGGCTTTTTTCAGTGGGGCAAGGTCCTTGGGTGCCTGCATGTTTTCGCCGATCATCACGCCCGCCAAACCGGCCTGAGACAAGCGTTCGATGTACAAGACTTGCGCAGGTGGCGCACCGGGAATGCCCATCCCCGTGGTCATCAGCAGATCGCCTTCCCCCAGCCATTCGGTGGGATCCGGCAATTCGCAGACATGCGCCCAGCGCACCGTTCTGCCGCCGCCTTGGCGGCCGGCAAAGAAACGGGTACGCAGTTCTGGCATCTGGATGATGTCGGCAATTTTCAGTGACATGGACACGCCCCCGTGTGACAGGCAGCCGGGAATCGACGCATCTATGCTAGGGCACCCGGCCTTCCCGCCAAGGGTTGGACGGGTTGGAAGGCCGACATCGGCGGTCGCCAGGCTTATGGCATGAGCAAATAGGCCTTGCGCACCGTCTTGCGGACATGCCACACGCCTTGGGTGTTGGCCGCAAAATAAATGGCATCGCCCGCGCCAAACGACACGGGGGTGCCCCCCTCCGGCGTGAAGCTCCCTTCGCCGCTGATGAAGTAGCTGAATTCGGCCTGTGGCACTTGGCGGCGGAAACGCCCGGGCGAGCATTCCCACACGCCTGCACTGGTGCCTTGCGGCGTCAAGGCCTGGTGGCCTGCGGTGCGTGTCTGGGCGATGGGTTCGCCGCAGGGGGCACCCACCGGGGCCGCAGGCCCGAAAGCAGCGTCATTTTGCACACGGATCACAATGGGGTTCATCTTCCACCTCCTGTGGATTTGTCTTCAAGGCCCGACGGGGCCAGGCCGGCCAAAAAACAATCGAAGGACCCGGGGCGCTGGCCGCGCATTTCCGCCCGTTCCTTGCGGATCACGGCCTTGCGCACCACGTTGCCGCCGACATACCGGAAAGGCTCTGGCGGGAAGGGTTTGCAGGGGCGTCCCACCAAGCCGCACTGGGTCCATTCATCCTGGCGGTCGAGTGCCAGGCTGGCCAAAATGCGCCCCCCCAGGCGGCTGGGGCTCACACCATTGCCGCTCCACCCAATGCCGTACAGAATGTTGGCATGGCCTTGCAGATGGCCAAACACCGGCAGGCTGTCATAAGTCCGGTCAATCGGGCCCGCCCAGCCGTGGCTGATCTGGTCCTGGCTCAAAAAGGGGTAGGTCAGCAAAAGATCGGCGCGGGTCATGGCCAGGCTTTGCGCATCGTCGCTGAAAAGGCCTTTGATCTCCGATCCGAAGGCGAGGGCGCCCGTGCCTTTGCCGAAGGCAATTCGCCCATCCCGGGTCGTGCGGTAGTAGTCCACCATCAATTGCGAGTCGGTGATGGATTCGCCGCCCGCCCAGCCGATTTTTTCCAGCGCTTCACCCAAGGGGCATGTCACGGCCATGGCACTGTTGACTGGGGTGATCAGCCGGGCCAGTTCGGGAATGGCGGCTGACCAGGCGTTGGTGGCCAGGACGACTTTGTTCGCGTGGAGTTGCCCCCCTTCGGTGTGCAGCACGGCGGGTTGACCGGTTTGAATGCGGGTCACGCCCGAGTGCTCATGAATCTGCACCCCCGCTGCCAGGGCCACGCGGCGCAAGCCCTGCACCAGCGCCGCTGGCTGCACGGTGGCGTTGGAGGCCTCGAAGACCCCGGCCAGGTGGATGGTGGAACCTGTCCGGCGCCGGACCTCCTGGGGTGAGAGCCGCTCAAAGGGCCGCACCCCCAGGCGCTCGCAAGCCTCCAAGGTGCCACGCCAGGCGTTCACATGGGCCGGTGCCGTGGCGGTCCACAGCCAACCCTTCTGGACGAAATGGGCATCGATGGCGTGTTCACGGCAGAACGCCCCCAACTCATGAATGGCCTGCTCGGCACTTTGGCCCAGGAACAGCGCTTGCTGGGTGTTGCAAAAGGACTGGAGGGTGCCGATCTTGGGCCACCAAGACATGGCAAAGCCGCCATTGCGGCCCGAAGCACCGCCCCCGCAGACATCCTGCTCCAAGACGACCACCTCGCAGTCCGGCTCGTGCTGTTTGAGGGTCAGGGCGGTCCAAAGGCCAACCAACCCCCCTCCGATGATGGCGACATCCGCCTTTTGCGTGCCCTGCAACGCTGGCGTTGGTGGGGGGCTGTCTATCGATTCCTGCCAAAAGCTTCGTTTCAATGGTGGCGTGAGGTTCAATTTCATCATGGCTGGGATGGCTTTGATCGAGCCCGCCCCGACTTCAGCCGCGCAGGGCCTGGGTCGCGGCCAGATTGACCTGGTGGGTCTGCGGATCGATGACCACGCCGTAGTATTTTTCGGCGGCTTCAATGCTGATGTACTCGTCGAGCACGTCATCCACCACTTCCTCGATGGTGCGCCGCTTTGGGTTGCCCCAGCCACCGCCGCCGGTGCTTTCAAACATGAAGGTGTCGCCCGCATAGAACTTGTGCCCTGCCAGCAGCGGGTTGGTCCAGACGCCTTCGGGGTCCAGCCCACCGATGACCTGCACGGTGCCGTCGGCGTGGATGTGGCTGGAGCGCTGCACATCGCTGTGCAGGCCCCCAGTCGCACCCGGGCTGCCCTCCAGGGTGCGTGAGGTCTCCATGCCCAGTTCGCCGCCGCCCAGGAAACGCACCTTGAACACCGCGCCGAGCCCGCCCCGGTGCTGGCCCGGTCCGGCCGAGTCCTTGCGCAGCTCGAAAGCCTCGTAGGCGATGGGGAAGAACAGCTCGGCCGTTTCTGCGGGCATGTTCATGCAGTTGCCCAGCGGATCCATGGTGACGCTCATGCCGTCCGCAAAAGGCGTGCCGCCCCAGCCACCGGCGGGCAAATCGGAGAACACATCGGTCTTGCCGTCGGGCGAGGTGCAGCTGGCCACAAACCAGTTGCACTCGGAACAGGTCGAACCCGTGATCCGCTCGGGAATGGCCTTGCCGAGTGCCTGCCAGATGGCGCTGGTGATTTTGGAGGATGTCAGCGTGGTGCAACCGATGGTCGGCGCGGGCCATTGGGCGTTGAGCCAGCAGTTGTCGGGCAGCACGACCTCGATGGGGTTGAACATGCCCTGGTTTTGCGGCGCATCCGGGGCCAAGAAAAATTGCAGCGAATAAAGCGCCGCCGACATCGTGTTGGCGCGGGGGGAGTTGATGGCCCCCTGGCACATGGGATCCGAGCCGGTGAAATCCACCTTGATGGAGGTGTCCTTGATCTCCAGCCTGACCTTGAGTTTGATCCGGTCAGGGCTCACGCCATCGGTGTCGGCATAGTCTTGCGCTTCGTAGACGCCGTTGGGAATCTTGCTGATGCTTTCCCGAATCATCTTCTCGGTATAGGCCTGGATCTTCTTCATGGCCTTTTTCACCGTGCCCACCCCGTAGCGGTCGCAGGCCCGTTGCAGCTCTTGCTCCGCGCCGCGCAGCGCGCCCAGGTGGGCCTGCAGGTCGCCCTTGATGAAGTGAGGCGTGCGGGTGTTGTTCAGAATGATGGCCAACAGGTCTTCGTTGATCTTGCCGCCCGTGAAAATTTTCAACGGGGGCAGGCGCAGGCCTTCGGCGGCGATGTGGGTGCTGAAGGCCTGACCGCCAGCGCCGCCCCCGCCCAGGTCCATCCAATGGCCTCGGCTGACGCCATAGCCAATCAGCTCTTTCTTGTAATAGATCGGCTTGATGAAAGAGATGTCGTTGATGTGGGTGCCGCCACGGTAGGGGTCGTTGACGGCCAGCACGTCACCTTCGTGAACATTGTCCTTGCCAATGCCCTTGACCGCCTCTTCGGCGCTGAACTTCATGGCCGCCAGGTGCACCGGGCAGTTGGCGGCCTGGCTCAGCAGCTGCAAGTCAGCGTCGTAGATGGCGTTGGAGAAGTCCAGCATGTCCGCCAGAATGGGCGAGAAGGAGGAGCGCTGCAGCACGGAAGCCATGCGATCGCTGGCGAACTCGAAAACGCTGCGCAAGACCTCGAAGGTGATGGGATCGATGTCGTCTGCAGCCGATTTTTTGGGGGTTTGATGGCTCATTTCGGGTCTCCTTTTGATTAGTCGATGTCGATGACCAGTGCGCCCATCGGGCTCACATGCGCGCGCGTCTTGGGGGGCAAAACGGTGCAGGCGTGTTCATATTCAACGATGGCGGGGCCTTGGATGTGGTGCTCGGTGCCCAGCGCTTCGCCGTGATAGACCTGGCACCTGACCCAGGCCCCTTCGAAATACACGTCGCGCTCGCCCTTCAAGGCGTCGCCCTTGGCCTGGGGGGAGATCGCCACGGGGGGCGGGTCTTCCATGTGACCAATCGCTGCGACGCCAAAGGACACGAAGGCAGGAACGAAGTCTTCCGAGTTGACACCGAACTCCTTCAAGTGGCAGGCATGGAAGCTTTGTTCAATGTGGGGGAGGCTGTCGGCCGTCAGAACCCCCTTCGGAATGGGGGTGTCCACCTCATAAGACTGCCCCACATAGCGCATTTGCGCGGTGCGGATCAGCTCGATCTCGTCCTCATTGTCGAAGCCTTGCGCTTGCAGCGCGGCCTTGGCCCTGGTCTCCAGCTCGGACAGGATGCCGTTGATTTTTTTCAGATCGGCGCTCTTCACCGGGGCGTAGTAGAAGTGCTCCAGATCCTGGCGCAGGTCCATGACCGTGGCACCGAAAGCAGACGCCACGCCCGCATGCGGCGGCACGATGACCCGGGGAATGTTGATCGACTTGGCGACGAAGCAGGCATGCAAGGCGCCAGCACCACCGAAGCTCGCGAAGACGAAATCCCGGGGGTCGCGCCCACGGGAAACGAGGATTTTCTTCACGGCCTGGGCCATGTTTTCGCAGCCGATGCGGATCATGCCCTCGGCGGTCGTCAACGTGGGCAGGCCAATTTGTTGGGCCAGGCCGGTCATGGCCTTTTCTGCCGCCTTCGCGTCCAGCGTCATCTTGCCGCTGAGGGTCGGGTCCAGCCGTCCGAGCAGCAGGTTGGCATCGGTGATGGTCGGCTGGGTGCCGCCCCGGCCATAGCACGCGGGGCCGGGCTCGGAGCCTGCACTGTGGGGGCCCACACGCAGCGAGCCCCCCGGGTCCACCCAGCCAATCGAGCCGCCGCCCGCGCCCACGCTGTGGATGTCGAGCATGGGCACGACGATGGGCACTTCCCATTCCAGCTCATGGTCGCGGGTAATCAGCCCTCGGCCATTTTCAACAATGGACACGTCAAAACTGGTGCCACCCACATCGGTGTGCAAGATGCGCTCCCAACCACTTTGCTGGGTCAGGTAGCCAGCGTAGGCCACACCGCCTGCGGGGCCGGACTCCAGCATGTCTTCCGGGTGCAAACGCGCCACCTCGGCCGACATCACACCGCCGCTGCTCTTGAGAACCAAGAGCTTGCCGGCGAATTGATGCCGCGTGAGCCGGGCCTCCAGGTCGTCCATGTACTTGACCATCACGGGCATGCAGGCCGCGCGGATCGCCGTCGTCATGAAGCGGCCATGCTCGCGAAACACCGGCCGGGTTTCGGCGGAGAGCACCACATGGATATCGGGACAATGCGACAGCAGAATGTCGCGCATCTGCTCTTCATGCTTGGCACTGACATAGGCATTGATGAAGCCAATTCCCACCGACTGGATGCCGGCGGCCTTGATCCGCTTGGCGACCTCGTGGGCCGCCGCCACATCCAGGGGGCGCTCGGTCTGGCCCTGCACATTGGTGCGCTCGGGAACCGTGTAGCGAAAACGACGCTTGATGATCGGCTTGGGCTTGGTTTGATAGGGGTCGTACAGGTGCTTGCGGTGTTGCCTGCCGATTTCGAGCGTGTCCCGAAAGCCCTCGGTGGTGATGAAGGCGGCATCGGGGTAACTGCGCTCAATCAAGGCGTTGGTGGCCGTTGTCGTGCCGTGCATCAAATATGAAATATCCGCAATGCGAATCCCGGCCTCTTCAATTGACTGCAAGACCGCGATGGACCGATCTTGTTTGGTGGTCAAAACTTTCGATGTTGCCTGCTTGCCCGTGGCCTCTTCCCAAGCAAACAGATCGGTAAAAGTGCCTCCTACATCCACGCCAACTCGCCACATAGATGTCTCCCTTCTGATTCAAGCTACCTGTGTGAAGCCTTGATTTTCTGACCGGGCTTTTCGTTCGTCCATGAGGCCAAAGCAGGAATTTCACACCCCCATTCCTACGATCGTGCTACGGGTGTTTGGGGCGCCCTCAGTCGATGGGCGGTAGCCTCAGAAAGCGCGCTGCCGGTCAATAATCGACACCGCTCATCCACCCCGGGACGGTCTGCATTTATGGTGTCTGAACCCGCGACCCCGCCTGCATCAGGCCCCCACGAACCTTCACGGAGAACCGTGCTGGGTCTGGATTGGCTGAACTTCTTCTTGGCCGATGTGCAGACGGGCGTGGGGCCCTTCCTGGCGATCTACCTCGCAGGTTATCAGTGGGATGAAGAGCAGGTGGGTCTGGCCCTCATGGTGGGGGGCGTCGCGGGCATCCTGACGCAAACCCCAGCGGGTGCTTTGGTCGATCGCCTGCGGTCCAAGCGAGCCCTGGTTGCCATGGGCATGATGGCCGTGGCCGTGGGGGCTTTGATGGTGGCGTTCCAACCCACCTTTTGGTCGGTCATGGCGGCTCAGGTGTTGATTGGGGGCACATCGAGCATTTTTGTGCCAGCCATTTGTGCCATTTCGCTGGGGGTGGTCGGACGGGCCGCCTTCGACCTTCGCCAGGGCCGCAACCAAACCTGTAACGCGACGGGCAATGTGGCGTCAGCCGTTTGCATCGGGATGCTGGGTTACCTGGTTTCTGACAGGAGCATTTTCTTCTTCACGGTCGCCCTTGCCGTTCCCACCTTCGTGTCGCTGTGGTTGATCAGGCCTGCCGAAATCGACTACCAAATGGCCCGAGGCGCAGACGATGGCGGGATGGACGTTCACAAAGCCGAAGGCATTGGGGCGTTTTTCAAAAACAGAACCCTCATCGTCTTTCTGATCTGTACCGTGATGTTCCACTTTTCCAATGCCGCCATGCTGCCGCTATTGGGTGAGAAGCTTGCCAAAGGGCAGGGCCGAAGCGCCATGATGTTCATGGCGGCTTGTGTGGTGACGACCCAATTTGTCATTGCCACGCTGTCGTACTGGACCGGTCAAAAGGCCAGCGTGTGGGGCCGCAAACCCCTGTTGTTGATTGCCTTTGGTGTGTTGCCCGTGCGGGGCGTTCTTTATACGCTCACCACCAACACGGCTGCGTTGGTGGCCATTCAGGTCCTGGACGGCGTGGCGGCTGGCATCTTTGGTGTTGTCTCGGTGCTCGTGATCGCCGACCTGACGCGTGGGACAGGGCGCTTCAACACCACCTTGGGGGCGATTGTGACGGCGGTGGGCATTGGCGCTTCGCTCAGTCAGATGATGGCGGGTTCCATCGTTCACCGTTTTGGCTTCAGGGCGGGCTTTCTCTTTCTCGCGGCGATTGCGGCGGTGGCCTTCGCGGTCTATTATTTTTTCATGCCGGAAACCCTGGAGCCAACCGACGGAAACACCCGCTGACCCCGGGCCCGTCTCGTTTTGTTCCTGCCTTGAGGCAGGCCGGGTGTGCTTAAATCCGTTCTTTTTGCTGCCTTCAACTTGATTTGGCCCGGCCATGACCCTCGAACACGACCACGACCACCACGACCACGCCCATCACCACGGCCACGATCATCATCACCACCACCATGCCCAACCCGACGGCAGTGGGGCCTTCGTCCTGGCCATGGTCTTGAACGGGGGCTTTTTGGTGTTGGAGTTTGTTTATGGCTGGTTATCAAACTCAACCGCATTGTTGGCCGATGCGGGCCACAACCTGTCGGATGTGTTGGGCCTGTTGCTGTCTTGGGCGGCCATTGGCTTGTCCAAGCGGGAACCCACGGAGCGCTTCACTTATGGCTGGCGCAGCAGCTCGATTTTGGCCGCGCTGTTCAATGCGGTCATTTTGTTGCTGGCCTGCGGCGCCATTGGTTGGGAGGCGCTCAGTCGCTTTGCCAATCCCGAGCCCGTGGCCAGTGTGACCGTGATGGTGGTGGCTGGTTTGGGCATTGCCATCAACGGCTTTTCAGCCTGGTTGTTTTCAAAAGGCCAGCAACATGATTTGAATGTTCGCTCAGCGTATTTGCACATGGTGGCCGACGCGGCGGTGTCGCTTGGGGTGGTGTTGGCTGCCGCGCTCATTTGGCAAACCGGCTGGCATTGGCTGGACCCGGTGGTCAGCTTGGTGATTGTGGCCTTGATTGTGAAAAGCACTTGGGGCCTGTTGCAAGAGTCGACGAAGCTGGCCTTGAACTCGGTGCCCTCGCACATCGATGCGGTGGCGGTGGCGGCATTTTTACGCCAACAACCCGGCGTGACCGAAGTGCATGACCTGCACATTTGGGGCCTGAGCACGACCGAGGTGGCCCTGACCGCTCACTTGGTGATGCCGCAAGGCCACGCCAGCGACGCGGCGATGGATGCCATCACCGATGCTTTGCGAACCCAGTTCAAAATTCACCACGCCACCCTGCAAATTGAAATGGGCACCACCCCCCACGCGTGCGCCTTGGCTTCAAGTTTGATTTCAGCCGGGGGCTAAGTAGCGATAATTGGGGCATGTCCTCTCCCAAAGTCCTGTTCGGCTTTCACGCCGTTGGGGTGCGCCTGAAAACGGCGCCCCAATCCATTGTTGAAATTTATTTTGAGCCGACCCGCCGCGATGCGCGCATGCGCCAGTTCCTGGAGCGGGTGCGTGAAGCCGGGGTGCGCCTGATCGAGGCCGATGGCCTGCGGCTGTCCAAACTGGCGGGCAGCCATGGTCACCAAGGCGTGGCTGCACGGGTGGAGGTGCTTGCCCAAGTGACCAGCTTGGACGACTTGCTTGACCAAATCCAGGAGCCCCCCTTGCTCTTGGTGCTGGACGGTATCACCGACCCGCACAACCTGGGGGCCTGTTTGCGCGTGGCCGATGGTGCGGGTGCGCATGCCGTGATTGCCCCCAAAGACCACGCCGCCGGCATCAACGCCACGGTGGCCAAAGTGGCCAGTGGGGCGGCAGAAACCATGCCTTATTTCATGGTGACCAACTTGGCGCGCACCCTGGGCGAACTCAAAGAGCGCAACATCTGGTGCATCGGCACCAGCGACGATGCGCCCAAAACCCTTTATCAAGTGGACCTCAAAACCCCGACCGCCTTGGTGCTGGGTGCTGAGGGGGACGGCATGCGCCAACTGACCCGCAAAACCTGCGATGAGCTCATCAGCATCCCCATGCACGGGGCGGTCGAGAGCTTGAATGTGTCGGTCGCCAGTGGGGTTTGCTTGTATGAGGCCTTGCGGCAGCGGGGTGCTTAAGGGTTTTTAGTTCAGACAAAGCCCCAGCTTTGCCAAGGCACTGCCCCCGCCAGCGCACCCGCCGCCAACAACCACAGCATATGAATGCGCGTGCGCCACACCAAAACCGTGGTCACGGCGGTCAGGGCCCAAAACACGGGCGCTGCTGAACCCTGACTGGCCCCGCGCGCCAGCGTCCAGGCCGTGGCCAGCAGCAGCCCCATGACCAGGGGAATCAAACTCAGCTTGAAGGCCCGCACCGCGCGCCGGTCTTTGTTGCGTGTGGCCCAGCGCGTGGCCAGCCAGGTCAACAAACTGCTGGGCAGCAAAAAACCCACCATGGCCAAGCCCAACCCCATCAGCCCCAGCAGCAAGGGGGTCAGGCCTTGCCCGAGGCCCCCGCCTGAATTCACGCCCAAGTCCCAACCCATCAGACCAACAAACAGCACATTGGGGCCGGGCGCGGCTTGGGCAATGGCGATGGCTGCGTTGAATTGCGCATCGTCCATCCAGGCATGGTCGAGCACCAAAAAACGGTGCATCTCGGCGGTGGTGGTGATGGCGCCCCCCACGGCCATCAATGACAGGCCAAGGAAGTGGCAAAACAAGTCCCACCAATCAGCGATGCTTAAAACGAGGGTTTGTGCGTTCATGCCAGCAATCTGCGCCAGGTCAGCCCATAAGAAACCGCCGCCAGCGGCAACAACACCAACGCCAGGGGTTGATGCCAGCCCGCTACCCCAACCAACACGGCGACCAGCAGGCTCAAATTCAGCGCCAAGGGCAGGGGGTGTTTTTTAAACGCCACCGCCAACTTGAGCGCGGTGGCGGCAATCAAGCCAGCCGCTACCGCGGCCATGCCTTGCAATGCACCGGCCACCGCTGGGTGAGTGGAAAAATGGGCATAAGCGCAGGCCAGCAAAACCGCCACCACCGTGGGAAAAGCCAAAATGCCCGCAAAAGCGCAGAGTGCGCCGCGCCAGCCAAAGTAGCGCTCGCCCAACATGATGGACAGGTTGACCACATTGGGGCCTGGCAAGACCTGAGCCGCCGCCCATTCCTCGGCGAACTCTTCGGCGCTGAGCCATTGCCGCTGTTCGACCAGCACCCGTTGCGCTACCGCCAGCACCCCGCCAAAGCCTTGCAGGGCCAGCCAGGTGAAAGCCCAGAAGAGGGCACGGAGGGATTGGGGGCGTTCTGACTTCAAGCTGCTCAATGCTGAATATTATTGTTGATATTGTCTTAAAAATCGACACCCCAGATGGTGTAGCTCTTTAGGTGTTTTGAATGGAGGCCCCCATTTAGGCAAACCCTTCCGGACAGGCGTCCACTACTTTGAGTTTTTTCTCTAGCAATCGGCCAACCTGCCCAATCAAACCTTCATCGAACAAGCGACCAATCAGGGTAATGCCGTAAGGTACTCGCTGGGGTGTTGAGAAATGGATGGTTGGGCGGCTAGGGTCAGGCGCCCAATCGCTTCTGGCTTGGGAGATCTGGGTGAATCCAGCGCGCATGGTCAAAGATGGGTGTCCAGTGGCATTGGTGATGGTCAGAATTTCATCGCGCAGTGAGGGCACCAACAAGAGGTCAACCTCCTTGAAAACCCGTTCCATCTCTTTGGCGACTTTGCGCCTGAGGCGGTCCGCTTGCACAAAATCAACGGCTGACAAAAATCGTGATTGTCTAAACAGATTGGGCCAAGCGTCAGAGGTTTGAACGCCCAACTGATCCAAGCCACCCGAAAGCGTGAGTTCCTCAAAGGAAGCGGCGCTTTCGGCAAACAAAATGGTGTTCAATGATTCATAAGGCCAATCGGGCAAAAAGACCTCAACGGGTTTCAAGCCCATCTGCTGCAAGGCCTCTAGCACAGCGAGATCAACATCGGTGGCGGGTTCCTCATGCATCCAACTTTTGATATAGCCCACACGCAAGCCCTCTATGTTGGCGTTGGCATCAAAGTGAAGGGGAATAGTCTGGCTCTGTGCGTCGCCAACATCGTGCCCATGAATGGCCGACAACACCAACATGGCGTCTTCTACGCTGCGAGTCATGGGGCCTAATTTGTCGAGGGACCAACACAAAGTCATCGAGCCCGACCGAGGCACACGGCCATAAGTTGGTCGCAGGCCTGTTACGCCGCAGCGCATACTGGGGGAAACAATGCTGCCTCCTGTTTCGCTGCCCATCGAAAAACCAACCAATCCAGCTGCAGTGGCGCTGCCTGGACCTGCACTCGAACCCGATGAACCTTCTTGTGGTAACCAGGGGTTCATGGTCTGACCACCGAACCACACATCGTTCAATGCCAAGGCACCCAAACTCAATTTGGCTACCAAGACCGCACCAGCTTGATTCAAGCGAGTCACAACTGCAGCATCTTGGCTTGGAATTCGGTTGCGAAAGGGTTCTGCCCCATAAGTTGTGGGAATGCCTGCAGTGTCGATTAAGTCTTTGGCCCCCCAAGGAATACCGTGCAGAGGACCTCGATAATGCCCAGCAGCTATTTCGGCGTCAGCGGAGATGGCGGCTTTGAGTGCTTGCTCGGGCATCACCGTGATCGCGCAGCGCAGTGTTTTGTTGTAGCGTTCCAGTCGATCTAAATAAATGTGGGTGAGTCTTTCCGAGGTCAACTGACGCGACTCAATCCAACGCGATAATTTTGATACCGGTGCATAGGCAATGGCCGCCTCGTTGTTCGGCAAAGTGCCGGGGTCTTCTTGACTGCGCGAAAAATAAGCTTCTGTCACCAAGGGCTGGGCGCCATCCAGCAAAGGGCTCCAAGTGGAGTAGGGCGCGAGTCCGTCTTCCAAAAGCACCTTTTTAGGACCTGTCCGACGCGCATAGACGTTGGACAAGTTCTCGCGCCAACTGTTGGCCGCTTGCCATCGGTGAGTCGGTGTGAGGGACACTTGAACCAACTTTTCTGCTTCTTGGAAAGTCTGCACATTTACCTCAGGCCCCATGCCAGAGCCTGTTCCAAAAGCAGGGGGCGATCCGGCTGGCACCGCACTGGCTTCTTCCAGCGCTTGTGCCGAACCTTCACCTAAAGCCAGTCCGCCAATACCAACGGCAGTGCTGACCAAAAATTGCCGACGTCCCATGCCTAACCTCCGAGGAAATAGATTTGAAAATTACTGTGCAGCCAGCCATTGATCGGTTTGTTTCTGCAACCAAACCTGGCTCGCTTGTTTGAATTTGGCCCTGTCCACGCTCAATTTGAGTGTGGGCTTCATGGTGGAATCAAGCTTTTTTTCGGTCCAATTCTCAAGCTCTTTGGTGGAGGCTGAATTCCAGAACGTATCGGGTACGTTGGCCAAAATATAGGCCGCAAAATTGGCGTTGGACTTCAACAGCATCTCATGGTTGTTTTTAAAAGCCTCCCATGAAAGCGAGGGGTGGTACTCACTTAGTTGGCCGACCAGCTCAAGTTGCAAGTGTTTTAGCTGGGCTGGGAAATTAGGTGACAAGGCCAATCCCAACGCCCGTTTCGCCAAATCCTCATCCCCCACGCTCATGAGTGACTCGTAGTATCGAGGCAACTCGGTCATGTTGTGGCTTTGTTGGGTCAGTTCTACCAACTGATTGAATTCGTCCTCACGGGCGTTTTTGGCCACGATCTTGAGCACGGTCGATTGCAGGTCTGGGCTCAGCGAGCGCTTATCGGCTAAATAAGCCCGAAACAAGCTTCGGGCTGTTTGAACCGTATTGGCGTCACCCCACAAGCCCAGATCCAGCCAAACTTTTGCTCTGAGTGTGGCCAAGATAGCAGCTTCATTCGTCGGAGCTTCCCAACCTAATTTTTCAGCCAATGGCAACAAAATTTTGATGGCCTGTGCACGGAAATCTGGGGCATGTGTTCGGCCCATTTCGGCAAATTCCAGGGCCTCCAGCTTCGATAAAATCAATCCCCATTCTCTGACGCTGATGTCGTCGTTAATCTGGATGGCCTGCACCAAGCGCATGAAGTTTTGCAGCGAACTTTTGTGTGACTCCAGCAAGGCCCATTGATCGTCCAGCAGATTGATTCTGTCGGCAGCAGAAAAGCGGTTGATGGCTTGGAGGTTGTCATTGAAGGTGGAGGCGTCCCATAAAACCCTGAAATAACCAATGCCATTCTCATTCAACGTCACAGGGGTGCCACACTGACCTGCAGGAAGGTCTTGGGCTTTTCTGCCCATCATCAAAGAGGATGGCTGCTTTAGATTCCCCGCACTCAGGTTGAGGGGAATCTTCCACAGCGTTGACGAAGGGGTTTTGCTTGAGCCATCAAACAAAAATCGTTCCTGAGACAAATGCAATGTGCGGTGGCCATTGGCATCACAAAGGGTCGTCACGCTGATTAACGGGTAGCCGGGTTTTTTTACCCAATTCTTGGCCAGCTTGTTGATGGGTTTGCCACTGGCTCGGCTGAGCGCCAGCCACAAATCATCGGTGGTTGCATTTGAGAATTGATGGGCACTCATGTAGTCTGCAATGCCTTGCTGAAAAACGGCCTCACCCAAATAGCTCTCTAACATTCTCAAGATGGCTTGACCCTTGTCGTAAGTAATGACAGGGTCGAATGCATTGGACGCCTCTAATTCATTGGTAACTTTTTGAGAAATCGGGTGTGATTTCGTGAATGAATCGGCAAACATCGCACTTTCTTTGGATTGATCCTGTCGTTGCTGCCATTGCCAATCGGGGTGCCGGAGTTCGGTTTCCTTCGCAGCCATCCAAGAGGCGAAACTTTCGTTCAGCCACAAATCGTCCCACCACGCCATGGTGACCAAATCGCCGAACCATTGGTGTGCCATTTCATGGGCTTGAACGCTAAAAACCTCTTCACGCTGAAGGCTTGAGCTAAGGGGAGAAACGAGTAAATTGGCTTCGTTGTAGCTGATGGCTCCCCAGTTTTCCATTGCGCCAGAAAAGCCGCCAGGGATGGCCAGCGAATCCATTTTGCTGATGGGGTAGGAGACCTTGAAATAGTGGTTGTAATCCGGCAATATCTGCGCCGCATTTTCAAGGGCCACCAGCCCTTCCTTTTCTTGCCCATTGGGTGCCCAAACTTTGAGATCAATGCCTTCAGCGCTATCTGCTACAAAGTTCACATCGCCTGCCGTATAGGCCAGCAGATAGCTGGACATTTTAGGCGTCACAGCGAAGGTGGTCTTGAGCAAATCACCGTCCTCAACGGCGCTCACGGCGGGCATGTTGGAAATGGCCTTCCATCGTTTGGGCGCATTGACCGTCAGCTGAAATTGGGCCCTGAAAACAGGTTCGTCCCAGCAGGGAAACATTCTTCTGGCATCGGTGGCTTCAAACTGCGTTGACAGCAAGGTTCGGTCTTGGCCTGACTTGTCTTGGTAGTGTTGAAGGAAAAGACCAATCGGGGCGGTTTCGATCTTGCCGGTGTAGGAAAACGTCAGGGTGTGTGTGCCCGTGTTGAGCGGTTTTACCAATAGAAAAGTGGTGAGCTGTTGCTGATTTTGAGTCACAACAGACTTGACTGATTTTCCCTCGACCAAGACATCGCTGATCTTTTGATTTAAAGAATTCAGCTGAATGCGATCTGTGCTTTTAAGCACCTGAAGTTGAATGGTTTCATGGCCCAAGATCTCCAGCTTTTCTGGCAGCGGTGTTATTTCAATTTCGTAAGCCAGTGGCGCAACCGACTTGGGCAAACGCCCAGGTGTTTTGGCGAAATCGAACGATGCAGACCATCCATTTCCGATAGTGAGCAGGAGCACAGAAACTGAAGCAAAGGTTATTTTCATCATGTTGATTAAGGACCGCTGATTTGGAATGCCGGATCACCCGTGCGCCAAAGAATAAAAGACCAGAGGTCGGCTCGTTCGACCTCTCGTTGCGAAATATTCGAGCCCATCCCATGACCTGCATCGAAGTCGATGCGCAACAGCACTGGGTTCTTGCTAGACGTTGCTGCCTGAATTCGAGCGGTCATTTTGAGCATTTGCCATGGCGCAACGCGGGGGTCGTTCGCGCCCGTGACCAACATGACGGATGGATAGGCTACCCCGTCTCGCACATGGGCGTAGGCGCTCATGGCGTACAGGCCGTGGAAACCGTCTTCCGTTTGGGTCGAACCCATTTCGGGTACGTTGGGAGGGCCATTGGGTTCGGTCTCGGTGCGAAGCGTATCAGACACGCCCACCTCATCCAGAATCACACTGAAGAGGTCTGGTCGCCAAGTCAGTGCACCGCCGACCGTGATGCCACCCGCGCTTCCCCCCTCTGCCGCCAATTTGGCCGGCGAGGTGTAGTGTTTGTCAACGAGGTACTGGCCGCAGGCGATGAAATCTAAAATGGTATTGAGTTTCGTGCGTTTCATGCCCGCTTTGTGCCAGTCATCGCCGTACTCGCCACCGCCCCTGATGTGGGCATATGCCATTACACCACCCCGCTCAAGCCACGCCAAGTTCATGGGGTTGAAAGCAGGTTCTCGGGAAATGCCGTAGCTCCCATAGCCGTTCAAGAGGGTTGGGTGGCTACCGTTCAGAGCGATTCCCTTCTTATAGAGAATGGACAATGGAATCAGCGTGCCGTCGTAACTGGTGGCCAATACTTCCTTGGATTCGAATGATGACGTGTCCACCTTGGAGTGGGGTCGTAGGCCAGTATCGATGCTCTGGTCAGTGACTGGGTTATAGAAATAGACCTTCGCAGCTTGCACCCAGCCTTGCAGGTTGAACAGTGCCCCCGTTTCTCGTGGATCGGTGGTGGGGCCATAGACTGCACCTTCAAAGTCCAGCGCTACTGGATGGGATTTTTTGCCGTCAAAGTCATAACGGGTTAAGTGCGAAACGGCACCGTCACGGGTACGAACATAAATACCTTCTTTCGCGATAGAAAAATTGGTGATAACTCCCGACCCTTGTGCCACGACAGTTTTTGCATGGTGCACATCTGGGTGGGATGCCGGGGTTGACATCAACTTGAAGCGGGGAGCGTTTTTCTGCGTCAAAAAATACAAGGTGTCGCCGTGAACGGCAAATTCGGTCACGCCGTCCTCCACCGTAGCCCATTTTCTCCAGGGTGTGTTGGCATTTTTAACGGAAGACAATGGCGCAATGAAAAGCGTTGCCGGGTTTTCGTCCATGTTGTGGTTGGCCTGAGCAATTGCATATTTGGCGTTTGGGCTCAGCAAAATATAGGTACCTTGACCTTCTGGCACCTCGGTGTTTTGGCTAACCCCACGACCAAACACAACGGTGTCCCCATCCCCTTGGGCATGTTGGCCCAAGATATGCAGATAGGTGCGCGCGTTGTACTCAGTCTCGTTGGGTGGTGTTTGCGGCGTGGGTTTGTTGTAACGCAAATAAAAGAACGATTGATTGTCGGGTCGCCAGGCTACCTTGTTGTCTGAGGTGCGATCAATGCTTTCTGCAAGCACCTTACCGGTCTTTACCTCCAGCACGTGGGTAGTGCTGGCTTCCGAGCCGCCCATGGACACACCGTAGGCTAGGTATTGGCCATCCCAGGAGGGCTCATAAAAATCCAAGGCGTAATGGGTTTGGGAGCCTTTGCCCATTTCAGTAGGGTCCACCAAGAGATGTTCGACGCCATTCAAACCGTCTCGGTAGTAGAGTTTGGGTTGCTGCGCACCAGGCTCGCGTACCATATAAAAATAGCGATCACCTCGGCGCATGAAACCACCTCGTGACAGATCGGCATTGGAGAGATCATGGATTCGATCCAACAAAGCTTGCCGCCCCGTAATACTGTCTAAGGTAGCGCGGGTGTAGTCTGCTTGGGCGCGCATCCAAGCTTGTACTTCTGGTGACTTGAGGTCTTCAAAATAACGGTAGTTGTCGGTGACTTCGGTACCGAAGTAGATTTCAGTCACAGGCCGAACCGGTGCTATCGGCTGGCTGAGTTCCGCATGTAGAAAGCCCGAAAGCAGTGCGCAATAAATTGCCATTGACTTAGCAAAATGGGGGAGAGCGGATCGTTTCATCATGTCTGTTTTTTCAAAAAAAAAGCCTGATGTTTCCATCAGGCCTTTGTGTTAACGGAAGCCTATATTGGCCTCAAGGAATCGATCAGAACACGTAGTTCAGCTTGGCGTAGAAAGTGCGTCCTGTCGGATCAGAGAACAAGGGGTTGTATCCTGCTTGCCAGTTATTAACTTGATTTGAGAACGGTGGGTTGGTGTCGAACAAGTTGCGAATACCAAAAATAATCTTGGATGATTTGGTAGGCTTCCAAGATGCATAAGCATTCCAGATGCTGTATGAGCCGACGGTGATGTTCTGGCCATTTGCGTTCGGGAACTCATCCGTGTAACTCGCCAAGAAGTGGTTGCTCAAACCTGCTCCCCACTCGTCTTGAGTCCAGTCCATGGTCAGCAAATGTTGCCAGCGAATGACCGGTTGATTGCCTCCATTGAACTGACCACCAAGACCTTGCCATGGGCCACCCGCATATTCTTGCAATTTGAAGGAAGCCACATAGGTGCCTTCCATACCAAAACGGTATTTTCCCGTCGAGGTGCGCAAGGTGTAGTTGGTGCTGAAGTCCAAGCCAGTTGTCTTAATGCCACCGGTGTTTTGCAAAGTTTGAATAATGTAGCCACAGCTCGGACTTGAGGGACCATTTGCGCAGAAGGTATTGGCCGTCGGCGCTTGTGTCAATGTACCTGCATTGTTCAGGTGGTACAAATTCTGGAACTGACTTGGGCTACCGTAGATGGCCACATCTGGGATAGACTGTATTTCGTTGTTCACTTGGACACTGTAGAAGTCAAGTGTCATACCCAAATTGGCGACCGGTGAAAGCACGATACCGAAATCAAAATTCTTCGATTTTTCAGGCTTCAGATTAGGATTGCCACCGGTGAGGGACATGCCTTGAGCTTGGCAGTTGGAACTCGTAAATACGTTTCCGCTACCACCCGATGCGCAGGGCGGCCCATTCATTGTGCCCGCATCAGCGCCTAAAACTTGGGGTTGGTATAGATCAACCAAGGATGGTGCACGGAAACCGGTCGAGTAAGCAGAGCGGAATGTGACTTCTTCGGTCGGCTGATAACGCGCCGCAATCTTGGCATTGTTGGTGGTGCCGAAATCGCTGTATCGGTCCTCGCGGTCCGAAATAGTGGCTTCGAAGTTTTTGGTAATTGGAATGTTCAGTTCACCATAAATGGCTTGCTCGTTGCGTCCCCCATTCACTGCGGCTGGTGGGTAATAGGTAGCAGGGTACAAGGTTGTGGCCAAGTCTGTGGGGTTGTAGCTGATTTCTTCATGACGCAGGTCTGCTCCCAAAGCCAGAGTTGCTGAGCGACCCGCGCTGAATAAGTCGCCCACTTCATGGCTTGCGTTGAAGTTGTAGTCATAAAGCTTCAAGGCACCTGACGACAAAGCACCGTTCATATACGAGCTGTTGATTAGTGCTTGACCTGCGGCTGATTGCGGACCAAATGGGTTGATCAAGTTACTCAAATATCCATTAGGTGCCAAAATATTGTAGTTGGCATAGCCGCCGGAAACGCCTTGGACATTGCTGTTTTGACTATAAACGAAGGCAGTGTTGTAGTCCCAACCCACGAGCTTGCCTGTCAAACTGGTTAAGAATCGCTGTTCGGTATTCTTGTCGTTGATGTAACGGTTGTTATTGGGATCGGTCCAGCCTGCCAAGATGGGGTCCGTCAAGTCTGGCGCTACCGTGGTGCCAAAGCCAGTGGAGTTCGCCGCTGTTGGGAAGTAGGTCGGGTTGTTTTGCGGCGACATGTAAAAAGAATAGGTTTGAGGACCACCCCAAGTCGTCAAGTTGAATTGCGAACGGAAATATTGCACATTCAGCTTGGTTTCGCTATCGATCTGCTTATTAAAAGAGATCAAGCCTGAGTTTTCGGTCGAAGGGGGAATCAAATCCACCACAGCAGAATACAAGTATGCACAATTTCCATTATTGGGGACTAAATGAGTGTTTCCTGCGCAACCTGGATAACCCACCTGGTAGGTGTTCCCCAAACCAGAGTGGTCCGTATAACTTCCTGGCCAAGTGCCCATGGGGCCATTTTGGTTGTCCAGACCCAAAGCCGGGTTGTAACCTGTTGCAGCAAATGGACGCTGGCTTGCGGTCAGTTCTTGTTGTTGTTGATGGTTGAAGGCAAAAAGGATGTTGTAGCCGTCTTCAATCAGATCGCCCTTGCCCCAAGTGATGTCAAAGTTGTTAGAGCCACCACCAGGGTGTTGCGGCTTTGCGACATTCAGGTTTAATTCGCCTTCGGTAAGGTTTTTCTTGGTAATGAAGTTGATCACGCCGGCAATTGCATCGGTGCCATAGATCGACGATGCCCCTTCGCGCAGCACTTCGATTCGCTCGATGGCGGCGAAAGGAATACCGTTCAAGTCAACGGCGTTGCCAGCCACCACATTATTGGCCAGACGTTGACCATCTAAAAGCACCAAGGTTTTAGAGGGGCCTAAGCCACGCAAGTTGGCAAAAGAGCCTCCGCCACTCCAACTGGACACTGCGGTCAGAGTCAATGCCGTCGATTGGTTTGAAGAAATCAACTGGAGCGCCTGCTCTACAGTTGTGATACCCATGTCTTTAAGCTTGTCGGCTGAGATGGTGGTGATCGCCTCAGTCGTTTCAGCAGCACTTCGACGGATCATCGAACCCGTTACAACCACTTTTTCTGGTTCGTCTGCTGCAGTCTGTGCCAAGGCAAAACCGGAGAGCAGGGTGCTCGTGGCGATGGCAGTCAATGACAAGGCAAAGCGGTGGTTCGCTTTGAATTTTTGGGACATGTAAAGCTCCGTTGCTTGTTTGTGAACTTTCATTTTGGCAACTTGTCATTGATTTGTAACATTGGTAAAAATACTTACATTTCGAGTTGGATAACGTTTGATTGATCTGTAATTTGAGAAGAGTCCTTTGTTCATGCGCTCTCAAGAGGATTCAGGTAAGCATGGCAGGTCGAGTGCGCCATAAAAAGACCTAAAAAAATTCAATCCCGACCTATACTCGCCCGCCATGCGAACCTTGTTTTTGTTGTTTTTTTGCACACTTTTTGGATGTTCAGGCTCGCTGAACGACCCACACCCAGCTGGCGTGTCAGCACAAAATGTGCTTTTCAAGGCTTTACAAGAGCGCCCCAAGCACCTGGATCCAGCCCTGTCCTACAGCGAGCCCGAAGCCGAGTTTCTTTACGAAATCTACGAGCCGCCGCTGCATTACCACCCCTTAAAACGCCCCTTGCAACTGGAGCCGCTGACGCTGGTGTCCATGCCCAAAATAACCCATGAAGGGGACCGGGTGGTGTACGAAATGACCTTGAAGCCGGGCATTTATTACCAGCCCCATCCGGCTTTTGCCAAAGACGCGCAAGGCGCACCGCGTTACCAGCACCTCACGGCCTCGGAAGTGTCGGCCATGAAGGGGTTGGAAGACTTCAAAGAAACCGGCACCCGCGAGCTGGTGGCGGAAGATTATGTTTACCAGATCAAGCGCTTGGCGGCCCCCAATTTGGGCAAGCCTTCGCCCATTTTGGGCTTTCTGGCTGAACACATCGAGGGGCTGGGAGATCTGGGAAATCGCTTGGCTGAGCGATTCAAAAAGGGCGAACCCATTGACCTGACGCAGGCGTCTTTGGCGGGCGCGACGGTGGTCAACAAATACACCTGGCGGGTGACTTTGAAAGACAACTACCCCCAATTCATTTACTGGTTGACCACCAGTTTTTTTGTGCCCGTCCCCCCTGAGGCCGATGCTTTTTACGCCTTGCCGGGCATGGCGGAACACAACTTCAAATTGGACTGGCAACCGGTGGGCACCGGGCCGTTTTATTTGGCTCACAACGACCCCAACCAGGTCATGGAATTGCGGCGCAACCCCAATTTTCATGAAGCGTATTTTCCTTACGAGGGAAACCCAGGCGACCTGGAGGCGGGCTTGCTTAAAAACGCCGGTCAACGCCTGCCCATGCTGGACGGCGTGATGCTGGTGCTGGAAAAAGAAAACGCGCCTTTTTGGAACAAGTTTCTGCAAGGCTTTTACGACCTCACGCCACAAATTGGTCGCCAACGTGAAGACTCAGATTCTTTCGATCAGGCGTACCGGGTGAGTGAAACGGGTGAAATAGACTTGTCCCCCGAGATGGCCGAACGGCAGGTGGGCTTGATCGATCGCACCCGCATGTCGAATTGGTACATGGCCTTCAATTGGGTGGACCCGGTGGTGGGCGGCCCGCAAAACAAGGCTTTGCGCCAGGCCATTTCGATTGCTCTGGATTGGGATGAGTTCATTTCCATTTTTTTGAATGGCAGCGGGCAAACCTCCCAAGGCCCGATTCCCCCGGGGATGTTCGGTTATGTGGCGGGTGAAAAGGGCGTCAATCCTGTGGTTTCGCGTTGGAGCGCTCAGCGCCAACGGGCCGAACACCGCCCCCTGGAAGACGCCAAGCAATTGATGGTGCAAGCCGGCTACCCCAATGGGCGCAATGCCCGAACGGGTGAGACCCTCACGCTGTATTTTGACTCCCTGTACACCGGTCCTGAATATGCCGCCCGATTCGCGTGGTACCGCGCCCAGTTTGCCAAGCTGGGCATCGAGTTGGTGATCCGCATCAACGACTACAACCGCTTTCAGGACAAGGTGCAAAAGGGCAGCGCCCAAATTTTTGAGTGGGGCTGGAACGCCGATTACCCGGACCCTGAGAATTTCCTGTTCCTGCTTTATGGCCCCAATGGGCGCAAGGAATTTGGTGGCGAGAACACGGCCAATTACAAAAACCCGGAAGTGGATCGTTTGTTTGTTCAAATGAAGTCCATGCCCAATGGACCTGAGCGGCAAGCGGTGTTGGACCGCATGGTCGGTTTGATTCGGGAGGATGCCCCTTGGGCCTTCGCCTTTCACGACAAGCTCTATGGGTTGCGCATGGGCTGGGTGGACCCCATTCGTCCCAACCCCATGACCCATGATGCCTTCAAATATACCCATTTAGACCCAGCGGCCCGCTTGGCGTATCAGGCCCAGTGGAACCGCCCCTTGCTTTGGCCGCTGGCGCTGGTCGCGCTGTTGGTCTTGGGTTTGGTGCTGCTGGTGCGACGGGTTTGGCGCGGTCGTCAAAACCAAACGGCGGTGGAGGTTCCTCGTGTTTAAGTACCTGTTGCGGCGCGTTTTGTATGCGGTGCCGATTTTGATTGGGGTCAACCTCATCACCTTTGCGCTGTTTTTCATGGTCAACACGCCGGACGACATGGCGCGTTTGAACCTGGGCAACAAGCGCGTCACGGCCGAGGCCATCGAGCGCTGGAAGGTGCAGCACGGTTACGACAAACCCTTGTTCGTCAACGCCGAGGCGACAGGCATTGGCCAACTGACCGACACCTTGTTTGTGCAAAAGTCTTTGAAGTTGTTTGCTTTTGACTTTGAAGCGGGTGACGACGGCCGCGACATTGGTCGCGAAATCAGCCACCGCATGGGCCCCAGCATGGCGGTGGCGCTGCCCACCTTTTTTGTGGGGCTGTTGGTGTACGTGTCGATGGCGCTGGCGTTCATGCTGATTCGAGGTGGGGCCGCCGAGTTGTGGGGCCTGGTCGCCTTGATTGCGATGATGTCCATTTCCAGTCTGTTCTTTGTGATCGGTGGGCAGTTCTTTATTGGCAAGCTCTGGCATTGGGCGCCCATCTCGGGTTGGGGCGATGGGCTGTCGGCTTTGAAGTTCATTTTTGTGCCCGTGCTGGTGGGGGTGCTGGCCAGTGTGGGTGAATCGGTGCGCTTTTACCGCACCCTGTTTTTGGGAGAGGCGGGCCGCGACTATGTGCGCACGGCACGGGCCAAAGGCTTGTCGGCGGGGCGGGTGTTGTTCAAGCATATTTTGCGCAACTGCGCGATTCCGATTTTGACTGGCGTGGTGGTGGTCTTGCCCCGGCTGTTTCTGGGCAGCTTGATCGTGGAGTCGTTTTTCGGCATTCCCGGTTTGGGCAGTTACACGATTGACGCGATTCAGTCGCAAGACTTTGCGGTGGTGCGTGCCATGGTGTTTTTAGGTTCGTTTTTGTACATCGGGGGGTTGATCCTGACCGATCTTTCCTATGCGGTGGCTGACCCCAGGGTGAAGTTGTCATGAGGCCCGTTTTTTTGATCAGCGACTGGCTGTTTTTTGGCCTCTTGGCGGCTTTGGCGGTTTACGCCTTCAGCCTGAGCAACAAACCCGCCGACCGGGCGGCCTGGGGCCGGGTGTTATCGAATCGGATCGGGAAATGGTCAGGCATCGTGCTGCTGTTGTTCGTGCTGGTCGGTACGGTGGATTCTTTGCACTACCAGGCGGGTCAAGACCCCGAGGTCTTGTCGGCCCTCGACCAGTTGTTGACGCCTTTGCGGCTGACCAAAGAAAAGACCTATTCTGCGCCCTTGGCCACCACCTTGTTTGTGAAAGAAAACGTGGTGCAGGCCGACGGCTCGGTCAAGCGCGAAGCACCGCCCTTGCTGCACCGCCACTGGATGGGCACCAACAAGGTGGGGCAGGATGTTTTTTATCTGGCGATCAAAGGCATTCGCACGGGCTTGATGATCGGCATGTTGACGACCCTCATCACCCTGCCTTTTGCCATTGGTCTGGGCCTGTCGGCGGGTTATTTTGGTGGCCGCGTTGACGACGCCATTCAATACATTTACACCACGCTCAACTCGATTCCCAGCGTGTTGCTGATTGCTGCCACGGTGTTGGTGGTGGATGTGCAAATTGAGCGCTATGCCGACCGCATTGGCAGCGCAGCGGAGCGGGCCGATTACCGTTTGCTCGCGCTGTGTGCCATCTTGGGTTTGACCCAGTGGACGGGGCTGGCCCGCTTGCTGCGTGCCGAAACCCTGAAGCTGCGCGAGTTGGAATACATCCAGGCGGCCAAAGCATTTCAGGTGTCTGCTGCCAGGATTTTGCTGCGCCATGTGTTGCCCAATGTGGGGCATTTGATTTTGATCACGGTGGTGCTGGACTTCTCGGGGCTGGTGCTGGCCGAGGCCGTGTTGTCCTATGTGGGCGCCGGGGTGGACCCCAGCACGCCCAGTTGGGGCAGCATGATCAATGGGGCGCGTTTGGAGTTGGCGCGTGAGCCCTTGGTGTGGTGGCAGTTGGTGACCGCTTTTGTGTTCATGTTTGGTTTGGTGATGTCGGCCAATTTGTTTGCCGATCAGGTGCGCGATGCGTTTGACCCGAGGGCCAGTTCATGAGTCAGTCCAGTAGCGGTGAATCGAATTTGGTCTTGACCGATTTGCGCATTGCGTTTGGGTCCAGCCAGCGGCGCGCGCATGAAAGCGCGGCTGAGTTGCAACGCTTGCCGGTGGCGCTGGACGGGGTGTCGTTGACTTTGACCCCTGGGCGTTGTTTGGCATTGTTGGGCGAATCGGGCAGTGGCAAATCGCTGACGGCCTTGGCCTTGATGCGATTGCTGCCAGACAACGCACGGGTGCTGAGTGGCTCGGCCCTGCTGGATGGCGTGAATTTGCTGGCGCTGCCCGAAAGCGAAATGCAGCAAGTGCGGGGGCAAAAGCTGGGCATGATTTTCCAGGAGCCCATGACCAGCCTGAATCCCATCATGAGTGTGGGCGAGCAAATTGCTGAAGCCTTGCGTGCGGCCCACTTGCCTGCCGCTCCCGACAAAATTCGCAGCTTGCTGGCTGAAGTGGGTCTGCCGCCGGAGCGGGCCGATGCCTATCCCTTCCAGATGTCGGGCGGGCAACGCCAACGCGCCTTGATCGCCATGATGCTGGCGGGCAATCCCCGCTTCTTGATTGCCGATGAACCCACCACGGCGCTGGATGTGGTGGTGCAGGCGCAGATTTTGAAACTCATCTCGCGCATTCAGCGCGAGCGTGGCATGGGCTTGTTGTTGATCACCCACGACATTGCCGTGGCGGCCGAAATGGCCGACGATCTGGCCGTGGCCTATGCGGGTCAGATGGTGGAGTCCGGTCCTGCCGCCCAGGTGCTGCGCCATCCACGCCACCCTTACACCCAGGCCTTGCTGGGCGTGCAAGAAGGGCTGGAGCAACGGGGCCAGCGTTTGGTCGCGATTGCGGGCAGCGTGCCCATGGCCGCCCCCGCACGGCCTGGGCCGGGTCAATGCCGGTTTGCGCCCCGTTGCGAGTTCGCGCAAGGGGCCTGTCTTGAGGCAGCACCTGCTTTGCTGCCCGCGTCCGATGGGCCAGCCCCGCCGGTGGGCTCGCCATCACAGGCCCTGCTCGTGCGCTGTTTTTTCCCGCTGTCCACCAATTTGTCGGCAGCCGCTGCACCTGCGACCGCACCCGTATCTGCATCCGCATCTGCCCCCTCCAACGCCCCCCAGCCCGTGCTGGAGGCCAAAGACCTGCTGATTGCTTACCCCATCAGGGCGGGTTGGCTGCGTCGCACGGTGAGGCAAACGGTGACGGTTCAGCAGGTTTCATTGCAGGTTGCGGCGGGCGAAACCTTGGCCTTGGTGGGCGAGTCGGGCTGTGGCAAAACCACCGTGGCGCGCACCTTGTTGCAGTTGCAACGTCAAACGTCGGGCCAGGTGGTGCTGGACGGCCAAGTGGTGCAGGGCGATCGTGCCGCCGATTTGCAGCGCCTGCGTCAAAGCGTTCAGATTGTGTTCCAGGACCCCTATGCCTCGCTCAACCCAAGGCGCAGCGTGGGTGAAATTTTGGAAGAGGGCTTGATCAGCTTGTGCCCCGAGGTGGGTGCCGCCGAACGCCAAGAGCGGGTGGCCCAACTGATTCAGCAAGTGGGGCTGGACCCTAAGGCCTTGCAGCGCTACCCACACGCTTTTTCTGGTGGACAGCGGCAACGCATTGCGATTGCCCGCGCTTTGGCCGTGCGGCCCCGGGTCCTGATTTGCGATGAACCGACCAGTGCCTTGGACCTATCGGTGCAGGCGCAAATCTTGAACTTGTTGAAAGACCTGCAGCAGCAATATGGCCTGTCTTATTTGTTGATTAGCCACAACCTGCCGGTCGTGGGTTATTTGGCCGACCGGGTGGCGGTGATGCAAAAAGGGGTGATTGTGGAGACGGGCTCGGTGCAAGAGGTGCTGCAGTCGCCGAAGCATGTTTATACGCAAGCTTTGTTGGCGGCGGTGCCCAAAATGCCCGGATAATGGGTTTTTTCTCTGGGCTCCAAAGACGATGAAGAAAAATTCAACTGGCGTGCTACCGTTTTTATGGGCTTGTCTCGCGTTGGCCTTGGCCACTTCGGCTCATGCCGGAAGTTCAGCGCCTGACCCCAAGTGTGACAAAGCCGGCGATGACGATGCCAAAGCCATCTGCAATGCCAAATCGACGGGTGACACTGATTTTTGCAAGGACACGAAATCCAAAGACAACTTCCATTTTTGTATGGGCGTGACCTCTGGAAATTCCTATGATTGCGAAAAAGTCAACAGCTTTGATCGCAAGCGCACCTGTCTAGAAGGCGCCAAGGCCAAGCAGCGCAAGGCCATGTATTGACGCCTGCTTGTGAACGGCTGGCTTTACTTGCCGCCACCACCAGGATGACGTGAGTTCACCCGCAGTGATTTGAGTTCTTTGACATCCAATTCGCCATTGTGGTTGGTGTCAATGCGGTCAAACTCAGCGCTCATGAAATCCATGAATTCTTTCTTGGAGACGCTGCCATTTTTGTCAGCGTCCAACAAAATCAACAATTGAGAAACTGGATTTTTGCCAGAGGCCAAGGTTTTTTCTGAAATGGCGCTGCCCTCCGTCGCGCTGGGGGGGGGCGTTTGGGCTTGAGCAAGGCCACAACTCAGTACACATGCACTGAAAAGGGGGGCAAGGAATGGAAGGGTGTTGATTTTCATGCTTGGGTTCCCGTTTGTTGGAAAGCCCATTTTGCAACACAATTCATGACAAAAATTTGAAGAAATGGTGCCGGTGAGCGGAATCGAACTGCTGACCTACGCGTTACGAGTGCGTTGCTCTACCAACTGAGCTACACCGGCGCCGAGCGATATTATATCGGCTCGGCACCGGGATATGAACCGACTCAGGCCTTGAAGTTGGCCAGAATGGCGTTCAAGGTTTTGCTCGGGCGCATGACTTTTTCCAGCTTGTCAGCGTCGGGTTTGTAGTACCCGCCGATGTCCACGGGATGCCCTTGCACCTCGGTCAATTCGGCCACGATGGCCTTCTCGCCATCGGCCAGCGCCTTGGCCAAGGGGGCAAATTTGGCGGCCAACTCGCTGTCCTCGGTTTGTTCTGCCAAGGCTTGAGCCCAATACAAAGCCAGGTAGAACTGACTGCCTCGGTTGTCGAGTTGGCCGGTCTTGGGCGACGGGTTTTTGTTGTTGTCCAGCAATTTGCCAGTGGCCGTGTCCAGGGTCTTGGCGAGCAGCTTGGCGCTTGGGTTGTGGTTTTTGATGCCCAGGTCTTCCAGGCTGACCGCCAGGGCCAGAAACTCGCCCAGCGAATCCCAGCGCAGGTGGTTTTCTTCCACCAGCTGTTGCACGTGTTTCGGGGCCGAGCCGCCGGCGCCGGTTTCGTACATGCCACCGCCGGCCATCAGCGGGACGATGGACAGCATCTTGGCCGAGGTGCCCAGCTCCATGATGGGGAACAGGTCGGTCAGGTAGTCACGCAGGATGTTGCCGGTGGCGCTGATCGTGTCTTGGCCGCGAATCACGCGCTCCAGGGTGTAGCGCATGGCGCGCACCTGGCTCATGATCTGGATGTCCAGGCCACTGGTGTCGTGCTCATGCAGGTACATCTTGACCTTGGTGATCAATTGGGCTTCGTGTGGGCGGTAGGCGTCCAGCCAGAACACCACCGGCATGCCGGAATTGCGCGCGCGGGTGACGGCCAGCTTGACCCAGTCGCGGATGGCAGCGTCCTTGACCTGGCACATGCGCCAGATGTCGCCTTGCTCGACGTTCTGGCTCAGCAGCACTTCGCCGGTGGCCAGGTCGGTGATGTTGGCCACGCCGTCTTCGGGGATCTCGAAAGTTTTGTCGTGCGAGCCGTACTCTTCGGCCTGCTGGGCCATCAGGCCGACATTGGGCACGGTACCCATGGTCTTGGGGTCGAAGGCGCCATGCCACTTGCAGAAATTGATGATTTCCTGGTAGATGCGGGCAAAGGTCGATTCGGGCATCACGGCCTTGACGTCCTTCAGGCGGCCATCGGCCCCCCACATCTTGCCGCCGTTGCGGATCATGGCGGGCATGGAGGCATCGACGATCACGTCGTTGGGCGAGTGGAAGTTGGTGATGCCCTTGGCCGAATCCACCATGGCCAGCTCGGGGCGGTGCTCGTGGCAGGCGTGCAGGTCGCGCTTGATTTCGTCTTGCTTGGATTGGGGCAAAGTCGAAATCTTGTCGTACAGATTGGCCATGCCGTTGTTCACGTTCACGCCCAGTTCCTCGAACAGCTTGGCGTGCTTCTCGAACGCTTCCTTGTAGAAGATCTTCACGCAGTGGCCGAACACGATGGGGTGCGAGACCTTCATCATGGTGGCTTTGACGTGCAGCGAGAACATCACGCCGGTTTTGTGGGCGTCCTCAATTTCCTTTTCATAGAAAGCCAGCAAAGCCTTTTTGCTCATGAACATGCTGTCGATCACTTCGCGGTCGAGCAGCGAGACCTTGGGCTTGAGGATGATGGCTTTGCCGCTCTTGGTGATCAGCTCCATCTTCACATCGCGGGCGCGGTCCAGGGTCATGGATTTTTCACCATGGTAAAAATCGCCGGCGTGCATGTGCGAGACGTGGCTGCGTGAGGCCTGGCTCCATTCGGCCATGCTGTGCGGGTTCTTGCGCGCGTATTCCTTCACGGCCTTGGGCGCGCGGCGGTCCGAGTTGCCTTCGCGCAGCACCGGGTTCACGGCCGAGCCCAGGCACTTGTTGTAGCGCAGGCGGATGGCCTTTTCCTCTTCAGTCTGCGGGTTTTCCGGGAAGTCGGGCAGTTTGTAGCCCTTGGACTGGAGTTCGCGAATGGCGCTGACCAGCTGGTTTTGCGAGGCGCTGATGTTGGGCAGCTTGATGATGTTGGTGTCTGGCAAGAGGGTCAGGCGACCCAGTTCGGCCAAGTTGTCGGGCACGCGTTGGTCTTCGGACAGGAATTCACGAAATTCCCCCAAAATCCGGCCAGCCACCGAGATGTCGCTGGTCGTGACTTCCACACCCACGGGCGCGGTGAAGCTGCGGATGATGGGCAAGAAGGCGTTGGTCGCCAACAAAGGCGCTTCGTCGGTCAGCGTGTAAATGATGGTGGGCTTTGAAGAAGCGGTGGAAGTGCTCATTGCGAATGGGTCTCCAGGGAGAGGGGATAGGGAGGTTGAATCTTGCTTGATTAGGCTTGCGGAGGACTGACCTGGATCAGTGTTTCTGCGAACGCCGAGCATCACCCGAGATAATAATGTGAAAAATGGTCAATTCTTTCCATCCCACCCCCCCAAATTCAGACTTGGCCGAGGTTTTTGCCTTGGCCCAGGGCTTGGCTTGGCAGAAGCGTTATCAGGAAGCCCAGTCGCTGTACTTAGAGGTGCTGAAAAGACAGCCTCAAAACTACGAGGCTTTGGTGAATTTGGGTATTTTGGCCTATGAGTCGGGCCACACGGCAGCGGCCAAGACGGCCTATGCCCAAGCCGCTCGGGTGGCCCCTCAGCGTGGTTTGGCGCACCTGCATTGGGGGCATTTGCTGCTGCATGCGGGGGATTTGACGGCCGCCAAATTTCAGTACGAGTCGGCCTTGCAAGTCGAGCCCGATTTGGCTGCGGCCCACCAGGGCTTGTCGGTGGTGCTGTTGGAACAGGGGGAAGCGCCCGACAGCGAAGCGGTGCAGTGGCACCGTTTGCAAGGGTTTGGGGCCCAACCTTGGGTCACCTACCCAGCCCTCGCCAATGAGGACCCTTCCCCCAAGCGGGTTTTGGTGCTGTTGGCGGGGCGGGGGGGGGATGTGCCTTGGCGGCCTTTGTTGAACCCGAGCCGGTTTGAAGTGACCACCTTGGCGGTGGATTTTCTAGACCAGGCCCTGGCCGCTTGGGGAGGGACCTTGCCGCCGCATGATTTGGTGTTCAACGCCATCGGCGATGCGGATGTG
>CAIUTG010000177.1 GCA_903902035.1 uncultured Curvibacter sp. | reverse complement strand
TGAATTGTTGTTATTGCTTTCGGGATGCTGGTACAGTTGCATTGGACAATCCCAAATATCGTCTCCGTTACCACCCGGTAGGTGTACTACATTTTCTTCGTCATCGCTCATGTAGTTTTGATATGTCTGATCGTGGAAAGCCCCCGCCAACTGAAGGTTTCAGCACCCATGTCGTCCATGCCGACCGGCGTCGCGGGGTCGAGTTCGGGGGCGTGCACACGCCCATTCACACCTCGGTCCAATATGGTTTTGAGCGAGTGGAGGACCTGATTGGTGTGTTTCAAGGCACGCTCAAAGGGGGCTTCAACTACGCCCGGCAGGGCACGCCCACCACGGCCGCCTTGGAAGCCAAGCTCAACCAAATGGAGCAAGGCGTGGGCTCGATTTGCTTTGCCACCGGCATGGCCGGTCTTTGCGCCATTTTCCTGACCCTGCTCAAAGCCGGTGACCACTTGGTGGCGAGCCGCTTTGTCTTTGGCAACACCAACAGCTTCTTGCTCACCCTGGCCGACCTGGGCGTTGAGGTGTCCCTGGTGGATGTGACCCAGGCCGATCAGGTGGCTCAGGCCCTGCGTCCGCATACCCGCATGGTGTTTGTGGAGACCCTGGCCAATCCGGGCACCCAAATTCCCGATCTGGAGGCGATTGGCGCGCTGTGCCAGCAAAAAGGCCTTTTGTATGTGGTTGACAACACCGTTTTGTCCCCTTTTGGTTTCCGGCCCGCTGAGGTGGGGGCGGGTCTGGTGGTGCATTCGCTGAGCAAAATCATCGGGGGGCATGGCGATGCCTTGGGCGGCGTGGTGACCGATACCGGCCGTTTCGACTGGTCGAATTACCCCAACATCTTCCCCGCTTACCGCCAAGGCAACCCTCAGGCTTGGGGCTTGCAACAGATTCGCAAAAAAGGCCTGCGCGACATGGGCGGCACCTTGTCCTCCCAGGCCGCGCACCAAATTGCCGTGGGGGCCGAGACCCTCGCCTTGCGCATGGCGCGCACCAGCGCCACGGCAATGGCCTTGGCCGAATTCTTGGCCCAGCACCCGGCGGTGGCCAAGGTGCATTACCCTGGCTTGGCGTCCCACCCCCAACACGCGACCGCGAAGAAATGGTTCCATGGTTTTTCGTGGATGTTGTCTTTTGAGTTGAAAGACGAGGCCAATTGCCTGACCGTTTGCAACCGGCTGCAATTGCCCCTCAAGGCGACGGGCCTTGCGGACACCCGCACCCTGATCATCCCGGTGGCCCACACCATTTTTTGGGAGGCAGGCCCCGAAACCCGTCGCAGCATGGGCATTGCCGACAGTTTGATCCGGGTTTCGGTGGGTTTGGAGGACGCGGTTGACCTCCAGGCAGATTTTGCCCAGGCCCTCAAGTAAAATTGCCCCTTTGGCGGTTTAAGAATTCAATGAAAAAGGAAGCAGGGCGTGGCCGGTCACTCTAAATGGGCAAATATTCAGCACCGCAAGGGGCGTCAGGACGAAAAACGTGGCAAGGTGTGGACGCGCGTCATCCGTGAAATCATGGTGGCGGCCCGCACCGGCGGCGGCGACCTGAGCGCCAACCCGCGTTTGCGGCTGGCGGTGGAAAAAGCCAAGGCGGCCAATTTGCCAGCCGATACGGTCAAGCGCAACATTGACAAAGCCACGGGCAACCTCGAAGGGGTCAATTACGAAGAAATTCGCTATGAAGGCTATGGCATCGGCGGTGCCGCCATCATTGTGGACCCCATGACCGACAACCGGGTGCGCACCGTGGCCGAGGTGCGCCATGCGTTCAGCAAGTACGGCGGCAACATGGGCACGGAAGGCTCCGTGGCCTTTCAGTTCAAGCACTGCGGTCAGTTGATTTTTGCCCCCGGCACCGACGAGGACACCCTCATGGAAGCGGCCCTCGAAGCCGGGGCCGAAGACGTCATCACCGACGAAGACGGCGCCATCGAGGTCTTGACCAGCTTTGCCGATTTTGAAACGGTCAAAAATGCCCTGAGTGCCGCCGGCTTTAACCAGGAGGTGGCCGAAGTCACCATGCGCGCTGAAAACACCATTGAACTGGCTGGCGATGACGCCGCCCGCATGCAAAAGCTTTTGGATGTTTTGGAAGACCTGGACGATGTTCAGGATGTTTTCCACAATGCCGATATCCATCTCTAAATCAAGCCCGTTTCTCGAAAGACACTCCATGAAAGTTTTGGTCATAGGTGGCGGTGGCCGCGAGCACGCCTTGGCTTGGAAATTGAAATCCTCGCGCAAAGTGCACCAGGTCTATGTGGCCCCCGGCAACGGTGGCACCGCGCTGGACAAAGACCTGATCAGCCTGCCCATGACCGATGTCAAGGCTTTGCGTGAGTGGGCCCAACAAGAGCAAATTGGCTTGACCGTGGTCGGCCCTGAAGCGCCTTTGGCGGCGGGCGTGGTCGATGAATTCCGCGCCCATGGCTTGCGCATTTTTGGCCCCACCAAGAAAGCCGCGCAGCTGGAAAGCTCCAAGGCCTTTTCCAAGGCTTTCATGAAGCGCCACGGCATCCCCACCGC
>CAIUTG010000176.1 GCA_903902035.1 uncultured Curvibacter sp. | reverse complement strand
GTGCACACCGGGCTCAACCTCCTGGACGCCAGCCTCATGGCCTTGGTGGTCTATGCGGGCAGTTCGCAATTGGCGGCCCTGCCTTTGATGGCGGCGCACGCACCGGTCTGGGTGATTTTAGCCACCGCTTTCTGCGTGAATTTGCGCTTTGTGGTGTTCAGTTTGCACCTGCGTGAGTACCTCATGCACCTCACCCGTTGGCAGCGCATCAGCCTGTGCTACTTCACCACCGATCTGAGTTATGTGTTGTTCATTCAGCGTTTTCCTGAGCCCGCGCAAGACCCGGAAGGTCAGCAAAAAGAAGTGGCCTTTCTGGCGGGCAACGGCTGCGTGGCTTGGGTGGGTTGGATCAGTGCCATCTTGGTCGGCGTGGTGTTGGCGCAGTGGATTCCCGAGGCCTGGGGTCTGGGCTTTGCCGGGAGCCTGTGTCTGTTGGGTATTTTGTGTTCCTTGTTGAGCGATCGGTTGCGCTGGGTCGCCGCCGTGTTGGGCACGGTCGTGGCGACCTGGGCCTACCATTTGCCGCTCAAGCTGAACATCTTGGCGGCCATTGGGGGGGTGATGCTGTTTTGCTTGATGGCGCAAACCTGGCATGAGCGTTGGCGCGCTGGACGCCACCCAGCAGCGGTGCGCCCATGAGCTTGTTTCAGGGCGTTTCTTGGGACGCGGCCGAGGCCTGGCGCTTGGGCGTGATTGCGGGCTTGGCGGTCGTTACCGTCATCACTCGGGCTTTTTTCTTGATTTTCAACCGCCCCTGGCGTTTGCCCCAATGGTTGCATCAAGCCCTGCCTTATGCCCCCATCGCCGCTTTGGCGGCGGTGCTGCTGCCGGACATGTTGTTGCGTCACGGCGAGTGGGTGTTGACTGCCAGCGATGCCCGTTGGTATGCTGCCCTGGCCGCAGCAGCCGTTTATTTTTGGCGACGCAATGTGCTGCACTGCATTGTGTTGGGCATGGCCATTTACTTGCCTTTGCACCTGGCTTGGGGCTGGTGAGGGCAGCGACCAGGGCAGAATGGCCGCGTGGACGCCGCCCCTTAAAATTCATGCCCGAGCCAGCTTATTTTTCATTCTTCATTTCTTTTAAATCCCATGAACGTCATCCGATTCTCCGACCTGTGCGCCAAGGGCCAAGTGCGTGGCAAACGTGTTTTCATCCGGGCCGATTTGAACGTGCCGCAAGACGCTGCGGGCCGCATTACCGAAGACACCCGCATCCGTGCCAGCGTGCCTTGCATCCAAATGGCGCTGGACGCGGGCGCGGCCGTCATGGTGACTTCGCACCTGGGTCGTCCGACCGAGGGGGAATTCAAGCCGGAAGACTCTTTGGCCCCCGTGGCCAAGCGCTTGGGGGCGTTGTTGGGGCGTGAAGTGCCCGTGCTCGCCAACTGGGTGGACGGCGTCAGCGTGGCACCCGGTCAATTGGTGATGCTGGAAAACTGCCGCCTCAATGTGGGCGAGAAGAAAAACAAGGAAGAACTGGCGCGCAAGCTGGCGGCCTTGTGCGACATCTTTGTGCACGACGCCTTTGGCACGGCCCACCGCGCCGAAGGCAGCACCTATGGCATTGCCCAGTTCGCGCCGGTGGCTTGCGCTGGCCCTTTGCTGGCGGCAGAAATTGACGCCATCTCCAAGGCCCTGGCCCAGCCCCAACGCCCCTTGGCGGCGATTGTGGCGGGCAGCAAGGTCAGCACCAAGCTGACCATTTTGCAAAGCCTGGCCAAGAATGTGGACCAGCTGATTGTGGGGGGCGGCATTGCCAACACCTTCATGCTGGCCGCTGGCTTGAAGATTGGCAAAAGCCTGGCCGAGGCCGACTTGGTCGGTGAAGCCAAGGCCGTCATTGAAGCCATGAAAGCCCGTGGCGCCGAGGTGCCGATTCCGACCGACGTGGTCACGGCCAAAACCTTTGCCATCGATGCCCCCGCCACCGTCAAAAAAGCCACCGACGTGGCCGACGACGATTTGATTTTGGACATCGGCCCCGAGACGGCCGCCCAACTGGCCGCCCAGCTCAAAACGGCCGGCACCATTGTGTGGAACGGCCCGATGGGCGTGTTTGAATTCCCGGCGTTTGAAAATGGCACCAAGGTGGTGGCGCAAGCCATTGCCGAATCGCCTGCCTTCAGCATCGCGGGCGGCGGTGACACCTTGGCGGCCATCGCCAAGTACGGCATCGAACAGCAAATCGGCTACATCTCCACCGGCGGCGGCGCGTTCTTGGAGGTGCTGGAGGGCAAGACCCTGCCCGCGTTTGAAATTCTGCAAAAACGCGCCGCGGGTTAAATCTGAGTGGGGTGGGTAAGTAAGTAACTTGTATCCTATGTTTTCGTGTAAAAATGGAAACTTAATTACAAGGAGACAGCATGAGTACCCGCCGCGCTACGAAAATTGTGGCCACTTTGGGACCCGCTTCCAGCGACCCGGCGTTGCTGGAAAAAATGATCCGTGCGGGCGTCAACGTGGTGCGTTTGAACTTCAGCCATGGCAAGGCGCAAGACCACATTGACCGCGCCGCCCTGGTGCGTGAAGCCGCCAAACGCGCTGGTCGCGAAGTGGCCATCATGGCCGACCTGCAAGGCCCCAAGATTCGCGTTGGCAAGTTTGCCGAGGGCAAGGTCATGCTGGAGTCCGGCGTGGCCTTTGTGCTGGACGCCTCGCGCACCGAATTGGGCGATTTGTCGGGCGTCGGTCTGGATTACAAAGAATTGCCCAAAGACGTGAAGGCGGGCGACACCCTGCTCTTGAACGATGGCCTGATTGTCTTGACCGTCACCGCCGTCAAAGGAGATCAGGTGCACACCGTCGTCAAAATGGGCGGCGAGTTGTCCAACAACAAGGGCATCAACAAACAAGGCGGTGGCTTAACGGCGCCGGCCTTGACCGCCAAAGACATGGAAGACATCCGCACCGCGATGAGCTTTCAGGCCGACTATGTGGCCGTCAGTTTCCCCAAAAATGCCACCGACATGGAAATGGCACGCCAGCTGTGCAATGTGGCCGCTGCAGAATTCCGCCACAAGCCGGGCCTGATCGCCAAGATCGAACGCGCCGAAGCCATCCCGCGCCTGGAAGAAATCCTGGCCGCCAGCGATGGCATCATGGTGGCGCGGGGTGATCTGGCGGTGGAGGTGGGCAATGCCGTGGTGCCCGCGCTTCAAAAGCGCATGATCAAGCTGGCGCGTGAAAACGACAAGGTGGTGATCACCGCCACCCAGATGATGGAGAGCATGATCACCAACCCCGTGCCCACCCGGGCCGAGGTCAGCGACGTGGCCAACGCGGTGCTGGACGGCACCGACGCGGTCATGCTGTCCGCTGAAACCGCTGCGGGCAAATACCCCCTTGAAACGGTGGAAGAAATGGCCAAAATTTGCGCCGCCGCCGAAGCCGCCGAGCCGGGCGAGCTGGAAGCCAACTTCACCGACAAAAAATTCAACCGCATCGACCAATCGATTGCCATGGGCGCGCTGTTCACAGCCCACCACCTGGACGCCAAAGCCATTGTGGCCATGACCGACAGCGGCTCCACCGCCCTGTGGATGAGCCGCCACCGCATCCACGTGCCCATTTACGCGCTCACGCCGCGCGTCAGCACCCAGCGCAAAATGGCGCTCTACCGCAATGTGCGCCCGTTGCTGATGGACATCAGCGCCGACCGCGACACCGCGCTCTCACAAGCCGAAGGCCATTTGAAGCGACGCGGCATTGTCAGCACCGGCGATGTTTACGCCATCACCTGCGGCGAACCCATGGGCTCGCCGGGCGGCACCAACATGCTCAAGATTTGCCGCGCGGAATAAGCCGGCCCACAGCAAACCCCAGTGCCAAGGGGCCCCACTGAAAAGCGGGGCCCCTGTTTTCATTCAGGGCTTGCTCAGGTGCTTGCCCAAAATGCCGGCCAACTCAAACATGGTGATTTGCGGCTTGCCAAACACCGCCAAGAGTTTGGCGTCGGCGTTGATGGCGCGTTTGTTGGTGGCGTCTTGCAGGCCATTGGCTTTGATGTAGTCCCACATCTTTTTCACCGCTTCGGTGCGTGCCACGGGGTCAGTGCCAATCACGGCGGCCAAGTCGGGGCTGGGGGTGGCACCACTGCCTGGCGTGGTTTTGCGCGGTGCTTTCACGGCTTTTTCGGCCTTGACGGTCGGGGCCTTTTTGGCGGCTGTCTTGGTCGCGGCGGCTTTCTTTGCCGGCGTTTTCCCGAAGGGGGTTTTGACCGCTGCGCCTGCCGCTGTTTTGCGGGGTGGGAATTTGCTGGCGCGGGGCTCGAACTCGAAGTTCACCTTGCCCGCCGTGGCGTCCCAGGCCAAATAGGCTTTGAAGGCGCGCCGGGTGCGCATGCTGACAAATTTGTCGAGCAGGTCGGTTTTGCCGGTGCTCAACAACTTCTCCATTTGAGCGCGTTCGACGGGCTGTTGCAAAATGATTTTGCCGCTCTTGAAGTCGCAGCTCGGCGTGGCCTGTGCCAGCGTGGCGACCGATTTTGAGCAAACATAGTTGGCGCCGTGTTCCACCACCGGCGCGCCGCATTTGGGGCAGTGGCCCAGGCTTTGGGTCAAATCCAGTTCGTGCAGCTCGCCGCTGTCGGCGTCATTTTTGTCGTCGCCAAAGTCGAATTCGAGCTTCCAGTTTTTGTCTTCCTCGTTGAACTTGAGCGCCATTTCAGCAACAAAAGGCCAGCCCGCTTTGGAGCGGAACCCATCCAGCGGGCCGATCTTTTTGTCGGCCATGAAGCGTTCGGCTTCAGCGGTCTCGAAGGTGCGCCCAGCGGGCGATTTGGTGAAACTGAAGCCGCAGCCTTCGGTGGCGCCGTCCGGGCCGCAGCAGGCGTAACGGCGGTAGTTTTCTTTCACCACGCCGCCGCAATTCGGGCAAGGGGTGACGAGGGTGGCGTAGTCGCCGGGCACGGTGTCGCGGTCGTATTCCTTGGCTTTTTTGACGATGTGCTCGGTCATGGCGGCGATTTGCTGCATGAAGTCGTCGCGGCTGAGCAGGCCTTTTTCCATTTGTGAGAGCTTGAACTCCCACTCGCCCGTCAACTCGGGGCGCGAGAGCTCTTCCACCCCCAGACCGCGCAGCAAGGTCATGAGCTGGAAGGCTTTGGCGGTGGGAATCAGTTCGCGGCCTTCGCGCAACATGTATTTCTCGGCAATCAAGCCTTCGATGGTGGCGGCGCGGGTGGCGGGCGTGCCCAGGCCTTTTTCCTGCATGGCTTCACGCAACTCGTCGTCTTCCACCAGCTTGCCTGCGCCTTCCATGGCCCCCAGCAAAGTGGCTTCGGAGTAGCGGGCGGGCGGTCGGGTTTGCAGGCCTTTGGCTTGGGCCTCTTCGGTCAAGGGGCGTTCGCCCGGCAGCACAGCCACCAGGTTTTGGCCTTTGTCGCCGTCTTTCGCATCGGCCACTTCGTCGGCGGCTTCTTTGCCGTAAATGGCCAGCCAGCCGGGTTTGACCAGCACCTTGCCCTCGGTCTTGAAATGCTGCTGGGGCCCTTGCGAGGTGGCGGCATCGACCACGCTGACGCGGGTGGTCACTTGGTATTCGGCGCTGGGGAAGAAGACGGCCATGAAGCGGCGTGCCACCAAGTCGTACAGCTTTTGCTCGGCCTCGGACAGGCCGCTGGGGGCTTGCAGGGTGGGGATGATGGCAAAGTGATCGCTGACCTTGGCGTTGTCAAAAATGCGCTTGTTGGGGCGGATGTAGCCGTTGTTGAGCGCTTGCAACGCAAACGGGGCCAGGTGCCGCAGGGTGGTGTCGCTGTCGGCCAGCATGGCAAAGGTTTGCTGAGCCACGGGCAGGTAGTCTTCGGGCAGGGCGCGTGAATCGGTCCGGGGGTAGGTCAGGGCTTTGTGGCGTTCGTACAGGCTTTGGGCCAAGGCGAGGGTGGTTTTGGCGCTAAAACCAAACTTGCCGTTGGCTTCGCGCTGCAAACTGGTCAAGTCGAACAGCAGCGGCGAGGCTTGTGTGGTCGGCTTGCTTTCTTCCGAAACGGTGGCCGGTTTGCCGCGCACGGCGTTGGCAATTTCTGCGGCTTCATGTTCATTCCAGACGCGATCGGCCTTCTTCTCACCGTCTTCTGCGTCTTTTTTCCATTTGGGGTCAAACCACTTGCCGGCATAAACGCCGGCCTGTGCGGCAAAACTGGCGTGAATTTCCCAATAGTTGCGACTGACAAATTTGCGAATTTGTTCTTCGCGCTCGACCACCACGGCCAGGGTGGGGGTCTGCACCCGACCCACGGTGGTCAGAAAGAAGCCACCGTCGCGCGAGTTGAAGGCCGTCATGGCCCGGGTGCCATTGATGCCGACCAACCAATCGGCCTCGCTGCGGCTGCGGGCGGCGTTGGCCAGGCCCTGCATTTGGGCGTCGCTGCGGAGTTTGTCAAAACCATCGCGGATGGCCTGCGGCGTCATGGACTGCAACCACAGGCGTTTGACGGGCTTGCCGAGGGCCTGAAAAGTGCCCGCCTTGGTGCTGCCCGCGTATTGCTCGATGAGCCTAAAGATCAACTCGCCTTCACGGCCCGCGTCACAGGCGTTGATGAGGGCGCTCACGTCTTTGCGCTTGGCCTGTTTGACCACCGCGTTCAGACGGGTTTTGGTTTTGTCCACGGGCTTGAGGTCGAAGAAGGGCGGGATCACGGGCAGGTTGGCAAAGCTCCATTTGCCGCGTTTCACATCGAATTGTTCGGGTGCCTGGATTTCGACCAAATGCCCCACGGCGCTGGTCACCACGTACTGGTCGTTCTCGAAATGCTCGTCGTGTTTTTCAAATTTGCCGCTGCTGGGCGTCAGCGCGCGCACGATGTCTTGCGCCACCGAGGGTTTTTCTGCGATCACCAATGTTTTGGTCATTCAATTCTTTCCTTGTGCTGCGCCCATCCGGTCTGGAATCGGTGGCGCGCAGGCTCCTACAATCTGACAATCAAGCACAGGGGTCATGGGTCTATTTCCCCTTTTCCTTTTTTTAAGTTAACAGATTTTTGAGTCATGGTTAAAAAACCGGTTTCGATCTCAGGTCGTCGCATCCAAGTTCGGCGCTCCGGCGTGCACGGCAAAGGCGTGTTTGCGGTGGCCGACATTGCCGAGGGCGAAACCCTGATCGAGTACACCGGCGAGGTGATCTCTTGGCAAGAAGCGCAAGACCGGCACCCGCACGATCCGCAGGACCCGAACCACACGTTTTATTTCCATGTCGATGACGACCGCGTGATCGACGCTTTGTACGGCGGCAACTCCTCGCGCTGGATCAACCACAGCTGCGACCCGAACTGCATGGCCGACGAAGAGGCGGGTCGCATTTTCATCCGCGCCTTGCGCAACATTGCTGCCGGTGAGGAATTGCATTACGACTACGGTTTGGTCATCAGCGAGCGTTACACCCCCAAGCTCAAGGCCGAGTACCCCTGTTGGTGCGGCGCGGCCCATTGCCGAGGCACCCTGCTCTCGCCCAAACGCAGACCCGCTGCGCCCAAGGCTGCAAAAGCTGCAAAAGCTGCAAAGCCTGGTCAGGCCAAGTCGGCTCCGGTCAAGGCCAAGAAGCAGCCAGGGCCGAAAACCAAAGCGGCCTGATGTCCACCGTGCAAACTTCGCTGACCTTGTCAGGGGCTGCCGAATCGCTGTGGGCGCAACTCCACCCCGCTTGGCCGGGCTTCACCGCCGAGGTCTTGCCTGAGATCGACTCGACCAACACCGAGTTGTTGCGCCGCTACAAGACCCACACCCAGGCCCAGACTCTGGCGCAGGGGTTTGGCGCGCAGGCGCCCGATGCACCAGGGCAAGAAGCGTTTGGGGTGGCGGTGGCGCCAACACTGTTGCTGGCCGAGCGCCAAACCGCCGGGCGCGGGCGCTTGGGTCGGGTCTGGTCCAGCGACGCCACCTCGCTGACGTTTTCCTTGGGCCTGAACCTCAGTCCGCAAGACTGGTCCGGCTTGTCTTTGGTGGTCGGTTTGGCGGCGGCACAAAGCCTGTCGCCTGATCCCGGGCTGGGCCTGAAATGGCCCAATGATTTGTGGTGGCAAGAGCGCAAGCTGGGCGGTATCCTGATCGAGACGGCCAGCAGTGCCCGGCCATCCGGCCCGGCCCGTTATGCGGTGATCGGCATCGGTTTGAACGTGCGCTTGCCCGACGACACGGTGGCTGCGGGCCTGACCACGGCGCCTGCCGCCCTGATCGAATTGCCCCAACCCCTGAACGCCGCCGCCGCCTTGCTGCGCGTGGTGCCGGCGGTGATGGCCGCTGTGCGCGAGTTCGAGCGTTCGGGCTTTGCGACCTTCGCTCAGGCCTTTGCCGAGCGGGATGTGCTCAAAGGCCGCACGGTGCAACTCAGCCAAGACCGCGAGGTTTTGCAGGGCGAGGCCGCGGGCGTGGACTCCAGCGGCGCTTTGTTGGTGCATACTGCGGCGGGTTTACAGCGGGTTCTCAGCTCGGAAGTGAGCGTGCGACCGCGCTGAAAAGGGCGTGGTTGTTTAACACAGGGTGGGCGGTATGAAATGGTTGTTGGGCTTGTTGTTGCTGGCCAATGGGGTTTATTTCCTGGGCGCGCAGGGTCATTTGACGGCCTTGGGTTGGCCCGCAGCGACTTCGGCTGAACCCGAACGTCTGACCCAGCAGGTGCGGCCCGACACCCTGCGTTTGCTCTCGCCCGAAGAGGCTGAAAAAATCATTCATCCGCCCCCGCCGCCCGTGCTCAATGAGTGCTGGGTGCTGGGCCCGTTTGACGAAAAAACCAGCGCCACCGTGAAAAAGAATTTGGCGGCCATTTTGAGCCCGGCACAATTTCAAATCGAGGCATCGCCTGCCAAGGCTGGGGGTGGCGCGGAAAAGTCAACCACCGAGTTGCACTGGCTGGTTTACATGGGACGCTATGCCGACCCTGAACTGCTGAACAAGAAAAAAGGGGAGCTGCGTGCCCGCAAAGTGGCGTTTGAGCCCATCAACCAAGGCCCCTTTGCGCCCGGTTTGGCCCTGGGTCGTTATGCCACCCAAGCCGAGGCTCAGAAAGCGTTGGGCGAGTTGCCCAGCCGGGGCGTGCACACGGCCAAAGTTGGGGAAGACGAAGGGGGCAAAGAGGCTCAGCCGACTCAACCGACCGCAAGCTTCCAGGCCAAGGTGCCGGTGGTGGATCCCGTCACCAAAGCCAGCTTGGAAGGGGCCAAGCCGGTTTGGACCGGGCACAGCTGGCAAGCTTGCCCGACCCCCAACGGGGCTTGAGAGGGGCCTGAAAAGGGCTTGAACCCGGTGGTGCCATGACCTCAAGCCGTGGCAGGGGGGATGGGCACGAAAATCACGGTAAACAAGGCCCCAGGGGGGCTCAGGCCCGGATGCGCGTCCGCCAGGGTCACGGTGGCTTTGTGTTGGTTGGCAATTTCCAACACGATGGGCAATCCCAGACCCGAGCCATCGGCCTCGGTGCCCAAGGCCCGGTAAAAGGGCTGAAACACCAGCTCGCGTTCAGCCGCCGGCACGCCAGGGCCGCTGTCTTCAATTTGCAAGATCAGTTGCCTGAAGGCCGGGTTGGCCAGCACCCTGGCGGTGACCACCCCCGGCTTGGCGGCGCTGGAAGGCGTGTAGTGCAAGGCGTTGTCCACCAGGTTGCGCACCATTTCTTTGAGCAAATTCGCATTGCCTTGCAGGGCCACGCCCGGGCTGCCTGGCTCGGGGCCTTCGTAACCCAGGTCAATGTGGCGGTCCATGGCTTTGGGAAAGGAGTCGCGCACCACCTCCTGCGTGATGCTGGCCAAATCGCAGACATGGTGGACCAGCACGGCCGCCCCGTTTTCGGCCCGGGCCAAGGCCAGCAATTGGTTCACCGTGTGCGTGGCACGAATGCTGGAGCGGCCAATTTGCTGCAAGGACAGTTTCAATTCAGCCGTGCTGGTGCCTTCACGCTGGGCCAGGTCGGCCTGCATGCGCAGGCCCGCCAAGGGGGTTTTGAGTTGGTGCGCGGCATCGGCCAAAAAGCGTTTTTGAGTGGCAATCGAATCTTTGAGTCGATTCAACAAATCGTTCACCGATGAGACCAAGGGGGCCACCTCGATCGGCACCGTTTGGTCGTCCAGGGGGCTCAAGTCATCGGGGCGGCGGGCACGGATGCGTTTTTCCAATTGGGACAAAGGCTTGATGCCACGCACCAGGGCCAGCCACACCAGCAACACGGCCAAAGGCAAGATGATGAATTGCGGCAGCATCACCCCCTTGATGATTTCGGTGGCCAGGATCGACCGTTTTTCGCGGGTCTCGGCCACTTGCACCAGGGCCGGTTCGGCGTTGTTCAGGGGCACACGCACCCAGATGTGGGCCATGCGCACCTCGGTGCCACGGAACTCGTCGTCGCGCAGCTTGACCACGCCAATGGTGGAGCGCGCTTCTTCGGGGGGCAGGGGCAAATTGCGTTCGCCCGACAAAAACTCCCCGTGCGTGCCCATGACCTGGTAGTACACCATGTCCGAATCATCGGCACGCAGCAACTCGCTGGCGGGTTGCGGCAGGTTGAAATGCACCTCGTGGTTTTGCACATTGATGAGCTGCGCCAGGGCCTGGACGTTGTATTCCAGTGCGCGGTCAAAGGGCTTGTTGGCAATGCCCTGGGCGACCAGCCAGGTCAG
>CAIUTG010000175.1 GCA_903902035.1 uncultured Curvibacter sp. | reverse complement strand
TTCAACCGATTCCGCAAATTGCTGGTGCGGTACGAGAAGCTCGATCGCAGCTTCTTGGCGCTCAACCACTTGGCCGCGTCCATCATGACGTTCCGCAAGATCAAATTACAGGAAAACATTATTTACGGATAAGCTCTTAGTTGGATTTCGAGTTTCCAAATGCCATTTCATTCGTTTTCATGAGTCCTCATCGTTTTTACGATTCAGCTTCTTTCACAGGAGCACTTCATGCAAAACACCAAAAAATCACCTTTCCCAGCCCTCCGCCTCGTCACGCAAGGCCTGGTGGCAACGACCGTCGCTTTCATGGCCCCTTTGCCAGTTCATGCCCAAACGGTCATGACCTTGTATGGCATCTTGGACGCCGGCCTTCGCGCAGACCACAACACTTCGGCACCCCCCACTGGGGCGACAGCTCCCGCCTCCCTGACCGCCTTCGGCAGCGGGATCTTGAACACCTCGCGTTTTGGTCTGAAGGGCTCTGAAGACCTGGGCGGTGGCTTGAAGGCCAACTTCAACCTGGAGGGTGGCATTTCTGACGCCACAGGCGCGTCTTCAAACAGTGCCTCTTTGTTTGACCGGCGCGCCGTTGTGGGTTTGTCGGGCGCTTGGGGGCGTCTGGATCTGGGGCGCAACACCACTTTTGGCTATGACATCACGGCCTCCTACGTCACAGATCCGCTGGGACAGGAGTTGTCCAACAACAAACAAGGGACATTGAACAAGGCCTGGACCCTCAACCCTTTGTCGACCCTTTACAGCACCAACTTCACGACCATTCGCCGTGACAACGCGCTCAAATACTTGGGCAGTTTCGATGATTTCAGCGTGGGGCTTGCTTACGCCCTGGGCGGTGTGGCCGGTTCGTCCAGCGCCAATGCCTCCATCCAGGGTCTGCTGCGTTACACAGGCGCCGGTTTTGATCTGGCCGGCACTTACGACGACCTCAAAGACAGCACCGGCACCAAGCACTTGAAGACCGCCAACGTCGGTGGCAACTACACCTATTCCGGCCTGAAATTCATTGTGGGCTACACGCAGCAACAAGCCGACCCAGGCTTTACCAGCTCACCGGCTGCTTTAACGGGGGCCACCGCGACCGCTACTTATGCCTATATTCCGGGCGTTGCAGCCCTCTCCGCCGCCAATGCAGCCACCGTGACCGGCGTCAAACTCAGCGTGGCCGACCTGGGTTTGTCTTACAACTTCACGCCAGCCTTGAATGTGGTGGGGGCTTACTACCAGACCAATTTGTCGGCTCACGGCGTCAACAGCAGCAAACTCAATACCTATGTGGTTCGCGCGCGTTACGCCTTGAGCAAGCAAACCGACCTGTACGCCGAGGCGGACCAATCCAACAGCAGTGGCATTTCCGCTGCTGCCACTGCGGGCAAAGCCACCAACGACACCGGGGTTGCCGCCGGTTTGCAAGTTCGCTTCTGACTGAATGAGGGCTTTGGCCTGGGGTGGCGACGTTTTGAGTTGTTAACTACAGTTTCAAACATTTTGGCGGGCTGATTTTCTTAGGATGCCGTTTCTTTCCGAGGACTTCTACATGCCCACCCCCACAAAAGCCAACCGGTCGGCTTTCCATCGCGTCACCGCCCCGTTGTTCATCCTGGTGGGAGCGCTTGGCACCCCGTTTGAGGTGGATGCCCAATCGGTCACCAACTTCTATGGTCTTTTGGATGCGGGTGTTCGCGTGGACAGCAAAGCCCCTCAAGCCCCACCGGGCGGCGCCAGCGCTTTGACCTCATTGGGCAGCGGCATTTTGAATGCGTCGCGCTGGGGCTTGAAAGGTTCCGAAAACCTGGGCAACGACTTAAAAGCCAGCTTTAACCTGGAGTCCGGTTTTTCTGCCACCACCGGCGCGGCACTGGACCGGGCTTCGTTGTTTGAGCGCCGTGCCACCCTTGGCTTGGCAGGTGACTGGGGGCGCTTGGATTTGGGGCGCAACACGACTTTTGGCTACGACGTGGCTGCAGGTTATGTGCTTGACCCGCTGGGACAGGAGCTTTCGAGCAGGAAGCAAGGGACATTGAACAAAATCTGGAACATCAACCCGTTGACCACGCTTTACAGCGGCCATGCCACCACCATCCGACGGGACAACGCCATCAAATACCTGGGCCAATTCGGTGATGTGAGTTTGGGGCTTGCGTATGCCTTGGGGGCAGGGTCGTCCAGCGCCAATGCCTCCCTTCAGGCACTGGTCCGCTACACGGTTCGTGGCTTGGATGCCGCCGCCACCTACGATGATTTGACAGACAGCACGGCCACCAAACATTTAAAAACCTTCAGCCTGGGCGGCAATTACGACTTCTCTGGTCTGAAACTGACCTTGGGTTACACCGAACAGCGCGCCGATGCGGGCTTTGTGACCTCTGCGGGGGTCTTGGCCGGGGCGACGCCCACGCCCATTTACGCTTATGTGTATGGGGCCACTTCAGCCACCCAGGGCGTCAAACTCAGCGTGGCCGATGTGGGACTGGCTTACGAACTGACGCCCGCCTTGAATGTGGTCGGGGCTTACTACCAAACCATCCTGTCCGCCGATGGCATCAACAGCACCAAGCTGAACACTTATGTGATTCGTGCCCGTTACGCTTTGAGCAAAACCACGGGGCTTTACGCCGAACTGGATCAATCCAACAGCGGCGGCATCGCCGCCACCCACACCTCGGCTCAAGCCACCAGCGACACCGGCTTTGCAGCGGGTCTACAAGTTCGCTTCTAAGCTTCTAAGTCACCCTGTTCAGTGACCACGCCCAGCAGCGGACGAACGACAATCCGCCGTGCTGGGGTATTGCTTCGGGTGCAACTCCCGCTTGCTGCTGGGGTAATCACTGTCACCATTCCAGACATTGCCGCAGCGCTGGGCTTGAACCAGTTCAGCGTTCACTTCAGTCCGGGTTTTTTCATGCGACGACACCAATCCGGCCTGGGCGGGCAAGGTGTTCACGGACACCGAATCATTCCCCCAAGCCAACCAAGGCGCGCCCAAGAGGCCCATAACCAAGAAACCAATTTTTAAAAGCCGAGTGTGTTTTTGCATGCCCTCATTTTTCAAGGCACCCTGACCCAGATCAAGTTAAAGATTTGTCATGTTGTCTGTTCATGGATGTCTGAGGGGATTCATTTTGTTGTTTTTTAACAACCCATTCGTCTCAGCGTTCGCCTCCACTGATCCGTCAGTCAATCTCCAGTTCCCCGCCTTCGATTCGAATAGAGCCACCCTTAATGGGATTGTTTAACTTTTAGGAAAAAAACATGAAAAAAACAACCGTGGCACTGGCCACTTTGGCTGCACTCAGCTCTTTCCATCAATGGGCGCAAGCTCAAAGTGGCGTGACCTTGTATGGGGTTTTGGACGCGGGCATACAGTCCTTCAGCAACCAAAATTTAACCAACCATTCCAACACCACCTTTGCTGGCAATGGCGGTGAGCTGTCCAACGCCTGGGGCCTCAAGGGCATAGAAGACATTGGGAGCGGCATGAAAGTTGTTTACACCTTGGAGGGGGCGCCGAATCTGGCCAACGGCAGGGGCACGGGTTTGGACCTGAACAGCAACGGGGGCCTGTTTGGTCGCCAAGCCTTTGTGGGCCTGATCGCACCTTGGGGCCTGATCACCTTGGGACAACAAGCAGACCCCGCCTTTGTCAGCTTTGTCGCTACCGACCCACGGGGCACGGCTCAATCTTTCTCGGGTTTGCAAACCTGGGTCAACTCCAGCTACACATCGGGTGTGGCCGGGGACTTGCCCAACACGTATTTCAATATTTTTGACTCCAATGCGGTGGGCTACCGAATCAAAACAGGTCATTTCGATCTGGGTCTGCTCTACGGGTTTGGCGGGCAAACGGCGGGCAGCAGCAATGGCTCGATCTTTTCTGTAGGGGCCACTTACCAAGAGGGGGGCTTGGTCATCAGTGCGGGGGCTTACCATGACCGCACGGCCAATGCCGACACATCGCGGGTTTACAACTCTTTGTCCGAATACCACCTCGGCCTTGGCTATTCTTGGAGCGACTGGTCGGTCAAGGGCTTCTGGATGCAAGCCGGTCCCAACCACGAGACCCAGCCGCCCTTCACCACCGTTCTCGGCGCAGGCGTGCTGGGCTATGACAAATTCTCCAACGTGGGCGTCGGGGGCGCTTATAAATGGTCACCCGCACTGTCTTTCAATGCGGCCTATTATCAAAACCACGACTCCACTCAAGGCGGTCACATGCGCATGTTTGCGCTGGGCGCCGACTATGCCCTCAGCAAACACACCGGGCTCTACGGCATGATTGGCTCGGCCCGCGAAGGCGGTGGCAAGAATTTTGGTGGCGGCAATCTGATCACCATGAGCGACGCGACGATTCCCTATGGCGACACAGCCAACGGCGTGGTCTTGGGCATGCATCACTCATTTTGATGCGCTGCAGCCAGGACGAGTTGGTTCAGCTTGTCAAATAAAAACAGCCCCCGAGGGGGCTGTTTTTTATGATGGTTTGAAAGCCATCAGGCCCCATCAATAAGGTGTTTTATCCAATGCCTTGAATTTACCGGTCACATTGCCAGCCAAAGTTGGATCATCGGGGTTCAACTCCATGACGGGCGCACCAACACTCAGATTGAAGCTCGACAAGCCAGCCCACACCAAGCTGGGCGAGCGGGTCAATTCAAAGAAATAAACACGGTTGGTCAAATCAAGCGCCGTGCGGTACTCGGTGGTGTAGTAGGAATCGTGTTTGTCTGCCGGTGCATAGAAAGGCACCGAGGCATTGCGAGCAATGGCCAACACATCCGAAACAGCTTCCCGCTCATTGTGCGGTTCTTGCAGCATTTGCAAGAAGTAATCGGCACGGATAAAACGATCTTTCGGGCCTGTATTGCCCGGCAGCGGTGTTTCACGAGTGGCATTCACAAAATTGTATTTTGCACGGTTGGCGAGCTGCTCATCATAGGTTGGGTCATTGGTCATGATCCGATATTGACGGCCATGGTGCACCAGTAATTTACCTTTGACGTATTCCAAAATGGCCGAATCGCCACTGGCATCCTCAATGGCAAAATGCAAAGTGGCATTACCACCCTGTGAACCCACCATCACTGGTTGAATTTTTTCCAATTGGCTGAGTGCTTCATTGACGTTGGCCGCATTATCCAAAATATATTGAGGAAATAAACCGGCCTGCACACCTGCTTTGCTGGCATCCCGATCACCAAAATCGGTGACTTTCAAAAACAAGGCATGAACGGCCAGGCCTTTTTCATTGATCCCATCGATGGTGCCCATGCCAAACAAACTGGTGCCCATGCTGCCATATTTGGAAGTCCACTTGGCTGGATTTTCTTTCACAACGATTTTTCCGTCAAATTGACCACCATCCCGTGAAATGCCCTTGGGAAACACCATCAAACGGGGGGCTGTGCTGGTAGGCCAGTCCATGGTTCGCCCCACATAAACGCCCATTTTGTTGTCATTCCACAAAATTCGAGTGCAAGCCATGGCAGACTGGCTGAGCATGGCCACCATGGCGGCACAAGCGACCGCCTTGAGTACGATCACATTTCGATTGCTTTTTTGCATATATCCTCTGGTTAAATAATTGATCCGAAAATTCAAAGTCCACACAGACCGACCGATCTGCGTGCTTGGCGGGAAAATGGTAGCAGGCAGCCATTTTTATTTATGAAATCAGCAGC
>CAIUTG010000174.1 GCA_903902035.1 uncultured Curvibacter sp. | reverse complement strand
GGGTTTTGACATTCAAGGCCACATTGGCAGCCCCACCCAGCCGGCTTTCCTCGCGCTTCACGTGCACCACAGGCACGGGGCTTTCGGGTGAAATGCGGTTCACATCGCCATGCCAATAACGGTCGAGCATGACATCGCCCACCACCAGGATGCGCAGAGCCGCCAGCTGCGCCAGCGTTGGCGTCGGCAGCCGACTCATACCAGACCCAGCCCCTGCTCGATCAGGCCGCACAGGGTGTGCCCAATCAGGATGTGGGATTCCTGGATGCGGGCGGTGACTTGGCTGGGCACCACGATGCTGTGTTCACACAACGCCTTCAATTGACCGCCATCCCGGCCCAAAAGACCGAGGGTGTGCATGCCGATTTTTTTAGCTTCTTCCACGGCGCGGATCACATTTTTGGAGTTGCCCGAGGTGGAAATGCCGATCAGCAAATCGCCCGCACGGCCCAAGCCCTGAACCTGACGGGCAAACACTTCGTCAAAAGCGTAGTCGTTGGCAATGCAGGTCAAAGCCGAGGTGTCGGTGGACAGCGCCATGGCAGCCAAAGGACGGCGGTCTTGAATGAAACGCCCCGTCAGCTCGGCGGCCAGATGCTGGCTGTCAGCGGCCGAACCGCCATTGCCGCAAAACAGAATTTTGCCGCCTTGTCGCAAAACCCCGGTGGCGATCTGCCCCGCGCTCAACACCGACTCGTTCAGTCGGTCCAAGGTGCTCAACACGGCCATCTGTTCAGCGATATTCTGTAAAAACAAGCGATTCATAGGGACTCCGTCGAAACAGGGGGCACGGTGTTTTGTCGCCACAGCAGCCAAGTCAAAGACACCCATTCCAATAAAAACAGACCACTGCCCACGCTGTGCCAAAACACCAGGTTCTCACGGGTCATTATCAGCGGGAAAACCAGCCATTGCGACAGGGCCATGGCCAACACGACCCCGCCCAAAACCAGCGTTTCGCGCCCCGACAAAAATGCCCGCCAGCCGCCCCGATTGAGTCGAATCCCCACACACAGGACCGCCGCCACCAGACCCACGGCATTTTGGGTGCTGAACAAATGCGCGGCCAATCCGCCCGCCAGGGCCGGGGTGGGCGCATGGGCAAACAACTGGGGCACCACCCAAGCGCCCAGGCTGGTCAAGCTGCCCCACCAGAGCGCCAGGATCAAGCGGGAAAGCGGTTCCAACCAAGCCATGCAAAGACCTTTAAAGGACCTTGTTACAGGTAATTAACGCGGGCAATTTCATAGTGCTTGACGCCGCCGGGCGCGTGCACCGAGGCCACATCGCCCTCTTCTTTGCCAATCAGGGCACGGGCAATCGGGCTGGAAATGTTGATCAAGCCCAATTTCAAATCGGCCTCGTCTTCACCGACGATTTGGTAAGTCACCAATTCGCCCGACTCTTCCTCTTCCAGTTCGACGGTGGCACCGAAAACGACTCGGCCACCGGCATCCAACGTGCTGGGGTCAATCACTTGGGCCGCCGACAGCTTGCCTTCAATTTCCTGAATCCGGCCCTCAATGAAGCCTTGGCGGTCTTTGGCGGCATCGTATTCGGCGTTTTCGCTCAAGTCGCCCTGCGCGCGTGCCTCGGCAATGGCATTGATGACCCAGGGGCGATCCACCGTTTTGAGACGGTGCAGTTCCTCTTTGAGTTTTTCAGCGCCGCGCTTGGTAATGGGAATCGTGGCCACAGTGGGTCTCCTTAAGCCAAATTGAGTTGGGCATGCATTTCTTGTACCGAAATCACATCCAGTTGATCCAAATACTTCATGCCCTCTACGGCCGCCTCGGCGCCCGCGATGGTGGTGAAGGTCGTCACCCGTGCCAGCAGGGAGCTGGTGCGAATGTAGCGCGAATCGGCGATGGCATTGCGCCGTTCTTCGACCGTGTTGATGACCATGGCAATCTCGTTGTTCTTGATCAAGTCAACGATGTTGGGACGGCCTTCGGTGACCTTGTTGACGCTGCTGCAAGGCAGACCAGCGGCTTGCAAGGCGGCCGCAGTGCCCTTGGTCGCGATCACTTCAAAGCCCAAGGCCACAAGGGCTCGGGCCACACCAATCATGCGCGGCTTGTCGCCGTTCTTGACCGACACAAACACCTTGCCCGAACGGGGCAGCTTGGTGCCCGCGCCCATTTGGCTCTTGACGAAGGCCTCGCCAAAGGTCTTGCCCACGCCCATGACCTCGCCGGTGGACTTCATCTCGGGGCCGAGAATGGTGTCCACACCGGGGAATTTGACGAAGGGGAAGACGGCTTCTTTGACGCTGAAATAAGGCGGTGTCACTTCTTGCGTGATGCCTTGCGCTGCCAGGGTCTGGCCCGCCATGCAGCGTGCCGCCACCTTGGCCAACTGAATGCCGGTGGCCTTGGAAACAAAGGGCACCGTGCGCGAAGCGCGGGGGTTGACTTCGAGGACGTAAATCACGTCCTGACCATCGACCTGTTGAATGGCGAACTGCACATTCATCAATCCCACCACATTCAGCGAAGCGGCCATGGCCCGGGTTTGGCGCTTGATTTCTTCCACGGTTTTGGCGCTCAAGCTGTAGGGTGGCAAGGAGCAAGCCGAGTCACCGCTGTGCACGCCCGCTTGCTCGATGTGTTCCATCACCCCGCCGATGAAGGTCTTGCCCTCCGGGTCGCGCAGGCAGTCCACATCGCACTCAATCGCGTCATTCAGGAAACGATCCAGCAGCACCGGCGAGTCGTTGCTGACCTTGACGGCTTCGCACATGTAGCGCTCCAAATCGCGTTGCTCGTGCACGATTTCCATGGCGCGCCCGCCCAGCACATAGCTGGGGCGCACGACCAGGGGATAGCCCAGGGCGGCGGCTTTTTCCAGGGCCTCGGCCTCGGTGCGGGCCGTGGCGTTGGGCGGCTGGCGCAGGCCCAGGTCTTGCAGCAATTTCTGGAAACGCTCACGGTCTTCGGCGGCGTCGATCATGTCGGGGCTGGTGCCGATGATGGGCACCCCTTCGGCTTCCAGACCCAGGGCCAGCTTCAGCGGGGTCTGACCGCCGTACTGCACGATCACACCGGCCGGCTTTTCTTTGTCCACAATCTCCAGCACATCTTCGAGCGTCAGTGGCTCAAAGTACAGGCGGTCCGAGGTGTCGTAGTCGGTCGAGACGGTTTCGGGGTTGCAGTTGACCATGATGGTCTCGTAGCCGTCTTCGCGCATGGCCAAGGCGGCGTGCACGCAGCAGTAGTCAAACTCGATGCCCTGACCGATGCGGTTGGGGCCACCGCCCAGCACCATGATTTTCTTTTTGTCGGTCGGCTCGGCCTCGCACTCGTCCTCGTAGGTCGAGTACATGTAGGCGGTGTTGGTGGCGAACTCGGCCGCGCAGGTGTCCACGCGCTTGTAAACCGGGCGCACCTTGAGCGCACGGCGAGCGTCGCGCACGGCTTTCTCGTTGACCTTCAGCAGCTTGGCCAGGCGGCGGTCGGAGAAGCCCTTTTTCTTCAACATGCGCAAGGTGCCAGCGTCCAGACTGGCCAGCGCGGCCTCGCCCTTGTCGGCAGCCAACTGGTCGAGTTCGAGTTCGATCTTGACGATCTCTTCGATCTGCACCAGGAACCAGCGGTCGATTTTGGTGAGGTCAAACACCTCGTCCACCGACAGGCCCATGGCGAAGGCATCGCCCACATACCAGATGCGTTCAGGGCCAGGCTCGCCCAGCTCCTTTTCGAGCACTTCGCGGTCCTGGGTTTTTTCGTTCATGCCGTCAACGCCCACTTCCAGGCCCCGCAGGGCTTTCTGGAACGACTCCTGGAAGGTGCGGCCCATGGCCATCACCTCGCCCACCGACTTCATCTGGGTGGTCAGGCGACTGTCGGCGGTGGGGAACTTCTCGAACGCAAAACGCGGAATCTTGGTGACCACATAGTCGATGCTGGGCTCGAAGCTCGCGGGCGTGGCGCCACCCGTGATGTCGTTGCGCAGCTCGTCCAGGGTGTAGCCCACGGCCAGCTTGGCCGCGACCTTGGCGATCGGGAACCCCGTGGCCTTGGAGGCCAGCGCCGAGGACCGCGACACGCGCGGGTTCATCTCGATGACGAGCATGCGACCGTCCTTCGGATTCACCGAGAACTGCACATTGGAGCCGCCGGTGTCCACCCCGATTTCACGCAACACCGCCAAACTGGCGTTGCGCATGATCTGGTATTCCTTGTCGGTCAGGGTCTGGGCCGGGGCCACGGTGATGGAGTCACCGGTGTGCACGCCCATGGGGTCCAGGTTTTCGATCGAGCAGACGATGATGCAGTTGTCCGCCTTGTCGCGCACCACTTCCATTTCATACTCTTTCCAGCCGAGCAGCGACTCTTCGATCAGCAGCTCGTTGGTGGGCGAGGCCTCCAGGCCGCGCTTGCAGATGATCTCGAACTCTTCGGCGTTGTAGGCAATGCCGCCGCCCGTGCCCCCCAGCGTGAAGCTGGGGCGGATCACGGTCGGGAAGCCCACGGCTTTTTGGACGGCCCAGGCTTCTTCCATGCTGTGGGCAATGCCCGAGCGGGCGGAGCCCAAACCAATTTTGGTCATCGCGTCTTTGAACTTGAGCCGGTCCTCGGCCTTGTCGATGGCCTCGGGTGTGGCGCCGATCAGCTCGACCTGGTACTTGTCCAACACCCCGTGGTGCCACAGGTCGAGGGCGCAGTTCAACGCGGTCTGCCCGCCCATGGTGGGCAGGATGGCATCGGGACGTTCCTTGGCGATGATCTTCTCGACCGTCTGCCAGGTGATGGGCTCGATGTAGGTGACGTCGGCGGTGGCCGGGTCGGTCATGATCGTGGCCGGGTTGCTGTTGATCAGGATGACCTTGTAACCCTCTTCGCGCAAGGCCTTGCAGGCCTGCACGCCAGAGTAGTCAAATTCGCAGGCCTGGCCGATGATGATCGGGCCAGCGCCAATGATCAGGATGCTTTTGAGGTCTGAGCGCTTAGGCATGTTTGTGTTGCTCCATCAGTGCCGTGAAGCGGTCGAAAAGGTAGGAAATGTCATGCGGACCGGGCGAGGCTTCGGGGTGACCCTGAAAGCAAAACGCCGGTTTGTCGGTACGGGCCAAGCCTTGCAAGGTGTTGTCAAACAGGCTGATGTGAGTGGCCCGCAGGTTGGCGGGCAGGGATTTTTCGTCCACCGCAAAACCATGGTTTTGGCTGGTGATGCTGACGCGGCCTGTGTCCAGGTCTTTGACCGGGTGGTTGGCGCCGTGGTGACCGAACTTCATCTTGAAGGTTTTTGCCCCCGAGGCCAAGGCCATGATCTGGTGACCCAAGCAAATGCCGAAAGTGGGGATGCCGGTTTCGATCAACTCGGCGGCGGCGGCAATTGCGTAGTCACAAGGCTGCGGATCACCCGGGCCATTGGACAAAAAGACGCCATCGGGCCGAAGCTTGAGCACCTCAGATGCTGGCGTCTGGGCAGGCACCACGGTGACCTGGCAGCCACGCTCGGCCAACATGCGCAAGATGTTTTTCTTGACGCCAAAATCATAGGCCACGACATGGAACTTGGGTGCGGTCTGAGTGCCGTAACCGGCGCCGAGTTGCCATTCGCTCTGGGTCCAGTCGTAGGCCTTGCCAACCGTGACCACTTTGGCCAAGTCCAGGCCAGCCATGTTGGGCGCGGCTTGGGCGGCGGCCACGGCTTGGGCCACCAAGGCGGGCGTCACTTCTTGACCGGCAGCCAAGCCGATGATGGCACCGTTTTGCGCCCCTTGGCTGCGCAGCAAACGGGTCAGTTGGCGGGTGTCGATGTTGGCGATGGCGACCGTGCCTTCACGCTTGAGGTAATCCGACAGCGTGAGCGTCAGGCGGAAGTTGGATGCCAGCAGGGGCAGGTCTTTGATGATCAGGCCAGCGGCGTGGATCTTCTCGGCCTCGACGTCTTCCTCGTTGACACCGTAGTTGCCAATGTGCGGATACGTGAGCGTCACGATCTGCTGGCAGTAGCTGGGGTCGGTGAGGATTTCTTGGTAGCCGGTGATGGCGGTGTTGAACACCACTTCGCCGACCGTGGCGCCAGTGGCGCCAATCGAGTTGCCATAGAAGACCGTGCCGTCTGCGAGCGCCAAAATGGCGGGCGGGAAACTTCCCTGTTGAGACAAAAGCACTGGGTTCTCCGGGTTGGTTGCGGGTACGCCCAAGCGGATTCCGACGCGTGCCTCTGTCGGTATGCTTTTGGAGGGAATGGCAGGAATTTGCTAGGGCGTTTAGGGGTTGCTAGAAAGCCGCCCATTATAGCCGAGCGGCGCATGAAATTCGGGAAAACCAGAAGGGTTTTGCTGTCCCGGGCTCAACGATGGGCCACGCTGGCGTAAAGACAAATTGCCGCCGCTGCGGCCACATTCAAAGACTCTTCCCCACCGGGCTGGGCAATGCGCACTTGCTGCTTGGCGCTCGCCATCAGCGCCGCCCCCACGCCCTGCCCCTCGTGCCCAAAGGCCCAAGCGCAGGGCCATGGCCAGGCCCGCTCATGCACCGCCTGGCCCGCGTGGGAACTGGTCACCAAGAGGGGCAAGTCCAAATCGTTCAAGTCTTCCGGCAGCAATCCCTCCACCAGATGCAGGCCAAAATGCGCCCCCATGCCGGCACGCACCACTTTGGGCGACCACAAGGCGGCCGTACCCTTGAGCGCCAAGACCTGGGTAAACCCAAAGGCCGAGGCACTGCGCAAAATGGAGCCCACATTGCCCGCATCTTGAACCCGGTCCAGCACCACCGCCGCTTGGCCCCGCAGCACCCCGCCCGTGCCCCCTTCGCCCGAGGGCAAAGGCACCACAAAGGCCATGGGGGCGGGCGACTCCAAACCGCTCAAGCTGACCATCAAGGCCTCTGGCAAGACCAAAATGCCGGGGGGTGGCGTGGCCGGTGAAGGCGGCAAATCAGCCAAGACCTGAGCCCATTGCCCCCCTGTTTCAGACCAAGCCGATTCGGTAAAAACCGCCAAACTCGGCATGCGCCCGCGCGCCAGCGCGGCGCGACACAAATGATCGCCTTCCAACCAGACCCGCGCCTGCTGTCGATAAGCCGTGTTGTCTTGCGCCAGACGCCGCAGCAGCTTGATTTGCGCGTTGTCACGCGAGGTGATGAACTGCGGCTGGCTCAGCATGACTTCATTTCCAATGCGCACTGCGCTTGGCGCACCGGCGCGAAGCTGCGGCGATGCTCCGGGCAAGGACCATGAAACTGCAAAGCACGCAGGTGCTGCGAGGTGCCATAGCCCTTGTGGGCATCAAAGCCATAGTCGGGGTATTGCGCATGCAGGGTTTGGCACCAACGGTCCCGGTGCACCTTGGCCAGGATGGAGGCCGCCGAAATGGCCGGCACCAGGGCATCCCCTTGCACAATGGCCTCGGCCAAAACATCCAGTTGAGGCAGTCGATTGCCATCGACCAACACCTTGTAGGGCTTCAAACGCAAACCTTGCACGGCGCGGCGCATGGCCAACAACGTGGCTTGCAGAATATTGAGCTCGTCAATTTCCTGCACGCTTGCCTCGGCCACCGAGCAACACAGGGCCTTGGCCCGGATTTCATCAAACAATTGTTCGCGCCGACGGGGGCTGAGTTTTTTCGAATCGACCAAACCCGCAATGGGTTGTTGTGGGTCCAAAATCACGGCGGCGGCCACCACCGGCCCGACCAGGGGGCCGCGCCCCGCCTCATCGACCCCGGCCATCAAGCCCGGGCCATCCCAACACAAAGGCAGTTGCTGCAGCAAACGGGGCTTAGTGGGCGCGGATCTTTTCGATGACATCGGTGGCCCGCTGCGCGGTATTGCATTGAAGTTGTTGATGCAGCGTGCCAAAGCGCGCCTGCAAAGCGGCGACCCGCTCAGGCTGGTCCAGCCAAGTCTGCAGGGCCTGGGCCAGGTGTCCAGGCGTGGCCTGGTCCTGCAAGAATTCAGGGACCGCAAATTCTCGCAACAAAATATTGGGCAAGCCGACCCAGGGCTGCAAGCGCTTGCCTTTTTGCATTTGCCAGGTCAGCCAGGGCATGTGGTACGCAATCACCATCGGGCGCTTGAACAAGGCCGCCTCCAAAGTGGCCGTGCCACTGGCCACCAAGGTCACATCGCAGGCCGCCAAGGCGGTGTGGGACTGCCCCGCCAACAAGCGCCAACGCGGGTCCTGTCCCAAAGGGATGCCCAAGTCTCGGGCCGCCCGCAGGATGTCGTTTTTCAGGTGAGGCAAAGCCGGCAGCACAAAATGCAACTGGGCATCACGCGCCTGCAGGCGCTTGGCCGTGGCCAAGAAACGAGCAGCCAAGTGCTGGATTTCAGCCTGCCGACTGCCTGGCAGCAAGGCCACCACCCGGGCAGACGCTGGCAAATCCAGGTGCTGGCGTGCGGCCGCCTGATCCGGTGCCAATGGAATCAAATTGGCCAAAGGGTGCCCCACAAAGGTCGCAGCCACGCCGCGTTTTTGCAAGAGTTCGGGCTCGAATGGAAACAGACACAACACATGATCGGCCGCGGCCTTCAACTTTTCGACCTTGTTGGCTCGCCAGGCCCAAAACGAGGGGCTGACAAAATGCACCGTGGGCACACCGGCTTGTCGCAGGCGAATTTCCAAATCCAAATTGAAGTCGGGCGCATCCACGCCAATGAACACATCGGGCGGGTTGGCCAACCAACGCTCGGCCAATTGACGCCGGATGCGGAGCAATTCGGGCAAGCGCGGCAAGACTTCCACATAGCCACGCACCGCCAATTTTTCTTGCGGCCACCAGGCCTCAAAGCCCCGTTGAGCCATGGCCGAGCCG
>CAIUTG010000173.1 GCA_903902035.1 uncultured Curvibacter sp. | reverse complement strand
CATCGACACCATCGACCTCTTGGTGGTCAACCTTTACCCCTTTGAAGCCACGGTGGCCAAGCCCGGCTGCACCTTGGCCGAGGCAATCGAGAACATCGACATTGGCGGACCGGCCATGGTGCGCAGCGCCGCCAAGAATTGGCAAGACGTGGCGGTGTTGACCGACGCTTCGCAATACGCGGGCGTCATCGCCGAATTGCAAAAGGGCCAAAAAATCAGCGACGCCACGCGCTTCGCCTTGTCGGTCGCCGCCTTCAACCGCATCAGCCAATACGACGGCGCGATCAGTGATTATTTGTCCTCGATTCAGTTGAACGAGGCCGTACTCAAGGGCGCGGCCATGGCGTCTGAACAGGCCCCCGATCGATCGGCCTTTCCTGGTCAAACGAATGGCCGTTTCATCAAGCTGCAAGACCTGCGCTACGGCGAAAATCCGCACCAAGCCGCTGCCTACTACCGCGACCTGCATCCCGCGCCTGGCTCTTTGGTGACGGGCCAGCAATTGCAAGGCAAAGAGCTGAGCTACAACAACATCGCCGACGCCGATGCGGCCTGGGAATGCGTCAAGAGTTTCGATGCGCCTGCCTGTGTGATCGTCAAACACGCCAACCCTTGCGGCGTGGCGGTGGGGGCCAATCCCTTGGCCGCTTACAGCAAGGCGTTCCAAACCGATCCCACCTCGGCCTTTGGCGGCATCATCGCCTTCAACCGCACGGTCGATGGCATCGCCGCTCAGCAAGTGGCCAAACAGTTTGTCGAAGTCTTGATGGCCCCTGATTTCACCCGGGAGGCGTTGGAAGTGTTCAAGAGCAAGGCCAATGTGCGCTTGCTCAAAATTGAATTGCCAGCCTCGCTTTCATCGGGTGCCACCCCTTGGGAACGCGGGCAAAACGCGACCGACATCAAGCGCATTGGTTCGGGCCTTTTGATTCAAACCGCCGACAACCATGAGTTGGCTTTGGCCGACCTCAAGGTCGTGACGCAACTTCAACCCACCCCCGAGCAATTGCAAGACCTGTTGTTCGCCTGGAAAGTGGCCAAGTTCGTCAAGAGCAACGCGATTGTGTTTTGCAAAGACGGCATGACCATGGGCGTGGGCGCAGGCCAGATGAGTCGCCTGGATTCGGCCCGCATTGCGAGCATCAAGGCCGGTCATGCGAATTTGAGTTTGCAAGGCACGGCAGTAGCCAGCGATGCCTTCTTCCCCTTCCGCGATGGCCTCGACGTGGTGGTCGATGCGGGCGCGACCTGCGTGATCCAGCCCGGCGGCTCGATGCGCGATCAAGAGGTGATTGACGCCGCCAACGAGCGCGGTGTGGCCATGGTCTTCAGCGGCGTGCGCCACTTCAGACATTGAAGCTGCCCGCTACTCCCGTGCTCAAAGCACGGGGCTTGGGGGCTTGTCACCGGATGGGGTGGCGGGTGTTTGCTGGGCGGATCAGCCCGCCATGTGCTCAAACACGGCCTTCGCTGCGGCCACGGTTTCTTCAATGTCGGCCGCGCTGTGCGCGCTGCTGACAAAGCCGGCTTCGTACAAAGCGGGCGCGATGTAGACGCCGCGATCAAGCAGGCCGTGGAACAGGGCGTTGAACTGTGCGCCGTCGCTTTGCATGACCTCGCGGTAATTGCGGGGCAGCGCGTTCAGCAAGAAAAAACCAAACATGCCGCCTTGGCAATCGACGCTGAAGGGCACGCCCGCCGCGTCGGCGGCGGCTTTCAAGCCATCGACCAAACTTTGGGTGCGGGCCGACAGGGCTTCAAAGAAACCCGGCTTCTTGATTTCGCGCAAGGTCGCCAAACCGCAAGCGGTGGCCACGGGGTTGCCGGACAGGGTGCCGGCTTGGTAAACCGGGCCGAGTGGTGCCAGTTGCTCCATCACGGCGCGGGAACCCCCGAACGCCGCCAGCGGCATGCCGCCGCCAATCACCTTGCCCAGCACGGTGAGGTCGGGTTTGAAGCCGGGAAGGGCCTGGGCGTAAAGGCTTTGGGCGCTGCCCAGCGCCACCCGGAAACCCGTCATGACCTCGTCAAACACCAGCAGGGCACCGTATTGGGTGCACAGCTCGCGGCAACGCTTCATGAACGCCACGCTGGTGCGCACCAAGTTCATATTGCCCGCAATCGGTTCGATCATCACGCAGGCCAGCTCGTGACCATGCACGGCAAAGGCCTCTTCGAGTTGCGCGATGTTGTTGTACTCCAGCACCAGGGTGTCGCGCACCACCTCGACCGGCACGCCCGCGCTGGTGGGGTTGCCAAAGGTGGCCAGACCCGAGCCCGCCTTGACCAGCAGGGCGTCGGCGTGGCCGTGGTAGCAGCCCTCAAATTTGATGAATTTGCTGCGGCCCGTGACGCCGCGCGCCAAGCGAATGGCGGTCATGCCGGCCTCGGTGCCTGAACTCACCAGGCGCACCATGTCCATCGACGGCACGAGGCTGAGGATTTCTTCGGCCAGTTCAATTTCGCGCTCGGTGGGGGCACCAAACGAGAAGCCATCCAGCGCGGCTTTTTGCACCGCTTCGAGCACCGCGGGGTGGCCGTGGCCCAGGATCATCGGACCCCAAGAGCCAATGTAGTCAATGAAGCGTTGGCCATTGGCGTCCCAGAAGTAAGCGCCTTGGGCACGTTGCACAAAACGCGGCGTGCCGCCGACGGCGCGGAAAGCACGCACGGGCGAATTCACACCACCAGGGATCACGCGCTTGGCGCGCTCGAACAGGGGGAGGTTGAGGTCGGTCAAATGAGGCTCAATTCAGGTTGAAAGTCGACAGGGGGGTCAATGTTGAATGTCGTGGGGGGGCATGACGAAGCCAGCCAGCGGGTCTTCGTTGGCAGGTTCCTCGGCTTCTGTGGCCGGGTCTGGTTCATCGGGTTCAGCCCAGAAAAAACGGTCGGGAATGACATGGCCCATGCCGGGCCTGAAGCCATCGTGCAGGCAACGGTCCAGGTAACTCAGGGCCTCGGTGCTGGCTTCGCTCAGGTCCATGCCGGTGGCGAGCAAGGCGGCGAGGGCCGCCGACAAGGTGTCGCCCGCACCGGTGAAAACCGCGTCGAACAGTTCAAACGGGGCGTGGACCAACAGGGTCTCGGGACTGGCCAGCACATTGTCCACATGCTGATCGGGCAGGGCGATGCCCGTGACCAGGGTGTAGGGCGTGCCCTTTTCAGCGGCGGCGGCTGCAATGTCACGCGCGCTGGGAGGGCGTTGTTGCGACCAGTCGGGCAAAAGCCAGCGCGACAAGGTGCTGTGGTTGCCGACCAGAACCGAGGCCTGGGGCAGGAGCAATTCTTCGAAAGCGTCGAGATAGCTTTCAATCGCATCGTTGTTCCACCAGGACAGGTTGGGCATGTAGGCGACCACGGGAATGTCGGGGTAGTCAGAGCTGATTTCGGCCACCACCGCCAGGTTTTCCGGGTTGCCGACAAAGCCGACCTTGAAAATTTGTACCGGCACATCCTCCAGGGCCATGCGCGCTTGTTCGGTCACGGCCTCTTCGTCCAGCGAGAAATGTTCAAACACCTGGGAGGTGTCACGCACATAAGTGCCCGTCATGATCGACAGGGGGTGTCCCCCAACCGAGGAAATGGTGGCAATGTCGGCCGACAGACCGCCCGCTCCGCTGGGGTCGTTGGCGTTGAAAACCATGACACAGGCCGGGCTGCTGTCGTCTTCTGCGGAGGGGAGGCTGGTGTTCATGGGCTATTACAATCGTTTTTTTATTCTAATTGGCGCTGCTGGCGCTGGATAACAAGTGACTGACTATAAAACCTGGATGTGTCTGATTTGCGGTTGGATGTACGACGAGGCCCTTGGATGCCCTGAGGACGGCATTGCCCCCGGCACCCTGTGGGCCGATGTGCCGATGAACTGGGTTTGCCCGGAATGCGGCGCGCGCAAAGAAGACTTTGAAATGGTGCAGATTTAAGTTCAGGGCTTGTTGGCTTTGACCACCGCATAACGGGCCAGCGTGCGTTCACGCGCCTGCGCGTGGTCCACCATCGGCAAAGGGTATTGGCCCTTGCCGTTGCCCAGCACGACGCCGGCCGCTTGCAACTCCAGCGGCGCGGCCAACCAGGGTGCATGGATGGCTTTGTCAGACAGACCGGCCAGTTCGGGCAGGTAGCGCCGGATGAATTGGCCCTTGGGGTCAAATTTCTCACTTTGGCTGATCGGGTTGAAGATGCGAAAGTAAGGCTGGGCATCGCAGCCACTGGACGAGGCCCATTGCCAGCCGCCGTTGTTGGCGCTCAAATCAAAGTCATTCAGCTGGCGGGCGAAGTAAGTCTCGCCCCAGCGCCAGTCGATCCCCAAGTCTTTCACCAGAAAACTGGCCACCACCATGCGCAGGCGGTTGTGCATGTAGCCGGTGCGGTTGAGCTGGGCCATGGCCGCATCCACCAAGGGGTAGCCGGTGCGGCCCGCGCACCACAGTTCAAAGCTTTGCGTCGCCTTGGGGCCTTGCTCCCATTGAATGGCATCGTATTCCCGCTTGTAGCTGTGACCGACGACGTGCGGGTGGTTGGACAGAATCTGGGCGTAAAAATCCCGCCAAATCAACTCGCTCAGCCAGGTGGCTGCGCCCGGATTGGTAGATTGGGCCTGAGCGGCGTGGGCCGCACGGGCCAGGGCGCGGATGCTGATCGTGCCAAAACGCAGGTGCACGCTCAGGTAGCTGGGGCCTTTGATGGCGGGAAAGTCGCGGGCCCGGTCATAAGCGCTCAAGCGCGGCAAAAAATCATCCAGCAAACCCTGGGCAGCCAGCGCACCGCCGTAGATGCCCAAGGCATTCAGCTGGGTGGGCTCGAAACCCATGTCGGCCAAACTGGGCATGCCGGTGCGGGCATCGGTGGGGCGCGGGGCCAAGCGTCCTGAGTTGGCTGGGTTCAGCCCCCCCTGGTCGGCCAGCGTTGCTGCATCCACCTTTTTGAGCCATGCGTTTTTGTACGGGGTGAAAACACCGTAAACCCCGCCACCTTGGGTCAAAATTTCACGCCGCTCAAACACCACATGGTCTTTGAAGCTGAGAAACGCCTGGCCTTGCTGCGCCAGCCGGGTGCGCACGCTGGCGTCGCGCGCCAGTGAGCTGGGTTCGTCGTCGTGGTTGGTCAACACGGCCTGAACGCCCAGCCGTTTGGCGAGCCGAGGAATTTCATCGGCCGCGATGCCATGCAAGGTCAACAAACCCGTGTTCGGCTGCTGGCTGCGTTGGCGAATTTGTTCGTCCAATTCTTTCAGGCTTTGCCAAATGAACTTAACCCGACGGTCCTGACGGGGCAGGTCGGCCAGGATGGCGGTGTCGAACACAAAAACCAGGTGCACCTGGGCGCAGCGTGACAGGGCCTGGGCCAGGCCCGTGTTGTCGTCCAGTCGCAGGTCGCGGCGGAACCAAAACAGGCCGCTGGCAAATTCGGTTGGTAAAGAAGCGTTCATAAGTGAGGTGCAGGGGCAAGCAGTGCCAAAGTGGGATTCAAGCGGGGCGTTAAAATAAGCTCATGGCTGCCGATTCTGCCCTGATCAACCTCACCAATCATTTTTTGATCGCCATGCCCCGTTTGGAGGATGAACAATTTTCCCGCAGCGTGGTGTATTTGTGTGACCACAGCGAGCGAGGGGCCTTGGGGCTGATCATCAACCGGCCCAGCGACATCAAGCTCAAAGCCCTGTTTCAGAAGGTTGACCTTGACCTGGCGCGTGACGACCTGGTCGATGTGCCCGTGTTTCATGGGGGGCCTGTGCAAACCGAGCGCGGTTTTGTGCTGCACGAGGCGCTCAAGGGACAGTCCAGCGAGGGCCAAGAGGCCAGCGATGCGGTTTATGCCTCGACCATGGTGATTCCGGGGGGCTTGGAGATGACCACTTCGCGCGACGTGCTTGAAGCGTTGTCGCAGGGGGGGGGCCCACAGCGCGTCATGGTGACGCTGGGCTATGCCTCTTGGGGCGGTGGGCAGCTCGAATCCGAAATTGCTGAGAACACCTGGCTCACCGTCGGCGCGGACAAGCGTTTGATTTTCGATACGCCGGTGGCCGATCGATGGGAGCAGGCGCTGGGTTTGCTGGGCTTGCAAAGCTGGATGCTCTCGCCCGATGTGGGGCATTCATGAGCGCAGCCCTCGCTTCGGTGCCCGCGCATTTCCAAACCTTTCTGGCTTTTGACTTCGGTTTGAAACGAACCGGCGTGGCCGTGGGCAACCGCCTGACCAAAACGGCCACCCCCCAGCCCACCTTGGTGGCCGAGGGCGACCGGCGTTTTGACCTGGTGGCGCAGCGTTTGCAAGCGTGGGCCCCGGATGCTTTGGTGGTCGGCGTGCCTTTCCACCCCGATGGCGCAGCCCACGAGAACACCGCTCGGGCACGTAAATTTGCGCGCCAATTGAATGGCCGTTTCGGTTTGTTGGTGTTTGAGGTGGACGAGCGTTACAGCACCACCGAAGCCCATGCCGAAGGGGCCAAAGACGCGGATGCCGCCTCAGCCTGCATCATCTTGGAGCAATTTTTAAGGAGTTTGCCGTGAGCGCAAGCGAAACCAGTGGTTCCCCCTCTCCCTCGCCTTCTGCCTTGGACCCCGAGGCCATTTACCCGGCTTTGTTGCAAGGGGTTCGGGCCTTGTTGCAGGCTTCGGCCCCTGCGGCCCCAGCCGGTACGGTGCCGCATTCGGTGCCGCACCTGGTGGGCATTGCCAGCGGCGGGGTTTGGCTGGCCGATCGGCTCCAGGCCGATTTGGCCGACTTGGTGGCTGCGGGTCAATTGGGTGTGCCCGGCGTGATTTCTTCGACCCTGCACCGCGACGATTTTGCCCAACGGGGGTTGAGTTCGAATGCCCAAACCGTTCTGCCTTTCCATGTGGACGGGGCCGACCTGGTCTTGATCGACGATGTGTTGTACACCGGCCGCACTTTGCGCGCGGTGCTCAACGAGTTGTTTGACTACGGCCGGCCCAGTCGGGTGCGCTTGGCGGTGTTGGTGGACCGGGGAGGGCGTCAGCTGCCGATCCAAGCCGATGTGGTGGCGGCGCAGCTCAATTTGCACCCCGAGCTGTCGTTGCGATTTGGTCGCGATGAGCAAGGCCGTTTTAGTTTTGAAACGGGAGTCCAGTGAACATGCGCCACCGACGTCACCCCCAACTCAACAGCCATGGCGAGTTGGTGCATTTGCTCTCCATCGAAGGGCTGCCCAAAGACACGCTGACCCACATCCTCGACACGGCCGCCAACTTTGTGAGTGTGAATGACCGCGAGGTCAAAAAAGTGCCCTTGCTGCGTGGCAAAAGTGTGTTCAATTTGTTTTTTGAAAATTCCACGCGCACCCGCACCACCTTTGAAATTGCGGCCAAACGTTTGTCCGCCGACGTCATCAATTTGGACATAGCCAAGTCCTCGGCCGCCAAGGGCGAGTCCCTGTTGGACACGATTGCCAACCTGTCGGCCATGGCGGCGGATTTGTTCGTGGTGCGCCACAGCGAGTCGGGCGCGCCCTACCTGATCGCCCAGCATGTGGCCCCGCATGTGCACGTCATCAATGCCGGCGATGGGCGCCACGCGCACCCGACCCAGGGTTTGCTGGACATGTACACCATTCGGCATTACAAGCGCGATTTTTCCAACCTCACCGTGGCCATCGTCGGCGACGTGTTGCACTCGCGGGTGGCCCGCTCGGACATCCACGGTTTGACCACCTTGGGCTGTGCCGAAGTGCGGGTGGTCGGCCCCAAAACCCTGGTGCCCTCGGACATGGCGCCAATGGGCGTGCGGGTCTGCCACAGCCTCGAAGAGGGACTCAAAGACTGCGATGTGGTCATCATGTTGCGCCTGCAAAATGAGCGCATGAGCGGGGCCTTGTTGCCCTCCAGTCAGGAATTTTTCAAGAGCTTTGGTTTGACGCCCGAGAAGCTCCAATTGGCCAAACCCGATGCCATCGTGATGCACCCCGGCCCCATCAACCGAGGGGTGGAAATTGACTCGGCCGTGGTCGATGGAGCGCAGTCGGTGATCCTGCCCCAGGTGACGTTTGGCATTGCCGTGCGCATGGCGGCGATGAGCATTGTGGCCGGCAACGACGCCGATTGAGGGCGGGCAAGCAAGGATGCATATGAATTTGCTGATCAAAAATGGCCGAGTGGTTTGCCCCAAAACCGGGCGGGACCAGTTGGGGGATGTGGCCGTCTCGGGGGGCAAGATCCTCGCCATCGGCGCGGTGCCGCCTGACTTCAGGCCCCATCGAACGCTGGATGCGACGGGTCTGGTGGTGGCCCCCGGTTTGGTGGACTTGGCGGCCCGCTTGCGCGAGCCGGGCCAGGAGCATGAAGGCATGTTGGCCTCGGAGTTGGCGGCGGCGGTGGCCGGCGGGGTCACCAGCCTGGTGTGTCTGCCCGACACCGACCCGGTTCTGGACGAACCCGGCTTGGTCGAGATGCTGAAGTTTCGGGCTGAAAAACTGCACCAATCGCGCCTCTTGCCCTTGGGGGCCTTGACCCGCCAATTGGCCGGCGAAGTGCTGACCGAAATGGCGGCTTTGACCGAAGCGGGCTGTGTGGGCTTTGGGCAGGCGGAAGTGCCGCTGGCCAGCACCCAGGTGTTGCAGCGGGCGATGCAATACGCCAGCACCTTTGACTACACGCTTTGGTTGCGACCGCAGGACATGAGCTTGGGCAAAGGCGTTGCCGCCAGTGGCCCCTTGGCGACCCGCATGGGCTTGAGTGGCGTGCCGGTGGCGGCCGAAACCATTGCCTTGCACACCATTTTTGAATTGCAACGGGCCACCAAAGCCCGGGTCCACCTGTGTCGCCTGAGCAGTGCCCAAGGCGTGGCTTTGGTGCGGCAGGCCAAGGCCGAAGGCCTGGCGGTGACGGCGGATGTGAGCATCAACTCCTTGCATTTGACCGATGCCGACCTGGGCTACTTTGACAGCCGGGCCCGACTCAACCCGCCTTTGCGCCAGCAGCGTGACCGGGACGCTTTGCGCCAAGGCCTGCAGGACGGCACCCTCGACGCCCTGGTCTCGGACCACAACCCGGTCGATGCCGATGCCAAGGACTTGCCTTTTGCCGAAAGCGAGCCGGGTGCCACGGGGCTGGAACTCTTGCTCAGTCTGGCCTTGAAATGGGGCCAAGACTCGGGCATGGGTCTGGCGAGCACCCTGGCGACGGTGACCACCGGCCCGGCCCAGGTGCTGGGCCACTCGGTGGGGGCTTTGCAAACCGCTTTGGGTCAATTGAGCGTGGGCGAGGCGGCGGATTTGTGCGTGTTCGATGCCCAGGCCCAGTGGTCTGTGCAAGCCTCGGAACTGGTCAGCCAAGGTCGGCACACGCCGTTCGAATTCATGTTGAGTGGCACCCGGCTGCCAGGCCGGGTCATGGCCACGGTGGTGGGTGGGATGCTCGTTTATGAGCGCACGCCTGCGGCTTAAGAGCGTCGCGCTGGCGCGGGTGGTGTTGGCCGCTTGGCACATTTTGATGGGCGGGTGGGAGGTTTGGCGCCATTTTGGGGGGCTGAACTCAACCCAGCGCCTGGTCCGTTCCCAGCGCTGGGCCCAGCGGTTTCTCGCACGCCTGGAAATTGAATTGGAGATCGAGGGGCAACCCAATGAGGCGCAGACCCTGTTGGTGGCCAATCACATTTCCTGGCTGGATATTTTGGTTTTGATGGCGGCCTCGCCTTGTCGTCTGGTCTCCAAATCCGAGGTCAAGGCCTGGCCACTGATTGGCCATTTGGCCCAGGCGGCGGGGACCTTGTTCATTGAGCGCAGCCAACGCCGCGATGCCATGCGGGTGGTGCATGACATGGCCGCGGCACTGAGGGAGGGTCAGGTGCTGGCCATTTTCCCTGAGGGCACCACCAGCAATGGTCAGGCCTTGTTGCCGTTTCACGCCAATCTTCTGCAGGCAGCGATCAGCGCCAATGTCCCGATTCAGTCCGTGGCCATATCCTATTGGGATCTGCCGCAAAGAACCCGCTCTTTGGCGCCGGCTTACATTGGGGATGACACCTTGGTGACTTCACTGTGGCGCACCTTGCAGGCACCCCGCTTGGGGGTGAAGGTGAGTTTTCTGCCGCCGCAGACGCAGCAGGGCAGGGATCGACGGGCCTGGGCCGCCGATTTGCACCAACAATTGGCCCAACACCTGTATGACTAGTTTCTGATCAGCGGTCCATTTGGACTGTCAGCAGACTGTAAAATAATGTCAATTCTGGATAGCAAAGAAACAGCAAAATTTTAGGCCTGCACCCTCGATTTCCAAGAGGTGGGGCCGTTCAAGTAATGGGTATTAGACATGACAAATAGCGCAAGTGCTTACACGCAGTTCTTGAATTTGGTGCAGGCCTTGAGGGGTTTGCCCAGCTTCATTGCCATGGACGCGACCGAAGAGCGACTGCTCAACCAGTTGGCGGTCCTGTGGGACGCGGGCCGCCAGGTCCCGGTGCTGGAGGCCATGAAAATGTCACCCGACGCCTCCCCGACCACCGTGCACCGCCGCCTCAAGACTTTGCGCAAGAAGGGCATGATTGATCTGTTGTCCGATGAGTCAGACAACCGCATTCGTTACATTGTGCCGACCGCCAACACCCGACGTTATTTCTCCGAAATGGGGAAATGCCTGTCCAAGGCCCTGGAAACCCAGACGGCCTAAATCTCGGCCCGCCAACGGGCATCCCAATCGACGCGCTGGCCCTCACGCACCCGGTCCAAATCCCGTCGGTTGCGCTTGGTGGGGCGACCCTCACTCAAACCCAGGGCGGGCTCGGGCGCCAGTCGGCGTTGTTCTTGCGATTGCTGAGCCAGGGCCAGGCTGGCGGGGGTTTCTTGGTAGAGGGCTTGCGCTTGCGTGGCGGGGCCGCGTTGGGCGCTCAGGCCCAGCACCTGCACCGTGCGGGGGGCTTGGTGGCTGCGCAAGACCAATTCGTCCCCCGGCTTGATCTCGCGCGAGGCCTTGGCCACCACCCCGTTGACTTCAACCCGGCCTTTGCCAATCGCTTCGCTGGCGAGGCTGCGGGTTTTGTAGAACCGGGCTGCCCACAGCCATTTGTCCACTCGCATGCCGAACTCAGTGGGCTTGCTTGTCGGCTTCGCTGGTGAAGGCGTCGGCAAAAAACGCTTCCTCAGGCAGACCGCGTTGGGCGATGAAACTGCTGCGCGCCGCATCCACCATCACGGGAGCGCCGCAGGCATAGACCTCGAAGTCATTGAGCTTGGCAAAGTCGTCCAGCACCGCCTGGTGGACAAAGCCGGTGCGACCTTGCCACGCATCTTCGGCCAAGGCGTCGGACACGACGGGGGTGTAGTGCAATTGGGGCATCAAAGCCAGTTGGGCTTGGACCCAATCGTGCAGGTAAAGGTCGCTGGGTCGTCGTGCCCCCCAATACAGGTGAATGGGGCGGGCGGTCTGGCTGGGTGCCTGGGCCGTTTGGTATTGGATGTGCTCCAGCAACGCTTTGATGGGCGCAAAACCGGTGCCCGAGGCCAGGAACACCATGGGTTTGTCGGAGTCTTCACGCAGAAAGAAGCTGCCAAAAGGCCCTTCGATGCGTTGAATTTCTTTTTCCTTCATGGCCCCAAACACATGGTCGGTGAACTTGCCACCCGGCAGGTGGCGAATGTGCAAATCAATCCCCGGGGCTTGGGTTTGGGTGTGCGGCGCGTTGGCCATGGAGTAGGCGCGGCGCGAGCCATCGCGCAGAATGAATTCGATGTATTGCCCCGCGTGGTAGCGAAAGGGTTCGATGGCGGGCAACTGGAGTCGCAGCGCCATGACATCGGCGGATTTTTTTTCCAAACTGGCGATGCGGGCGGGCATTTTCTTGATGGGAAAGGCGCTGGCATCCGTCACCTGACGTGACTCCAGGGTCACATCGCTTTGGGCCGTGGCGCAGCAAGTGAGCACAAAACCGGCGGCTTCTTCTTCTGCCGACAAGGCCTTGGCCTGGTGCTCGCCGTGGACGACCGTGCCACTTAATTTTTTGCATTTGCAAGAGCCGCAAGCCCCGTCTTTGCAACCATAAGGCATGCCCACGCCCGCCCGGATGGCGGCGGTCAAAATGGTTTCTTCGGCTTGGCTCTCAAAGTGGCGGCCGCTGGGTTGAACCGTGATTTGGTAAGTCATGGTGAGTTTTCGTTATCCTAAAGGCTTCAAATTTTTACAACATCGCTGATTTTGCCTTCAAACCAAACCCCTCTTGGTGCTTTACCGGCCCGGTTCCGGCGTGAGCGTGTTTTGATCGTGGGCTGTGGCGACGTGGGCCTGCGGGCGGCGCGGGGGCTGCGGCAGGTCCGTTTGCTGGCCTTGACCTCCTCGCCCGAGCGTCGCGGGGCCTTGCGCCGCGCTGGCATCACGCCCTTGCTGGGGCAACTGGACCAGCCCGAAACCTTGCAGCGGCTGGCCGGCGTGGCCACACGGGTTTTGCATTTGGCCCCGCCGCCAGGCGAAGGGCGCACCGAATGGTGGTGCGATCCACGCACCCAGGCCTTGGTGCAGGCTTTGCGCAAACGGACGGCGCCCCAGGCCCTGGTTTATGGCAGCACCAGCGGGGTCTATGGGGACTGCGAAGGGGCCCGGGTGAGCGAAATATGGCCGCTGCAACCCAGCACCCCAAGGGCCCAGCGGCGTGTGGATGCCGAACACCGTGTGCGCCATTGGGGTCAGCAAAGCGCGGGCAGTGGGGCCGCTGTGCGGGTGAGCATTTTGCGAATCCCGGGGATTTACGCCCCCGACCGGGTTGGGGGCACACCGCGTGACCGTTTGTTGCGCGGCACGCCGGTGCTGGTGCGGGAGGACGATGTTTACACCAACCACATCCACGCCGATGATTTGGCCAAGGCCTGTGTATTGGCCCTTTGGCGGGGTCGGGCGCAAAGGATTTACAACGCCAGCGATGACAGCGAATTGCGCCTGGGCGATTACGTGGACCTGGCCGCCGACCTGTATGGTTTGGCCCGGCCGCCGCGTGTGTCGCGGGCCCAGGCCATGAAAACCTTGCCCTTGAACCTGCTGAGCTTTATGGGCGAGTCGCGCCGCCTGAACAACACCCGATTGAAACAAGAATTGCGCTGTGTCTTGACCTACCCCACGGTACGTGAAGGCTTGCAACCCCAGGCAGGACTCGATTTATGACCACCAACACGACTCCCCCCTCCCTGCAGTGGAACCCCCAGCAGCCCCGTGCCTTTTTGCGTGCCTTGTTTGACGCGGCCGTGGCCCGCGCCCAGCCCTTGCTGACCTTGCCCCAACACCTGCCCGCACCGCCCAAAGGCCGCACCCTGGTGCTGGGTGCGGGCAAGGCCGCAGGGGCCATGGCCCAAGCCTTGGAGGCCTTGTGGCCCGCTCAAGCGCCTTTGTCCGGCCTGGTGGTGACCCGCTATGGCCACATCCCGCCACGCGCTGCCTCGGCCCCGGGGCACCCGCGCATTGAGATCGTTGAAGCCGCCCACCCCGTGCCCGATGCCAACGGCTTGGCTGCGGCCGAGCGCATCCTGGCCCTGACCCAAGGCTTGAGCGCCGATGATCTGGTGATTTGCCTCATGTCTGGCGGGGCCTCGGCTTTGCTGACCTTGCCGGCGGAGGGTCTGAGCTTGGCGGACAAACAGGCCGTCAACCAGGCCTTGCTGGCCAGTGGCGCGCAGATTGGTGAAATGAACTGTGTGCGCAAGCATTTGTCCCGCATCAAGGGCGGTCGATTGGCCGCCGCTTGTGCCCCCGCGCCAGTGTGGACCCTGGCCATCAGCGATGTGCCGGGGGACGACCCTTCAGTCATCGGCAGCGGCCCCACTGTGCCCGATGCCAGCACCTGCGCCGACGCCTGGGCGATTTTGAAGCGTTACCAAATTGATTTGCCCCCTGCCGCTTGGGACGCACTGGCCTCAGGTCTTTGGGAAACCCCCAAGCCCAGCGACCCCTTGTTTGCCTCTCACCAGGTGCGTTTGATTGCCACGCCCCGCGAGTCCTTGTTGGCGGCAGCGGCACTGGCCGAGCAGGCCGGTGTCGCGGCCTATGTGCTGTCGGATGAGATGGAAGGTGAATCCCGTGAAGTGGGCAAGGTGCATGCCGCTTTGGCTAAAAATGTGGCCCGCCACGGCCAGCCCTTTGCCAAGCCTGGCCCGGGCCAGGCCTGTGTGATTTTGTCGGGCGGTGAAACCACCGTGACCTTGCGACCGCGTCAACCCGGTGCGGCCAAAGGGCGGGGCGGTCGAGCCGGTGAGTTTTGTTTGGGCTTGGCCCAGGCTTTGCAGGCCAGTTCACTGGGGGAGGGCCTCCCGGAGCAGCGCATTTGGGCCTTGGCGGCAGACACCGACGGCATTGACGGGGTGGAAGACAACGCCGGTGCTTTTGTGACCCCCAACACACTGCAGCGTGCTTTGGCTCAGGGCCTGCGGATCGATGATTTTCTGGATCGCAACGATGCGTATGGCTTCTTCGCCGCGCTGGATGATTTGCTGGTGACAGGCCCCACCCACACCAATGTGAATGATTTTCGGGCGATTCTGGTGCAAACCCTTGGGTCCTGAAGCGGCGGGGTCAGCAAGCCGTCAGCCGTTCTGTTAACAATTCGTGGCAGAATGCCGAGTGCAATCAGGCCCTCTCACAGCCACTGTCGCATCCGCTAACCGGTTCAGCCGTGTCGCGGGAGGTAATCCACCAACTTATGCTTTCTAAAGGAAAGCGGAGGTCAGCGTAATATGAGCAGTCCGTCATCGGTCTACACCGCCTATCAGGGCAACACCTATCTCTTCGGGGGCAATGCGCCCTATGTGGAAGAGATGTACGAAAACTACCTTGCCAACCCCGGCAGTGTGCCCAGCAACTGGCGTGAATACTTCGACGCGCTGCAACATGTGCCCGCAGTGGACGGTAGCCAGGCCCGTGATGTGCCGCATCTGCCGGTCATCAACGCCTTTGCCGAACGCGCCAAACAAGGTCAAACCCGGGTGGTCGTGGCCAGCGCCGACGCTGAACTTGGCCGCAAGCGCACCGCAGTGCAGCAACTGATTGCGGCTTACCGCAATGTCGGCACCCGTTGGGCCAACCTGGACCCCCTGCAACGCACCGAGCGCGCCCACATTCCCCAGCTCGAAACGGCCT
>CAIUTG010000172.1 GCA_903902035.1 uncultured Curvibacter sp. | reverse complement strand
TCACTGAGCTGGGCGCGGGCAAAAATTTCTTGGCCATTGGGCAGAGTCAACGCCAGCGGGGCCAAGCTGCTGCTGCGCAGGCGGTCCATCAGTTCACCAAAACCCATGCCGAAAATGGCCCTGACCCCTTGCACCCTGGCCCCCGCATTGCTGGTTCCCAGCAAAGCCAGACCCGCCCGGTTGATGCCCAGAATGCGCCCATCGGGCCCCATTGCAATGACCCCTTCGGCCACCGTGCCAATCAGCTCCGCCTGCAAGTGAAAGTGCATGCGGATTTGCCGGTTGAAGTGGTCGCGGAACCAATAGTTTTCAATGGAACGGGCGGCCACCTTGACCAGGGCCAAGGTGTGGGGGTGAAACGAACTTTGATCTCCCGTCACATCCAGGACGCCAATCACATTGCCCGAGTGGTCCATGATGGGGGAGGCCGAGCAGGTCAAGATTTGGTTGGCCCGGATGAAGTGCTCGTCGGCATGCACATAGACATCGGTCTCGGTGATGAGGGCTGTGCCCACCGCATTGGTGCCTTTGGAGGATTCGGCCCAGGACACCCCTGGCCGCAGGGCCACGCGCTCGGCAAACTCCATCGCACCCCCGCGCCCGGCCGACATCAAAATCGTGCCCTGGGCATCGGCCAGACACACCATATTGCCGGTGCCGCTCACCTGATCGAGCAGCATTTCCATGACGGGACGGGCCTGGGCTTGCAAACGCGCACAGCGCTCTTGGGCCAATTTGAAGTCGGCCTGCGCCTGGGCGGAGTAATCCAGGGACTCCCGCAAATGCAGGCCCAATCCGGTACAACGCTGGTGTGAGGCCTGAATCAGCAGGTCGTGCTGAAGCTGCAGCCCATTGGGGGCTTGAAGGTCGGCGTTGGCAAAGTGTGCCGAAGACAAATTGGCCGCTGTTCTTGCCGAGAGCTTGTTCAATGCGGTCGCTCCAAGAGGTAATTTTCGAAGAGCTGTCAGCCTATTGGCAATCATCCACACAGTCACGGGTGATTACCCGAAGGCGCTTGATTGGCATGTAATTTGCTGATCAACCCTCGGTTCAATCTTTGAATAAATCAAAACAAAGTCAGGAGTTTTTTCATGTTCGACAGCAAAGCCCATCAGTCCAAGCCTTTTTTTAACCGCGTCGCGGCCATCGTGCTGTTGGCCGCATCCGGCTTTGTGCACGCGCACGGCAATGTGACCCCCCAAGCGGTGGACACCGGTGATTTGCCCAAGCTGTCTGGTTGGGTCACTGTCAACCCCTACAGCGGCAATGAAAAGGCCCTCAAGATTGGCGCCTCGGCTTTCAATCAAAATTGTGCCCGTTGCCATGGTTTGGAAGCGGTGTCGGGTGGCATTGCCCCCGATTTGCGCCGTTTGGACAATGAGTGCGTCAACATGAAAGACGCCAAAAAGCAGAGCGCTTGTTTGGCCGATGTGAATGAGTATTTCATTGGCCGATTCCGCCATGGTGTGACCCGCAATGGTGCGGTCTACATGCCGCCCTTTGAAGGTGTTTTGAGCCAGGAAGCCGCCTGGAC
>CAIUTG010000171.1 GCA_903902035.1 uncultured Curvibacter sp. | reverse complement strand
GCACCGGCTGACCCCGCCGCACCGCCCTCACGCCGTGCGGACTTCACGCCGGCGGCCCAGACCATCCCCCCCATGCCTTTCAGCGAGTGGCCTTACGGGGGGACACCGTCCCTGGGGGCTTCTTTGCCAAACTACGTTGACAGCCCTTTGATGGTGGCTTTAGCGCCCACTTCATTCGGTCAGTGGATGGCCACCAACAACATTCAAACCTATGGCTGGGTTGATGTCGGTGCCAATCTCAGCACAAACCATGTTCATGGCGGTAACGCACCTGCCGCCTATGACTACAACCCCAATGCCTTGGACCTCAACCAAATCGTTCAATACATTGAGAGGGTTCCCGACATGGTTCAAACCGATCACACGGACTGGGGATTCAGATTCTCTGCCATTTATGGGTCGGACTACCGCTACACGACTTCTTATGGCCTGGGCAGCGATCAGCTGCTCAAGCAAAATGCGTCCAATGGCTGGGATTTGCCCATGCTTTATGTGGATTGGTACACCCCCTTTGTCGGCAAAGGTTTGAATGTGCGAGTGGGCCGTTACATCTCCGTGCCGGACATTGAGGCGCAGTTGGCCCCCAACAACTACATGTACTCGCACTCCATGACCTACACATTCGACAACTACACCAATGAAGGGGTGATTGCTTCCTATGCCTCCGACCTGAATTGGATTTGGCAAGCCGGCCTCACCGTGGGCACCGAGGCGACATTCAACCACGCCTACGAAACCACAAGCAATCCCTACCCCAACAACCCGAGCTTGGGCCAATACAACCCGCTTTATCCCGGCAGTCGTTTCAGGGTGGATCCAGGCGCCAACCCCGCCGTCACCTTGTGTGGCCGCTATAACTCGGACGAGGGGAAAACCGACCTTAACTTCTGCGCCAACGGCATCAACAGTGGCACCTATGGTTACAACAATCTGCAGTGGTACGGGGTCACTTTCTACCACCAACTGAATGATCAGTGGCACGTCGCAGCCGAGCTGTACAACGAACACCAGAACCATGTTCCAAATGCTTTGAACTCCACGGTTCAAACCATTTACGCCCACAATGGGTCGCCTTTTGCGTCCCAATTCATGCCCTATAACGCGCCCAACTTGGCGCAATGCGCCAATGGGTCGGTGTTGACCTGTACCGCCTCAGCCACCGGACTGAACGCTTATTTCAATTATTCGCCCACCCCCATGGATAACTTTTCGATTCGTCCAGAAATCTATTGGGACCCACAAGGCCAACGCACAGGCACCGCCACCACCTACCGCAACTTGGCCTTTGGTTGGCAGCATTGGGTGTCGCCACAAATTGAATTCAGGCCCGAAATTGCTTATTACCACGCCGGGGCCGCCGCATTCAACGGCAATCCCAATGCCAACCCTGTGATTCCTGCTTCCAAAACAAGCCAAACCATTTTGGCAGGCGACGTGATTTTCCACTGGTAATCCCCAACAGCCCCCTCGATCTTGCCGCCATCTGAAATGATGGCTTGCCCTGGGACGAAAGTCCCAGGGTTTTTTTACGTCGAAATGCCTTGGCATCGCAGGACTCGCCGCTTCGGCCCCGTATGATCCAGACCCCATTGGACAAGGAAAAGAAATGTTAAAGCTGTACGCATTTGCCACCCCCAACAATCTGAAACCGGCCATCTTGCTGGAAGAATTGAACCTTCCTTACACATTAGAGTCCGTCAACCTGCGGCAAGGCATTGAACCAAAGGGCCAAGGTTTTTGAACAATTGTTTTTCCATGCCTCAGGCATTAGCCCGGCTTTTGGGAATGCGGGTTTCTTTCAAAAAATGGCGGCTGAACATTTACCGCTGGCAATTGACCGTTTTCTGGGCGAGGCCAAACGTTTGACCGCCTTGCTGGACAACCGGCTTTCGACCCAGGATTTCGTTTGTGGTGACGCTTATACCATTGCCGACATGGCACATTTTGGTTGGTTTTGGAGAAGTGCTTTTGTCGGCATTGATCTTGCCACGACGCCCCATGTTGCACGTTGGTACCAAAACATGGCCAACCGGCCAGCGGTCATCAAGGCCATTGAAAAAATTCAGGGCCTGGCGCCTGCGGCTTAAAACCCCTCGTTGGCAAGGTTGCGGGTCAGCCATTTGAGCAAAGGCCAGCGCCCCCCTCGATCAAGGCCAAAGACCGGGTGGTTCGAGCGAGTCGTTTGATTCCCGTCGACTTGCCGGCAGCACCTGAATTGGTTTGATTTCAAACCCAAGACGCATGGCTTAAAAACCCGAAGGGCCGGCATGGCCCTGTTGTGCGGCTTTACAGCAGCGTCACGCCCGTCTTGCTTTGCACGAATTCACGCGTCACGCCAGGGGCCAGTTCAACCAGCTTCAGGCCTTCGGGCGTGACATCCATGACCGCCAAATCGGTGATGATGCGGTCGCACACGCCCACGCCCGTCAAAGGCAGGGTGCATTGGGGCAGAATTTTCAGGTCCTCGGTGCCATCTTTTTTGCGGGCCACGTGTTCCATCAAAATGATGACGCGCTTGACCCCGGCCACCAAATCCATGGCACCGCCCATGCCTTTGACCATCTTGCCGGGAATCATCCAATTGGCCAAATCACCTTTTTCGCTGACCTGCATGGCCCCCAAAATCGACAGATTGATTTTGCCGCCACGAATCATGGCAAAACTTTGGTCGCTGCCAAAAATCGAAGAACCCTTGATGGTGGTCACGGTTTGCTTGCCCGCGTTGATGAGGTCGGGGTCAATCTCGTTTTCGGTGGGGAACGGGCCAATGCCCATCATGCCGTTTTCAGATTGCAACCAAACCTCTTTGTGTGCAGGCACGTGGTTGGCCACCAGCGTGGGGATGCCAATGCCCAGGTTGACGTAAAAGCCATCTTCCAGTTCTTGCGCCGCGCGTGCGGCCATTTCATCTTGAGTCCAAGGCATGTCATGCTCCCGCTTTTTGGGTATTGGTTTCAGTGATCGTGCGTTTTTCGATGCGCTTCTCAGGCGTCGCATTCAGCACCAGGCGGTGCACATAGACCCCTGGCAAATGGATGTCATCGGGGGCTAATTCGCCCAAAGCCACAATGCGCTCCACCTCAACAATGCAAATTTTTCCGGCCGTGGCCGCTGCAGGGTTGAAGTTGCGCGCGGTCAGATGGAAGCGCAAATTGCCCGCGGTGTCGGCCACTTCGGCCTTGACCAAGGCCACATCGGGCACCAAAGAGCGCTCCATGACATAGGTTTCGCCCTCAAATTCGCGCAGCTCTTTGCCTTCGGCCACCAGGGTACCCACCCCGGTTTTGGTGAAAAAAGCGGGAATGCCGGCGCCACCGGCACGCAGTTTTTCAGCCAAGGTGCCTTGCGGGGTAAATTCAAGCTCCAATTCACCGGCCAGGAATTGACGCTCGAACTCCTTGTTTTCACCCACATAGCTGGCGATCATTTTTTTGATTTGGCGGGTATCGAGCAGCTTGCCCAAGCCAAAACCGTCCACACCAGCGTTGTTGGCCACCACCGTCAGGTTTTGCACTTTCAGGGCAACCAAGGCGTCAATCAAGGCCTCAGGGATGCCACACAGGCCAAAACCACCCACGGCCAACAACTGGCCATCTTTGACCACGTCTTTGAGCGCAGCCTCGGCCGAAGGAAAAATTTTGTTCACGAACCACTCCTTTGATTTGAACTTGCCAACGAGATGATAATGCCAGCCGATTGAACCCCTTTTCACCCTTCAGGATTTCACCATGTCCCAAACCGCTTCTATTGATCTTTTTGCCGTTGCTGTCGAATTGCCCATCCGCCAACTCAACAATTTGGTGGCCCTGCTGGACAAGGGCATTGAGCATGTCAATCAAACCGGCATGGACCCGAAAACCATCACCGAGGGGCGTTTGGCGGCCGACATGCTGCCCTTTACCCGTCAAATTTCCATTGTCTCGGACACCGCCAAGGGCGCAGCCGCCCGATTGGCGGGCGTGGAAATCCCCAAATACGAAGACACCGAAACCACTTTGCCCGAGCTGCGCCAACGCTTGCTCAAGACCCTGGACTTCCTCCGCACCTTTACCCGCGAACAGATCAACGGTGCTGAATCCAGACCCATCACGATGAAACTGCCCAGCCGCGAGCTGCATTTCTCGGGCCAGGACTATTTGCTCAACTTCGCCTTGCCCAATTTGTCCTTCCATGTGGTGGTGGCCTACGCCATCATGCGTCACCTCGGCGTGCCCTTGGGCAAGATGGATTATTTGGGCACATTCCCCAGCGCCACTTAAAGCGCCAAAGACCAGATGACTCAGGGCGTCACCAGCGCCCTGAGCCAATCCGGCAGGGTCTGCGCTTTTTGCAAAGGGAAATTGACCCAGATGGTGGTCGCCCCGCCAGCGGCATAAATCAGGCCTGGCTGGTCCTCGCGCTCCAAGGTCACCCAAGTTTCAAAAGTGGTGCGAGCGGGATCGCTGGTGTACATCTTGGCCAGCACTTGGCCGGGGTATTCCAGTTGTTTGTAAAAATTACAGAACGCATTGGCAATGACGGGCCCCTCCCCCTTGGGGTCAGGTTGGCAGCCCGCCGCCCTCATCCAGTCGATGCGGATGGTTTCCAGGTATCGGAAATAACTGGTGTTGTTGACATGACCCATGGCGTCCATGTCACCCCAACGGATGGGGATGCTCATTTCAAACACCAGCTTCTTGACTTCGGGCAACTCGAACTTCATGGCGCTTTCCCCTCCCTGGTCTCAAATTCAATCAAATCCCGAAACCATCATCGGCCGAAATCACCGCACCGTTCATGAAATGGCTTTGGTCGCTGGCCAAGAGCAAGAGCAAACCATCCAGGTCCTTGGGCTCCCCCACCCGCTTGCGGGGCAGCATGTTGATGAGCTTTTTACCGGCCTCGGTGGCCCAGTGGTGGTGGTTGATTTCGGTGTCGATGTAGCCAGGGCAGATCGCGTTGGTGGTGATGCCAAAACGCCCCCACTCCAAAGCCATGGCCTTGGTCATTTGCACCACGGCCGCCTTGGTCATGCAATACACACCAATCTGGGGCAACACCTTCATGGCCGCCATGGAGGCAATGTTGATGATGCGCCCGCCCACAAATCCCGATTCGCCTGCATTCTTGGCCCGCGCCACCATGCGCCGAGCCACCGCCTGGGCGACAAAAAACGCACCCTTGGTGTTGGTGTCAAACATGAAGTCATAGTCGTCTTCGGTGACTTCCAGCAAACGCTGGGTCGTGCTGACGCCCGAGTTGTTGACCAAAATATCCAGAGGGCCCACCTCCATTTCAGCTTGTGCCACCGCCGCTTCGATGCTGGCCAAATCACACACATCCATGGACACCACATGGGCACTGCCCCCGGCCGCCTCGATTTCAGCACGCAAGGTTTTGAGCTTTTCCACCCGGCGGCTGGCCAACACCACCGCCGCGCCCGCCGCGCTCAAGGTGCGGGCAAACTGAGCCCCCAAACCACCGGAAGCGCCCGTCACCAAGGCCACGCGGCCTGTCAAATCAAGGGGGTAAGTCATCCTGAATCCTCCAAAAATAAACAGTTAAAAGTTCTTCCTGCCAGTATTGCACCGCAAGGCCTAAAATCTTGCAGTCATCCACAGTACAGATCACCCAAGAGACACGAACATGACATCTGACGAAATTCTGAGCCAGTTTGGCCCTCGTGAAAGCATGGACTACGACGTGGTCATCGTTGGGGCGGGCCCCGCCGGTCTGGCCACCGCCATCCGACTCAAGCAATTGGCGGCGCAAGCCAACACAGAGATTTCGGTGGTGGTCCTGGAAAAAGGCTCCGAGCCCGGCGCTCACATTTTGTCCGGGGCCATCATGGACCCCAAGGCCTTGACGGAATTGCTGCCCAATTGGAAAGCCCTGGGTGCCCCGCTGAACCAACCCGTCACCGACGACGCGATGGTGTTTTTAAGCCAACAGGGCTCCACCCGCACCCCCAACTTCGTCTTGCCTGAGTGCTTTCAGAACCACGGCAATTACATCATCAGCCTGGGCAATTTCACCCGCTGGCTGAGCCAGCAGGCTGAAAACCTGGGCGTGGAAATCTTCCCAGGTTTTGCCGCCGCCGAAGTGCTTTACGACGAGCAAGGTGCCGTCAAAGGCGTGGCGACAGGCAATTTGGGTGTCAGCAAGGAAGGCGAGCCAACCGATGAATTCCAACTCGGCATGGCGTTGCTGGGCAAGTACACGATTTTTGCCGAAGGTGCTCGCGGCCACTTGGGCAAACGCATCATCGCCCAATACCAATTGGATGCGGGCAAAGACCCCCAAACCTACGGTCTGGGCATCAAAGAGGTCTGGGAAATTGACCCCCAGCGCCACCAAGCCGGCTTGGTTTTGCACACCGCAGGCTGGCCCCTGAACAACAGCACCTATGGCGGCGGCTTTCTTTACCACATGGAAGACAACAAGGTCACGCTGGGCTTCATCACGGGGCTGGATTACGCCAACCCCTACCTCAGCCCCTTTGAGGAAATGCAGCGCTGGAAAACCCACCCCAACATCCGTTGGTATTTGGAGGGCGACCCAGCCAAGGGCATCCAGCCCGCCAAGCGCATTGGCTACGGCGCCCGCGCCATCACGGCGGGCGGCTTGTCGTCCTTGCCCAAGCTGGTGTTTCCGGGGGGGGCTTTGGTCGGCTGCGACGCCGGTTTCTTGAACGTCAGCCGCATCAAGGGCAGCCACGCCGCGATCAAGTCGGGCATGCTGGCGGCACAAGCCGCCTTCGCCGCCCTGCAAGCGGGCCGCTCCCACGACGAGTTGAGCGATTACCCCGTGGCTTTTGAAAACAGTTGGCTCCACACCGAACTGCACAAAGCGCGCAACTTCAAACCCTGGTTCAAAAAAGGCCTGGTCACCGCCACCTTGATGAACGGCATCGAGCAATTTGTGCTCAAGGGCCACATCCCCTGGACCCTGCACCGCGACAAACCCGATCACAGCTACTTGAAACCGGCGGCCGAATGCCAGCCCATCGTCTACCCCAAACCCGATGGCACCTTGACCTTTGACCGGCTTTCCAGCGTCTTCATCAGCAACACCAACCACGCAGAAAACCAACCGGTCCACCTGACGCTAAAAGACCCCTTGGTGCCGGTGAACTTGAACCTGGCGAAATACGCCGGGCCTGAACAGCGCTACTGCCCAGCCGGTGTTTATGAGTTCATGAAGAACGACGACGGCTCAGAGCGTTTGCAAATCAACGCGCAAAACTGCGTGCATTGCAAAACCTGCGACATCAAAGACCCCAGCCAGAACATCGTTTGGATCACCCCTGAAGGCG
>CAIUTG010000170.1 GCA_903902035.1 uncultured Curvibacter sp. | reverse complement strand
GGTGTCGGGCCTGTTTGTCGGATTTGTGCTGGGCCTCCAGGGCTACTACACTTTGCAACGGTATGGCTCGGCTTCGGCCTTGGGCCTGTTGGTGGCCCTGTCACTGGTGCGCGAGCTGGGGCCGGTCATCACCGCGTTGTTGTTTGCGGGCCGGGCCGGGACCTCATTGACCGCTGAAATCGGCTTGATGAAGGCGGGCGAACAATTGAGCGCCATGGAAATGATGGCGGTGGACCCGGTGCAGCGGATTTTGGCCCCCCGTTTTTGGGGCGGCGTTGTGGCCATGCCCTTGCTCAGTGCGGTCTTCAGTGCCATTGGGGTGCTGGGCGGCGCGGCGGTGGGGGTGGCCCTGATCGGTGTGGACTCCGGCTCGTTTTGGAGTCAGATGCAAAACGGCATTGATGTTTGGCAGGATGTGGGCAATGGCCTGCTCAAAGGCCTGGTCTTTGGGGTGACGGTGACCTTCACCGCTTTGCTGCAGGGCTATGAAGCCCAGCCGACCCCCGAGGGGGTCTCGCGGGCCACCACCAAAACCGTGGTGGCATCGTCCTTGGCGGTGTTGGGTTTGGACTTTATCCTCACCACCGTGATGTTCAGTATTTGATGGAATGGAAGAGAAAACCATGCAACGCGCCAAAATGGATGTTTGGGTTGGGCTTTTTGTTTTGCTGGGTTTCGCGGCGATTTTGTTTTTGTCTTTGCAGGCGGCCAATCTGTTGAACCTGAGTTTTCAACCGACCTACAAAGTCACTGCCCGCTTTGACAACATTGGCGGGCTCAAGCCCAAGGCCGCGGTGAAAAGCGCTGGCGTGGTGGTGGGGCGGGTCGAGTCCATCACGTTTGATGACAAGTCGTTTCAAGCCAAGGCGGTGCTCGCCCTGGATTCGCGTTTCGTCTTTCCCAAAGACAGCTCATTGAAGATCCTCACCAGCGGTTTGTTGGGCGAGCAGTACCTGGGCTTGGAGCCGGGCGCGGATGAAAACAACCTGGTTGCCGGTGACCGCATCCAATCGACCCAATCGGCGGTGGTGCTGGAAAACCTGATCAGCCAGTTTTTGTACAGCAAGGCCGCAGATGGTCCTGCCAAGACCGCGGGTGACGGCAAGTGACGGTGTCCTTTTCCCCCTTGCTTGGGCTGCGAAGCGCCGTCTTGGCCATCGCGGTCATAGGCGCGGCGGGCTTGGGCGGCTGCGCGACCGGGCCCAACGCCAACCCGAACGACCCTTTGGAGCCCCTGAACCGATCGATTTATGGCTTCAACACCACGGTGGACAAGGCCGTCTTGAAACCCGTTGCCACGGCTTACCAAGACGCCGTGCCTGGCGTGGTGCGCTTGGGCGTCACGCACTTCTTCTCCAATCTGGGCGAGATTTGGTCTTTCGTCAACAACGCCATGCAGTTGAAGGGCGCTGACGCGGCCGAGAGCGTGGTTCGTTTTGGGACCAACACCGTGTTTGGGGTGTTCGGTCTTTTCGATGTCGCCAGCGATTTGGGCATTGCCTCGCACAAGCAGGATTTTGGTCAAACCCTGGCGCATTGGGGCGTGCCACCCGGGCCCTATTTGATGCTGCCGGTGTTGGGGCCGTCATCCTTGCGCGACGGCAGCGCCTTGGTGCTCGATTACAAAGGCAATTTGCTGGACCGCGAGAAAAACATCCCTGTGCGCAACAGCTTGACCGCCATGGGCTTTGTCAACACCCGCGCCAACCTCTTGCCTGCGGGTGACTTGCTCGACTCGGCTTCGCTGGATGAATACGCCTTTTTGCGGGATGCCTATTTGCAAAGACGCGATCCCGAGCTTTTCAACACCATGGACACCGAACGCTACGATGAAGAAGTCCAGGTCCCACCGGAGAACAAAGAATGAAACGTCGATTTTTCCAACAAGGTTTGTTTTTGGCGCTCTCGGCCGTCGTCGCTGGGGGCGGGTGGCTGGTGCCTGCCCAAGCGGCTGATCTGCCCCCCGATGTGTTCATCAAAACCATGGCCGATGAGGTCATGAACACCATCAAAACCGACAAGCTGCTGCAAAAAGGCGATATGGGCAAATTGATGGCCCTGGTCGATACCAAGGTCATCCCCAATGTCAATTTTCAGCGCATGACGGCTTCGGCGGTGGGGCCGGCTTGGCGTCAGGCCACACCAGCACAAAAAACCCGGCTCCAAGAAGAATTCAAAACCCTTTTGGTGCGAACCTATGCGAGCGCGGTCTCCACGGTGTCCGACATGGTGGTGACCGTCAAGCCGCTGCGCGCTTCGCCCGATGACAACGAGGTGTTGGTGCGCAGCGAAGTCAAGGGCCATGGGGACCCGGTCCAGCTGGACTACCGTTTGGAAAAAACCCCGGGGCAGGGCTATGGCTGGCGCATTTACAACCTCAATGTGATGGGCATCTGGTTGGTCGACAACTACCGCAGCCAATTTGCGCAAACCATCAACGCCAAAGGCATTGATGGCCTGATCGAGGCTTTGGCCGAGCGCAACAAGGCCAATGCCAAACAAGACTGACGAGGGGTCTATGCGGCTGCAACTACCGGTCAAGCTGACCCAAATCGATGCCATGGCCTTTTTGCGTCAGTTGCCTGCCTCCCCGAGCGACGGGGCTTGGGTGGTGGATGCCCAGGCGACCCAGGGCATTGATTCGGCCACCCTGGCCGTGCTGATGCACCTCAAACGGCAGGCGCAGGCGGCGGGCGCGGCTTTTTCGGTGCAAGGCGCTTCGGAGTCCCTGCTTGAATTGGCGCGGGTCTACGGCGTGGCGGAGTGGTTGCTGGGCGTAAAATAACGCCAATGTCTGCCATTTCTTTTCAATCGGTCAGCAAGACCTACGACACCCCACGCGGGCTCTTAACGGCACTCAGTCATGTCAGTTTTGACATCCAAGAGGGCGAATTTTTTGGTTTGCTTGGCCCCAACGGCGCGGGCAAAACCACCCTGATCAGTGTGTTGGCCGGCTTGGCGCGCGCCACTCACGGCCGGATCTTGGTGCAGGGTGCCGATGTGCAAACAGACTACGCCCAAGCCCGTCGCCGTTTGGGCGTGGTGCCGCAGGAGCTGGTGTTTGACCCCTTTTTCAGCGTGCGTGAGGCACTGCGCATCCAGTCGGGTTATTTTGGGATCAAAAACAACGACGCCTGGATCGATGAGTTGTTGGAAAGTCTGGGCCTGACCGACAAAGCCAATGCCAACCTGCGCCAACTCTCGGGCGGCATGAAAAGACGGGTGCTGGTGGCGCAGGCCCTGGTGCACCGGCCCGCCATCATCGTGTTGGACGAACCCACCGCCGGGGTCGATGTGGAGCTTCGGCAAACCCTATGGCAGTTCATTGCCAAACTCAATAAACAAGGTCACACCGTGTTGCTGACCACCCATTATTTGGACGAGGCCGAGGCCCTGTGCCACCGCATTGCCATGCTCAAACAAGGCGAGGTGGTGGCTTTGGAGCGCACCAGCGATTTGCTGGCACAGGCCAGTGGCAATGTGCTGCGTTTCAAACTGGATGGTGAATTGCCCGCCGATTTGGCCGCCCAGGCGCGCGTGACCGGGCGCATTGTGCAAATGCAGGTGCACAACGCCGCCGACATCGAAACGCGGCTGGCCGCTGTGCGCGAGGCGGGCTTGGTGGCCGAAGACATCGAAGTGCGCAAGGCCGATTT
>CAIUTG010000169.1 GCA_903902035.1 uncultured Curvibacter sp. | reverse complement strand
TGCCGAACAACAAAAAAGGCCCTGGCCGCTGCGCGATGGTTTGCAGCACCTGGTCTTGTTCTTCAGAGAGGCGCAGCGGCTCGGATGCTGGAGGATTGGGTTCTGGCTCGCCCTTTGAAAGGACCGTGGCTTGGCGTCGCGTCAAGCGCCTGGCCATTTGGGCCTCGTTCAATTCGCGCAGCTGGGGCGGTAAAGCGGCCAGGGCGACTTCGCCCAAGCTGCGTTGGTAATAGCGGGCCGTGAAGCTGACCAATTGGCGCCAAGCCAGGGACAAAACCGGCAGTTGGCTCGCCCCGGCCAAAGTGCCCACAATCCGTCGGGTTTCATAACTTGGGGTGCTTGGGGAGCTGCCATCCACCTCGGCGGAGGGAGGATCGTCCCAGACCACGCCCAGGGTTTCCCGGGTGCCCAGCGGTACCCTCACCAGGGTGCCGGGGGGCAGGGCTTGCTCGCTCAGGTAGGTCAGGGTGCCAGACAGCCCACTGTGAGCGGGGGTTTGGACAACAACAGACAGGCGGCAACTCATGGGCAAATTGTCCCCGATTTTTTTCGGCGTCAGTTGGCTTGGTTTACTCTCAATTTACTGTTGTTTTCAGCGCTAAGTGCTTGTTTTTAAGAGGGCATTTCACTCTTCCAAAATTTCTGTGAATAACTTTGTTGATAACATTCGATTACAAACAGAAAAGGCTTGATTTTCAAGGCTTTCCTTAGAGTGCTTAGAAAACCAGCAAATCGAATGGTCTATATAAATCAACAACTTAACCACCATGGATGGGGGTGGGTGGGGCGGCGTAAAAAGTGTCAAAACCTTCTAGGAATTGCTTTTGAAGTGTGCATAAGTGCTCTTTTCTGCGGCGCTTATACCACCCTTTTGGACTGCTGAAGCCGGGAAATGACCATGGACTTTCGGGTTTTCCCGGGGTGTTCGCCGGACCCATCGAACCGAGTTTGCTTTTGGGGTCTAAGGCCTTGATTTTGATGACTTTATTGTCAATCCACTCACAGTGTGGATAACTTTGAGGGTAAGTCAGCCCAATTCACGTCCAAGCCAAGCCTGTCAAGGCTTGGCTTGGACTGCTGGTAAATCAAGCAGTTTTGAAAACTCTTATAAATCAACAACTTATAAAACAGAAAATAAATTAAAACCGCCCTTGGCGACCTTGCTGGGCATCGGCCGGGTGCTCGCAGGCCGCGCCCAAGGGGGCTGGGTGGGCCCAAACCCAGGCACGCTGGGGGGTCCGCGCAGAGTGTGGATAACTTTGTTGATATCCGCCGCGGCGAGAGACCCTAGGCGTTAGAAAATAGGGGTTGGCGTCCCGGATAGATTTTTCATTGAGTGAAAAACCATTCAAAAACAACAGCTTGAATAAGGGTCTGCAAAAACAAGACGCACCCCCCTGTTTGCAGGGCGTGCGGCTGTTCTGTGCACAACTTGTCAGTGGGACTCTAAATGCAGGGCGGCTCGGACCGCATCGATCGTTAACAGCTCAGGCAACACCATCGGCGCTTGGCCGGGGAGATGAACCACGTACACCGGCACCCCGCTGCGCCCCAAGCGGCGCAGGGCCTGGGTGATGTCGGGGTCTTGCCGGGTCCAGTCCGCCCGCAGCAACGCCACCTTGTGTTGGGCCATGTCGCGCAACAAACGGGCGTCGGCCAAGGTGGCATGCTTGTTGAACTGACAAGTCACACACCAAGCGGCTGTGAAGTCAACGAACACAGGCTGCCCCTGGGCCGCCAGCGATTCGGGCAAACCCGGTCGCCAAACCTGCCAATCCGGCGCCTGGCCCTCCGGGTTGGTCGGGTTGCTGCTGGCGGTGTTGACCATGGGATGCACCACCAGATCGCCCCAGGCCCCCACCAGTACCCCCCCCAAAGCAAGGAAGGCCACCAGCAAACACCGGCGCAGCCAGGGTGAGTTGCCGCTGGACAGGCCCCAAGCCCACAAGACGCCACTCAGGGCGAGCAGCCCCCCCATCAACACCACCATGCCTTCCAACCCCACCTGCTGGCCCAGCACCCACAGCAGCCAAATCACGGTGGCCAGCAAGGGGAAGGCCATGGCCTGTTTGAAGGTTTGCATCCAGGCCCCAGGCTTGGGCAGGTGGCGCACCCACCAAGGTGCCACTTGGGGCAGCAAACCCAGCAAGAGATAGGGCAAGGCCATGCCCAAGCCCAAAGCCAAAAACACGGTCAAGGCCGACAGGGTGGGCAGGGTCAAGGTCAGCCCCAAAGAGGCGCCCATGAACGGTGCGGTACAGGGGGAAGCAATCAAGACCGCCAGCACCCCAGAAAAGACCGAGTTGACCAGCGGGTGTCGCCAATTGACCTGGGTCAGATCCCCAAGCCAAGCACCCCGCCATTCATAAACCCCGGCCAAATTCAAGGCCATGGTGGTGAACAGCACGATCAAAAAAGCCACCACGCCAGGCGACTGCAACTGAAACCCCCAACCCAGTTGGGCACCGCCCGTGCGCAGGAGCAGCATCAAGCCGCCCAGGGCCATGAACGAAGCCACCACGCCCAGGCTGTAGGCCAGGCATTGGGCGCGCAAAGAGTGGCCCCAAGTGACTTGGCCGGTGGGTTGGAACTTGAGCAGACTGAGCAGTTTGATGGCCAGGACCGGGAAAACACAGGGCATCAAATTCAGCACCAAGCCGCCAACCAAGGCCCCCAACAAAACGCCCCAGGACAAGGTGCTTTCAGGGGGGGGCTCAAAAGGGGCTGCGGGGGTGGATTCGGTGGGCCAGCTCCCTTGCACCGGTGCTTCGACGCTCAAACTCCCTTGCGGGCTGCTTTGCAAGCGCACCAGCCAGCGCAGGCGCTGCGGACTCTGTTCGCGCAAGGGCGACAGCGGCCAAAGCACTTGCCAGACGCCTTCGTTCGACCAGGTGGGGGCGGCCGCTCCTTGGGGCAATTGGGTCGACAGGATTTCTGGCGTCTCAGGCAAGACCCACAACGCCTGGCCTCGCCAGCTGGCGGGCAGGCCGCTCAAACGCAAGGCCAAATTCGGGCCGCGCAACACCGCCTGAGCTTGAACCTCGGGCCTGGTCTGGGCCTGCGCTGCTTGGGCCGCTTCAAAGCTGGCGGCGTGTTCCGTGATGGCGCCGCTCAAGGGCAGGGTCAGGGACAGGGTGGCTGATTCGGGAATGCACTCGGTCTTGCACACCAACCAGTTTGCCTTGACCTGCACGGTGGGCATGGCCGTGTTGGGTGTGACTTGGAGCTGGGCCCTCAACAACACCGGGTGATCGTAACCATAGTTGAGGCTGTCACCCAGTGGCAAAACCTCGGGCGTGGGCCAGATCACAGGCCCGGCCTGCCAGCCCTTCGGCAAGGTCCAGCGCAGCTCGGTGGGCAGGCCCGAGTCGCCGGGGTTTTTCCAATAGGTGTGCCAGCCCGCTTGAGGCTGCAAGGCCACCCCCAGCCAAACCGTTTGACCCGCTTGCCAGCCTTGCGGTGCATGCGCCATCAGTTCGGCGCGCACATGGGGGGTGGTCACGACGGCGCTGGCATGGGCCACAGGCGCCAAGGACACCAGCCCACAAAAGGCCAACAAAAGGGTTGATATAAAGGCCAACCAACCTTTTGGGTGAATGAGTTTCATGGTGCGGGGGTTTCTTCGGATTTTCCCATCATTTTCAAAACCCCGGCATCCTTTAAGATGCCGCCATGCCTCTGCACCTGCCACTTCCCTCACACCAATGGGCTGATTTAAGCACCTGCGATTTTTCGGCCTTGCAGGCCAGCGGTGAAATTGAGCAGGTGGTGGCCGTTTTGCCGGTGGCCGCGATTGAACAGCATGGACCCCATCTGCCGCTCAGTGTGGATGCCACTTTGTTGGCCGGTTTGTTGCAAGCCACACAGCGTCAATTGGCGGCGGAGTTGCCGGTGCTTTTTTTGCCGGCTCAAAACGTGGGGCTGAGCCCCGAACACCAGGCCTTTCCAGGCACCCTCACCTTGCAGCCTGAAACCCTGCTGGCTTTGTGGCGAGACATCGGGCAGAGCGTGGCCCGTGCGGGCATCAAAAAATTGCTGATCTTCAACACCCATGGCGGTCATGTGGGGGCCATGGACATCGTCGCGCGTGACCTGCGGGCGCGCTGCGATTTGTTGGTTTACAGCAGCAGTTGGTTCAACCTGGCTTTGCCGCCGGCATTGCAGGCGCAATTCAGTGCGGATGAGCAACGCTTCGGCATCCATGCCGGCGAGGTGGAAACCTCCATGATGCTGGCCTTGCAGCCCGAACGGGTGGACATGGCGCGGGCCGAAAACTTTCGCAGCAGCTCGCAAGACCGTGCGGAGCGCTATCGCGTCTTGGGCGATGGCAAAAGCGCCAAGATGGCGTGGCAAATCCAGGACTACAACCCGGCGGGTGCCGTGGGCAACGCCGCTGCCGCCAGCGCCACCAAAGGGCAGGCTTTGATGGACGCCGCCAGTGCGCAACTGGTCAGCCTTTTGCAAGAATTGGTGGACTTGCCGTTGAGCAGTTTGAAGGCCCGCTGACAGCGTCCGTGACTTGACGCTGCCCCTGGGCTGTGCCCACAATGTCGGCATGCTGTACCGATTTCAATCCAGAGCCACCAGCGACCTCATCATGCTGGAACCCCAGGGGCGCTTGTTCCTGGAGATTTTGGGCAAGCCTTTGAAGGGGCCTGGCATTTTGTTGGCCGCTGATTTGCCAGAGGCGATTGCCAAAATTGAGGCCGCGATTCAAGCCGAAGAAAATCAGCTCAAAGAGGCCCAGGCCATCCGGGCGGCCTTGGCGGTTCAGGCCCCCAAGACGGTGGCCGACGAAAGAGACCCCGACACGGTGTGGCTGCGGCAACGCGCCAAACCCCTGCTGGAGATGTTCAGGCGCAGCCTGGCCGCCAACCACGACGTGGTCTGGGGCCTTTGAAAACGCCAGCGGTGCTTACTCTTACTGGTAGCTGCGTGCGTCCTCAATCACCTTGCCGTCGTTGGGCAGGCTGCCAGGGGGCACGATCGCCACTTCGCCGCGCAGTTTGGTGACCTCGCGGATGGCCTCGGCCACTTGTTGAACCCACCCATTCGATTCACTGAAAGAGACCCCAGGGGCCTCCACCTGCAGGGTCATGCGGTCGTTGGCCATTTCCCCGCTCACCACCAAACGTGCCCGCTGCACTTGTGGAAACCGGCGCACGATGTCGGCGACTTGACTCGGGTGGACAAACATGCCACGCACTTTGGTGGTTTGGTCGGCGCGGCCCAGCCAGCCTTTGATGCGGGTATTGGTCCGACCCGTGGGGCATGGCCCAGGCAAGACCGCTGACAAATCACCGGTGCCAAAACGGATCAACGGGTAAGTGGGGTTCAACGTCGTGACAACCAGCTCGCCCACCTCCCCTTCGGGCACGGGGTCACCGGTGCCAGGACGAACAATTTCGACAATCACCCCCTCATCCAGCACCAGCCCTTCGCGCGCAGAGGTTTCATAAGCGATCAACCCCAGATCTGCCGTGGCATAGCATTGGTAGCCGGCCACGCCTTGGGCCAAAAACCAGTCTCGCAGGCTGGGCGGAAAGGCCTCGCCGCTGAACAGGGCTTTGCCGACCGAGGGCAGTTTGACGCCCATTTCAGCGGCTTTTTCAAGGATGATTTTCAAGAAGCTCGGGGTGCCGATATAGCCCGCAGGGCACAGTTCTGCCATGGCCTGTACCTGTTGCTCGGTTTGCCCGGTGCCGCCTGGAAAGACGCTGCAACCCAGGGCATGTGCACCGCTTTCCATCATTGAGCCGGCGGGCACAAAGTGGTAGCTGAAGGCGTTGTGGATCAACTCGCCCGGGCGAAAACCGGCGGCATGAATGGCGCGCGCCATGCGCCAATAATCCTTGGCGGTGCCCTCGGGCTCGTAAATGGTGCCGGGGCTGGCGAACACGCGCGGCATGGCGACACCAAAGCCCACGGCACTGAAACCGCCAAAAATCCGGGCCGCTTTTTGGCGCGCCAACAAGGCGTGTTTGCGTGTGACCGGCAGCGTCGCCAAGGCCTCACGGGACGCAATGGCCCGGGCATCCACGCCATGCAGCAACTCGGCAAATGCCGGGGCATGGGCCTGGGCATGGGCCACTTGTGCGGGCAAGGCGGCCATCCAGGCGGCTTCGCGCTGCGCAGGGTCGCGGGTTTCCAAGGCATCGTAAGGGGCGCTGAAGGCGCGGGCCTGGGTCGCAGCATGAGGGCTCATCAATTCAGTCTTTCATCAAGTCAGCCAGCATCAGGCCAACCAACGCTTGCGGCGCTTGTAGCTTTTCACGTCTTTGAAACTCTTGCGCTCATCGCCGCCAACCCCGAGGTAAAACTCCTGGACATCGGCGTTGTTGGCCAATTCGCTGGCGTCGCCGTCCATCACCATGCGGCCACTTTCCATGATGTAGCCGTAATCGGCGTATTGCAGTGCCATGTGGGTGTTTTGTTCGGCCAACAAGAAGGTGACCTTTTCTTTTTGGTTCAAGTCTTTGACGATGTTGAATACCTCTTCCACGATTTGAGGGGCCAGGCCCATGGAGGGTTCGTCCAACAAAACCACATTCGGATTGGCCATCAGTGCCCGACCAATTGCACACATTTGTTGCTCGCCGCCCGAGGTGTAAGCGGCTTGCGAGGTGCGGCGGGTTTTGAGACGCGGAAAGTAGTTGTAGACCTTCTCCAAATTGGCCGCGACTTCGCCTTTGTCATGCCGGGTGTAGGAGCCGGTCATGAGGTTTTCCTCGATCGTCAAGTGGGCAAAGCAGTGCCGACCTTCCATCACCTGCACCACGCCGCGCTGGACCAGTTCGGCGGGCGAGAGGTTTTCGATGCGCTCACCACGCAACTCAATCGAGCCCTTGGTCACCACGCCGCGTTCGCTTTTGAGGAGGTTGGAAATCGCCCGCAAGGTCGTGGTCTTGCCGGCCCCATTGCCACCCAGCAAGGCCACAATGCGGCCTTCGGGCAAGCTCAGCGAGACCCCTTTGAGCACCAAGATCACATGGTTGTAAATGACCTCGATGCCCTGCACCTGGATGACGGTGGGGGGGGTCAAGATTGGCAATCCTTGCTGTCGCGGCGGGTCATCTTTTTGTCGCTCAGGTATTTTTCTGAACCGGCCTTGATCATGGGCTTCAAGATTTGCTCATCGGCCTCGTACCACTGATCGGGCGTGTTCCATTTCTTGCCGTCCCAGGTTTGCACCCGCGCCCAGGTCGAGCCCATGTGGTCCACGCAGCTGGTGGACAGGGGCCGCATGATCCCGTTAAAGCCGAGTGCATCCAAACGCTTTTGATCCAAGGACAGGTTCTCCAAACCCCAGCGCACTTGTTCGGGGGTCATGACCTTGCCTTTGCCAAAGCGCTCCTGCGCACGGCGCACCGCCTCGATGGCCAACATTTGAATGATGGCACCCCGCACATACAAGACCGAGCCCACCTCGTCTTTGGGGCCCGTGCCCTGGCCTTTGTCCACAACGTATTTCTGGATGTCTTGCATCACTTTGAACTGAGTGCCTGAAGCGTTCAAAGCCAGAGCGTTGTAGCCTTTGGCGCCCTCCCCCACGTCGCGCACATCGGGTTCGGCGCCAGCCCACCAGACGCCGAACATTTTTTCACGCGGGTAGCCGGTGGCCTGGGCCTCTTTCAAAGCGGTGGAGTTCATCACGCCCCAGTCCCACAACAAAACATAATCGGGGCGGCTTTGGCGCACTTGCAACCAGGCGGCTTTTTGCTCGACGCCGGGGGCGGTGACGGGAATGAGTTGCAGCTCAAAGCCGTGCATGCGGGCGCGTTCCTGTAACACCGGGATGGGCTCTTTGCCAAAGGGGCTGTCGTGATAAACCAGGGCCAATTTTTTGCCCTTGAGTTTGTCCAGTCCGCCGTTCAATTTGCCGATGTGCTGAATCAGAATATCGGCACCGGTCCAGTAGCTGCCCATCAAGGGGAAGTTCCACTTGAAGGCCATGCCGTCTTGCGCAACGGACAGGCCATAGCCCAGGGTCAACAAAGGAATTTTGTCGACCGGGGCTTTTTCCGTCAACGCAAAGGTGATGCCTGTGGCCTGAGGATCAAAAAGCGTCATGCCGGGGTGGCTTTTCAAGCGCTCGTAGCATTCCACGCCCCGGTCAGTGGCGTAGCCGGTTTCGCACTCTTCAAAGGTCAACTTGACCCCATTGATGCCGCCATCGCGGGCATTGATCAACTTCAAATAATCCTGCTTGCCGTTGGCCCAGGGCGTCCCATTCGGGGCATAGGGGCCGGTGCGGTAGGACAGCAGTGGGAAAAACTGTTCTTTGGTGTCGGCCGCGGCATTCGAGATGAGCCCCGTCCAAGCCAGTGCGGCCAAGCCCAGGCTGCCGATGAGTCGTTTGAATTTCATAACCAGTCTCCTATTCATTTTTTAAAGTCTTCACACGTCTATCCACACCAACGACCACCCCCTTCAATGGGGGAATGGCCACAAACGCAATTTTTGTTTGGCGGTACTCCACAGCTTGGCCAGACCATGGGGCTCGACAATCAGAAACCAAACAATCAACCCGCCAAACACCATCAACTCGGCGTGCGAGACCGCCGCCGTGGAGGCCTCAAGACCAAACAGATGGCTGAACCAAGGCAAGAAACGGTTCAGGGCAATCGGCAGCACCACGATGAAGGCCGCACCCAAAATGCCACCCAGGATGGAGCCCATGCCGCCAATGATCACCATGAACAAAAGCTTGAAGGACAGGTCCACCGAAAAGGCCGCCGGCTCCCAAGCGCCCAGATAAACAAAGGCCCACAAACCGCCGGCCACGCCCACGATGAAAGAGCTGACCGCAAAGGCGCTGAGCTTGGCGTACATGGGTCGAATGCCAATCACCGCCGCTGCCACATCCATGTCCCGAATCGCCATCCATTCCCGGCCAATGGCGCCTCGGACCAGGTTCTTGGCCATCAAGGCCATGGGCAACAAGAGTGCCATGCAGAACCAGTATTTGCTCAAGGCACTTTCAATGGGTTGACCCAAAATTTCCAAATGATTCACCGACACCGAGCCCGAGGTGGAATCCAAAGTGAACCAACTCACGCGTAAAAACAACCAGTCTGCAAAGAACTGCGCGGCCAAGGTGGCGACCGCCAAGTAAAGCCCCTTGACGCGCAAACTGGGCAGGCCAAACAGCAGGCCAAACCCCGTGGCCGACAGGCCACCCAGAATCAGCGCCAGCACCAGCGGCATGCCGGGCACGCGCTCAAAAAAGTTGTAAGCCCCATAGGCCCCGACCGCCATGAAGGCGCCCGAGCCCAGAGAGATTTGGCCGCAATAGCCGACCAAGATATTCACCCCGATGGCCGCCAACGCCATGATGGCAAAGGGGAATCAATAGGGCCCGGAAAAAATAATCACTCGCCAAGGCGGGCACCACGAACAGCGCCAGGACCAGCAAAACCGCCATGGCCCAACGGTCCTGGGCGATGGGAAATATTTGTTGATCGGCTTGGTAGCTGGTTTTGAATTGGCCGTTTTCACGATAGAACATGGGGCGCTTTCCTCAAACACGGTCAATGATTTTTTCGCCAAACAGCCCTTGCGGCCGGAACAGCAAAAACACCAAGGCCAGCACATAGGCAAACCAGATTTCAATGCCCCCGCCCACAAAGGGGCCGAGGTAGACTTCGGATAATTTTTCACCCACCCCGATGATCAAGCCCCCCAAGATGGCGCCGGGCACCGAGGTCAGACCGCCCAAAATCACCACCGGCAGGGCGCGCATGGCAATCGTTGCCAGTGAAAATTGCACCCCCAGTTTAGAGCCCCAAATCATGCCCGCCACCAGGGCCACGAAGCCCGCGATGCACCACACAATCACCCAGATGCGGTTGAGGGGAATGCCAATGGATTGCGCAGCTTGGTGGTCGTCGGCCACCGCACGCAGCGCACGACCGGTGGCGGTTTTTTGAAAAAACAGACTCAACGCCACCACCAGCACGGCCGCCATCAGCGCCGCCATCACATCCTCTTGGTTGACCAAGAGACCGCCAGGAAAGACCGAGCCCAAAACAAAAATCGGGTCTTTGGGCATGCCAATGTCGATCTTGTAAACATCGTTGCCAAACAGGCTCTGGCCCAAGCCTTCGAGGAAATAGGCAATGCCCAAGGTGGCCATCAGCAGCGTGGCGCCTTCTTGGTTGACCAAGTGGCGCAGCACCCAGTGCTCAATCGCCCAGGCCACGCCACACATCAACGCAGCCGCCAGGGCAAAAGCCACCAGGTTGTTCAGGAGCAGGTTGTCGTAGCCCGTCCATTGCGGCACCCATTCTGAAAACCGGGCCATGGCCAGGGCGGCAAACAGCACCATGGCGCCTTGGGCAAAGTTGAAAACACCGGAGGCTTTGTAGATCAAGACAAAGCCCAAAGCCACCAGCGCATAGAGCATGCCGGCCATCAAGCCGCCAATCAGGGTTTCCAGAAAAAATGCCATGTGGGTTCTTTCTTCAGTGCGCCGCACCCAGGTAGGCGCTGATCACATCGGGGTTGTTGCGAACCTCGTGCGGCGGGCCATCGCCAATTTTCTTGCCGTAATCCAGTACCACCACCCGGTCCGAAATGTCCATCACCACGCCCATGTCGTGTTCGATCAGCACAATGGTGGTGCCAAATTCGTCGTTCACGTCGAGGATGAAGCGGCACATGTCCT
>CAIUTG010000168.1 GCA_903902035.1 uncultured Curvibacter sp. | reverse complement strand
GGCGGCGTCGCCCTCGACGGTGTGCCCCAGCAATTCATCAAACTCACCGCTTGAAGCGGATCGAAGCCAGGACCTGGCGGGGGGGAAGAAGTCCAAGCTTTGACCGTTTTTTTCCATGGCACGGATTCTGACAGGTTCGGTGCCCCAGGTTCTGAACACCCGGCCTCAATCGTGTGGTCGTGTTTGGCGCAAATCCAGGGTGAAAGGAAATTCCTTGGACCCCGGTTGGCCCACCGCAGAGGTCGGCACGCGCATCTCGCCGGGGGTATGGCCCATTTCAAAGAAGCGAGCCAGGCGCCGACTTTCGGCCTCGTAGGCATTGACCGGGTAGGTCACGTAATTGAGCCCTCCCGGGTGCGCCACATGGTATTGGCAGCCGCCGACAGAGCGTTTCGACCAGGTATCGACCACGTCGAACACCAAGGGCGCGTGCACGCCAATGGTGGGGTGCAGAGATGACGGTGGGTTCCAGGCTTTGTAGCGCACCCCCGCCACATATTCCTGTTGAACCCCGGTGGGCTGCAAGGGCAGCACCTGGCCATTGACGGTGATGACGTAGCGCTGGTCGTTGAAGCCGTTGACCCGCACTTCAATGCGCTCCAAAGAGGAGTCCACATAGCGCACGGTGCCGCCGGCGCTGCCTTCTTCGCCCATCACATGCCAGGGTTCCAGGGCATTGCGCAAGGTCAGTTCCATGCCCAGGGTTTTGAGGCTGCCCACTTTGGGGAAACGGAATTCAAAATGCGGTGCAAACCAGGCCGAATCAAAGGCATAACCCGCTTGCCGCAGGTCTTGCATGACGTCTTCAAAATCCATCTGCACGAAGCTGGGCAGCAAGAAGCGGTCGTGCAAGGTGGTGCCCCAGCGTGCCACCGGGGCCTGGTAAGGCGTCTGCCAAAAACGCGCCACCAACGCGCGCAGCAGCAGTTGCTGGGCAATGCTCATGCGGGCATGGGGCGGCATTTCAAAGGCCCGCAGCTCCAGCAGGCCCAGCCGACCCGTGCTGGTGTCGGGCGAGTAAAGCTTGTCAATGCAGAACTCGCTGCGGTGGGTGTTGCCGGTGACGTCGATCAGGATGTTGCGTAAGCTGCGGTCGACCAACCAGGGGGGCAGCGAGTCGCCATAGAGGGCACGGTTTTTCTGGATCTGATGCAGGGCGATTTCCAGCTCGTACAACTGGTCGTTGCGCGCTTCGTCCACCCGGGGGGCCTGCGAGGTCGGGCCAATGAACATGCCCGAGAACAGGTAGCTCAAGGACGGGTGGTTGTGCCAATACAAAATCAGCGAGGCCAGCAACTCGGGACGGCGCAGGAAGGGGCTGTCCGCTGGGGTGGCCCCGCCCAGCACAAAGTGGTTGCCGCCCCCGGTGCCGGTGTGTCGGCCATCGGTCATGAATTTTTCGGCGGTCAGCCGGGTTTCAAAAGCCGCCTGGTAGAGGAATTCGGTGTGTTCCACCAGCTCGTCCCAGTTGTGGGCCGGGTGGATGTTGACCTCGATCACACCGGGGTCGGGGGTGACTTGCAGCAGTTTGAGGCGGTGGTCGCGTGGCGGTGGGTAGCCTTCCAGCACGATCTGAACCTGCAATGCCTCGGCGGTGGCCTCGACGGCGCTCAACAAGGCCAGGTAGTCCTCCAGGCGCTGCAAAGGGGGCATGAACACATACAAGGCTTTGGAAGCGGTGCTGTCGGTGAGGACCGGCCCGTTGGCGCGGGCGGGGTCGCGCGCTTCGACGCAAAGCGCGGTGCGGGTAATCCAATGGGCCGATTCAAAGCGGGCGGGGGCCTGGTCCGGGTGGGCCGCGGTTTTGCCTAAAGGGGCCGAGGTTCGGCTTTGGGCCACGCGCGGGGCCTCACCCTGAGGCCGGTTGTGGGCGTTTTGCTGGAACGCCGCGCTGCTTGGCAATGGCGGGCGCGGGGCCATGGGGTCAATTTCGTCGGCATAAGGAAAGTCGGTCGCACTGACCCAGGGCAGGCTGTCCAGGGGCAGGCGATAGCCCATGGGCGAGTCACCCGGCATCAGGTACAGGCGTTCATCGCGCATGAACCAGGGGCCCGTGCGCCAGCTGGGGCCGCTCAAGGGGGTGGCGCCCGGGACGACCTCCAACGGAATCACATAACCGACCACCTGTTCCAGGCCTTGGTCAAACACGCGGCGCAAGCGGGCCCGCTCCAGCTCGTCGTCCAGTTTGGCATCAAAGGGGTCCACATTGACGGGTAAACGGCGCTCACGCCAGAGGTAATAGAACACATCCTCGTACCCGGCTTGGATGTAGCGCGGGCTCAAGCCCAGGCGGGTGGCCAAATGCTGAATGAAACGCTGCGCATCGGCGCTGTCGTAATGTTGGGCCTGGCGCTCGTCGGCAAACAAGGCCGGGTTGTGCCAAATGGCTTGACCATCGGCGCGCCAGCAGATGGACAAGGCCCAGCGTGGCAGTTGCTCGCCGGGGTACCACTTGCCTTGACCAAAATGCAGGAAGCCGCCTTGGCCGTAATGTTCGCGCAGTTTGTGCACCAGCTCACCGGCATACCCCCGCTTGGTGGGGCCCAAGGCATCGGTGTTCCATTCGGCCCCTTCGCGGTCTTGGCTTGCCACAAAAGTGGGTTCGCCCCCCATGGTCAGGCGCACATCGCCAGCCACCAATTCCTGGTCCACTTGCTGCCCCAGGGCTTGGATGGCGGACCACTGCGCCTCGGTGTAGGGCAGGGTGACGCGGGGCGATTCGTAAATCCGGGTCACCGCCATGCGGTGTTCGAACGCCACCTCACATTCGTCAATCAGGCCTTCCACCGGCGCCGCCCCCGAGGGCTGGGGGGTGCAGGCCAGGGGGATGTGGCCTTCACCGGCCATCAGGCCCGAGGTGGGGTCCAGGCCAATCCAACCGGCGCCCGGCAGGTAGACCTCGCACCAGGCGTGCAGATCGGTGAAGTCCACTTCGGTGCCGCTGGGGCCATCGAGCGACTTGACATCGGGCTTGAGCTGAATCAGGTAGCCCGAGACAAAACGCGCCGCCAAACCCGAGTGGCGCAGCAATTGCACCAACAACCAGCCACTGTCGCGGCAAGAACCCGAGCCCTTGGTCAAGGTTTCTTCAGGGGTTTGAACCCCGGGCTCCAGACGGATCAGGTAGCCAATGTCTTGTTGCAGCTGGCGGTTGATGTCCACCAAGAAATCAATCGTGCGGCGCTCAGTGCGGTCGATCTTGCTCAGGTAGTGCGCCAGCCGGGGCGTGAGGGGGACTTTGGCCAGGTAAGGGGCCAGTTCTTGTTTGACCTCGTCGTTGTACTCAAAGGGAAAGTTTTCGGCCTCGGGCTCCAAGAAAAAATCAAACGGGTTGTAAACCGCCATTTCAACCACCAGGTCCACGGTCACCTTGAATTCGGTGGTGGGCTCGGGAAACACCAGGCGGGCCTGGTAATTGGCGAACGGGTCTTGCTGCCAATTGATGAAATGCTCGGCGGGCTCAATCTTGAGCGAGTAGGAAATCACCTTGCTGCGGCAGTGGGGCGCAGGGCGCAGGCGCACCACCTGGGGCCCTACCTGGATGGGCCGGTCATAGCGGTAGTGGGTGATGTGGTTCAGCGCAGCGTGGATGGACATGGGGTCGCCTGGTCGTGTAAGCCAAGAATTCAAAAGCAATCTGACCGGGATACTAGCAAGAGATGCGCCAAAGTAGATGACAACCCCCCTAAATGACCAATGGCCAATGCTTTGGGTTCAAAGGAAGGGGGCTGGCGGCTGTCAGGCCCCCGTCTGGGGCATGCTGAGACATGGTGATCCCCTCTGCCTTTCGGGCATTTGACCCCCTGCGTTTGCCCTGGCCCTCGGGGGCCCCGGCGTGGCTGGGGGTTTTGTCGGGCACGGCCTGGCAGTTGCAACAAAGGACACTGTGGCCGGTGGGGGCCTACGGCGTCATGCTGGCGCTGGCCGCTGTGGGCCTGTGCCCCTTGCTTTTGGGGCGCAAAGGCGCTTGGCAGGGCGGCCACCTGGTTGCCTTGTTTTTACTGGCTGGGGTGATGGGCTTTGCCGGCACCGGCTGGCGTGGCACGCTGCGCGCGGCGCAGGTGCTGACGCCGGCGGCAGAGTCGCTGGACTGGTGGGTGAGCGGTGAAATCGTCAGCCTGCCCCAAAAAGGCCCCGAGGGCTGGCGGTTTGAATTTGCGCCCGACCCAGGCGCGCGGCCACTGGGCGCAGCGCCTGCCACGCCCGGACTGAGCTTGCCCGGGCTGTTGTGGTTGGCTTGGTACCACCCCGTCTCGCCGACGGCCCCGGCGGTGCCCGATTTGTCGGTGGGGGACCACTGGCGCTTTGCCGTGCGGCTCAAACGGCCCCATGGCTTGTTCAATCCCGGTGGTTTTGATGGGGAGTTGTGGCTTTGGGAGCAGGGGTATGGTGCGACCGGAACGGTTCGCACCGCCGCCCAGGTAGCGCCGCCTGAGTTGCTCAACCCGCTGCCGAGCCGGGGGGCTGGGGCATTCTGGTCGCACCCGGTCGAGCAGCTGCGTCAATCGGTGCGGGCGGCGATTTGGCAGGCCTTGCCCGAGCCCCGCAGCGCTGGCGTGGTGGTGGCCCTGGTGACGGGAGATCAACAGGCCATTGCGGCCACCGATTGGGACTTGTTTCGCCTGACGGGCGTGGCGCATTTGATGAGCATTTCGGGCCTGCACATCACCCTGCTGGCCTGGCTCAGTGCCCGGCTGGTGGCCTGGGGCTGGCGTTTCAGTCCCTTCCTGATGCGGCGTTGGCCAGCCATCACGGCGGGCCGCTGGTGCGGTTGGGCCGTGGCCCTGGCGTATTCGGTTTTTTGCGGCTGGGGCGTGCCTGCCCAACGCACGGTGCTGATGTTGGGCGTGGTCACCGCCTTGCAGACCAGTGCCAAACGCTGGCCGGGTTGGCTGGTGTGGCTGAGCAGCGCCGCCGTGGTGGTGCTGTGGGACCCCTGGGCCTGGCTGCAAGCGGGCTTTTGGCTGAGCTTTGTGGCGGTCGGCATTTTGTATGTGAGCGGGGCGGGCGCTCCCCGCAGCACCGCGCCCAGGGCTTGGGGGGGGTGGTTGGCCCACCACGGGACGCTGTTGTTGCGCGAGCAAGGGTTGATGACCCTGGCCTTGGCCCCTTTGACCTGGATGCTGTTTGGTCAGGTATCGGTGTTGGGCTTGTTGGCCAATCTGCTGGCGATTCCCTGGGTCAGCTTTGTGGTGACGCCGCTGGCCTTCTTGGGCGTGCTTTGCTCGCCTTTGTGGACCTTGTCGGCCTGGGCCGTGCAGGGCTTGCTCGTCGTGCTCGACACCTTGGCGGCCGGGCCGGTGACGACCTGGTCGGTGGTGGCCGCTCCGCTGGGACTGAACCTGCTGGGCTTGCTGGGGGCGGTGATGCTGGTGTTCCCGGCCGGTTGGCGCGTGCGGCTGTTGGGCTTGCCCTTGGTGCTGCCCATGCTGATGTGGCAGGCCCCCCGACCCAGCTGGGGGGAGTTTGAGGTCTTGGCGCCTGACATTGGGCAGGGCAATGCGGTGTTGCTGCGCACCCAAGGCCACAGCCTCTTGTACGACACCGGGCCGCGCCATTCCAGCGAAAGCGATGCGGGCCAACGGGTGTTGGTGCCTTTGCTGCGGCGCACCCGGGAGCCCTTGAATCGGGTCATGTTGAGCCACCGCGACAGCGACCACACGGGCGGTGCGGCCGCGGTGCTGGCGGCCTACCCCCGGGCCGAATTGTGGTCGTCCCTGGAGCCAGGCCACCCTTTGTTGCAGGGACGCATTGCGGGCGTCACCCCTTGCGTGGCGGGTCAGCAGTGGCGCTGGGATGGGGTGGACTTTGAGGTGCTGCACCCGCTGTCGCAAGATTTGGCCGCAGCGCAAACCCCATCTTCCAAGGCCATGAAGCCGAATGCTGTGAGCTGTGTCCTGCGCGTCAGCAGCGCAGGCGGGCGGCGTGCCTTGCTGGTGGGTGACATTGAAATGCCCCAGGAACAGGCCTTGGTGATCCGCTCGGAAGCCGATTTGAAAGCGGACTTTCTGCTGGTGCCTCACCACGGCAGCAACACCTCGTCCAACCAAACCTTTCTGCGGGCCGTTTCACCCCGGTGGTCTTTGGTGCAGGCCGGGTACCGCAACCGATTTGGGCATCCGGCCCCCAAGGTCGTGAGCCGTTATGAGAATTTAGGCCTCGAAATGGTGAACTCTCCCCATTGTGGTGCGGCCACTTGGGCCTCGGATGCACCAAATAGGCTTATTTGTGAACGCGAGCTGAGCCGCCGCTACTGGCATGACTCGCCGGGGTTGACCCGCCAGCCGCCGCCAGACGAGGGGGACGACGGGCCATGAACGGGGCGGCCTGGTGCCAGGCTTGGGCCAGTTGCAACAAGGACAGTTCGTCGCGGGGGCGGCCGATGACCTGCAAGCCCATGGGTTGGCCCGCTTCTGAAAAACCGGCGGGCAGGCCCAGCGTGGGCAAACCCGCCAGACTGGCGTACAGGGTGACCTCCATCCAGCGGTGGTAGGTGTCCATGGCCCGACCGCCGACCTCGGTGGGCCAAGTGAGCTCGGCCGCAAAAGGAAAGGTCTGGGCGCTGGGCAACACCAGGTAGTCAAACTGGTCAAAACAGGCCAGCAAACGTTGGTACCAGCTGGTGCGCCACACGGACGCGGTGTAAACATCGCTGGCGCTCAGTCCCTGACCTTGTTCGGCCTCCCACTGGGCTTCGGGTTTGAGCTGTTGTCGGGTTTTGGGGTTGGCGTAAAGCGCCTGCAATTGCCCCGCCACGGTGAAGCCGCGCAGGTGCAGCCAAGTGGTCCAAAGCCTTTCATAGTTGAAATCGGGCACCAGGGCTTCCACCTCCAGGCCCAGGGTCTGGAAGTGGCCCAAAGCCGCTTCACACAGTGGCAAGACGCCGGGGTCCATGGCCAAATAGCCATTCAAATTGCCCAGCCAGGCGATGCGTCGCCCCTTCAAATTGGTGTCCAGCCTGCCCATGAAACCGGCCTCCAGGCCACTGCCTGACAGGCTCAGGGGCGCTCGGGCGTCAAAGCCCGCCTGGGTGGCGAGCATCCAGGCCAGGTCTTGTGGGTTGCGTGCCATCGGGCCTTCGGTGCCCAATTGTTGAAAGAACAGGTCGGGGTCAGGGCCTTTGGGCACCCGGCCCAGACTGGGACGCAAACCATAGACATGGTTCCAGCCAGCGGGGTTGCGCAGCGAGCCCATCATGTCGCTGCCATCGGCCACACTGAGCAGGTTGAGGGCCAGGGCCACAGCCGCGCCACCACTGCTGCCGCCTGCACTCCAACGGCTGTCCCAGGCGTTCCGGGTGGTGCCGTGCACGGGGTTGTAGGTGTGTGAGCCCAGACCGAATTCCGGGGTGTTGGTCTTGCCAATGAAAATGGCGCCCGCTGCCCGCAGGCGGGCGGTCATGAGGTTGTCCCGGGGCGCCACCTGCCGAGCCAGCACGGGGCTGCCCTGGGTATAGGGCAGACCCGCCACAGGGCTCAGGTCTTTGGGGGCCTGGGGCAGGCCATAGAGCCAGCCCCGGGGCTGGTGACGCTGGCTGGTTTGACTCAATGACTGGTCCCTGGCCCGCGCTTCTTGCAGCAACGCATTGGCTGGGCGCAAGCCCACCAGGGCGTTGACCTCGGGGTTGTAGCGCTCAATTTGGGCCAAGGTGGCTTGCATCACCTCGACACAGGATACCTCGCGCTTTTGGATGGCCTGGCTCAAGGCCCTTGCACTGAGGTCGAGCAGGGGCTCTGAAAAAGAGGGCGACGGCGTTGGCTTCATGCCTGATTTTTAACTGAAACCAGGCTTTTTCATTGTCGCGTCTGCTAACTTGGTTATAACGGTCTTAACCTTGGCGCATATATTGCTTGGATCTGGGTGGGAGAGTGCTATGAAGCTATTCGATGAGATGTTTGAGACTCTGAAGAGTCAGTCGGCGCTGCTTGAGACGTCCTCCAATCTGGCGTTTGACATGCCTTTGCGTGAGCATTACCGCTGCTATGCCCAATGGTTGGCACAGCAACCCAATGCCACCATGCAGGCCCGTCGGGCCGAGGCCGAGATGATTTTCAGGCGCGTGGGCATCACCTTCGCCGTATATGGTGCGAAAGACGAAGACGGTTCGGGCACCGAGCGCTTGATCCCTTTCGATCTGATTCCGCGCATCATCCCCGCCCAAGAATGGCGCAGCATGGAAGCCGGTTTGGTGCAGCGGGTCACGGCCTTGAACCGGTTTGTGCACGATGTCTACCACGACCAAGACATTTTGAAAGCCGGCATCGTGCCGCGAGAACAGGTTGAGAACAACGCCCAATTTCGCCAGGTCATGATGGGGGTGGACGTTCCCAATCAGATTTATTCCCATATTTCCGGCATCGACATCGTGCGCGCACCCAGCGCGACGGGCGCGGGTGAGTACTTTGTGTTGGAAGACAATTTGCGCGTGCCCAGCGGCGTTTCCTATATGTTGGAAAACCGCAAGATGATGATGCGCCTGTTCCCCGACCTGTTCAGTCAGCACCGGGTGGCGCCGGTGGCGCATTACCCCGACCTGTTGCTGGAGACCTTGCGCGCCTCGGCCCCCCCGGCCACACCCGAGCCCACTGTGGTGGTGCTGACGCCTGGCATGTACAACAGCGCCTATTTTGAACACGCCTTCTTGGCCCAGCAAATGGGCGTGGAGCTGGTGGAGGGGCAAGACCTGGTGGTCAAGGATGACTTTGTGTGGATGCGCACCACCCGGGGTTTGAAGCGCGTGGATGTGATTTATCGCCGCGTGGACGATGACTTTCTGGACCCCGAGGTGTTCCGCCCGGATTCGACCCTGGGCGTCTCAGGCTTGATGCGGGCCTACCGGGCGGGCAATGTGGGCATTTGCAATGCCTGCGGAACCGGCATTGCCGACGACAAATCCATCTACCCCTATGTGCCGGCCATGATCGAGTTTTACCTGGGCGAAAAACCGATCCTGAACAATGTGCCCACCTACCTGTGCCGCAAGCGGGACGACCTGCAATACACGCTGGACCACCTGGCCGAACTGGTGGTCAAGGAAGTGCACGGGGCAGGGGGCTATGGCATGTTGGTGGGACCGGCGGCCTCCAAACAGGAAATTGAAGATTTCCGCGCCGCCTTGCTGGCCGATCCGGCGCGCTACATTGCCCAGCCCACTTTGAGCCTGTCGAGTTGCCCCACTTTTGTCGAGTCGGGCATCGCCCCACGCCACATCGATTTGCGGCCATTTGTGTTGTCGGGCAAAACAGTGCAAATGGTGCCCGGCGGCTTGACCCGGGTGGCTTTGAAAGAAGCCTCCTTGGTGGTCAATTCCTCGCAAGGCGGGGGCACCAAAGACACCTGGATTTTGGAGGTTTGAGCATGTTGTCACGCACCGCCGATCATTTGTTCTGGATGTCTCGCTACACCGAGCGCGCCGAAAAGCTGGGCGCAGGCCAGCTTTCTTTAAAACACGGCGGGGCGCGCAGCGCCTGCGGGGTTTGAGGCTTAGGAGACAGAATATGTTGTCAAGAACCGCCGATCATTTGTTCTGGATGTCTCGCTACACCGAGCGCGCCGAAAACACCGCCCGCATGCTCGATGTGAATTACCAAACCTCGCTGTTACCGCAATCCGATGCGGTGGCCCTGGTGGGCTGGCAAGGGCTGCTGTCCATCAGCGAATTGCTGCCCGCTTACCAGCGCAAACATGGCGATGTGGTCCCGGCCAAAGTGCTGGAATTCATGGTCAAAGACGAGAGCAACCCGTCTTCCATCGTCTCGTGTTTGCGCGCCGCCCGCGAAAACGCCCGTGCGGTGCGGGGTGCCTTGACCACCGAAGTCTGGGAAACCCAAAACCAAACCTGGCTGGAACTCAACCGCGTGTTGCGAACCGGTGAATTCGAGCGCGACCCGGCCCAATTTTTCGAGTGGGTCAAACTGCGCTCGCACCAGTCGCGTGGGGTGACCGTGGGCACCATGCTCATGGACGAGGCCTTGCACTTCATGCGCCTGGGCACTTTTTTGGAGCGCGCCGACAACACCGCTCGTTTGGTGGACGTGAAATACCACGCCGTGCAAAGCGACTTTTTCGGCACCGCCACCGACAAGGACCAGGAGTACGACTTCTACCATTGGAGCGCGATTTTGCGGAGCGTCTCGGCGTTTGAGATTTACCGCAAGGTCTATCGCGACGTCATCAAACCCGAGCGGGTGGCTGACTTGCTGATTTTGCGGGCCGACATGCCGCGTTCCTTGCACGCCTGTTTGAACGAGGTGGTGGCCAACCTGGCGATGGTCGTGGCAGGCACCTCTAGCGAAACCATGCGCTGGGCGGGCAAGCTTCAGGCGGAGCTGCAATATGCCCGCTTCGATGAAATCGAAGCCATGGGTCTGCATGCCTTTTTGACCCAGTTCCTGGACCGGATCAATGACCTGGGGGGCCGCATCAGCCGGGACTTTTTGATGGCCGAAGCGGTTTGAGCGCTGGGTGGCTCAGCTCAAGCTGCTCATGTCGATGACGAAGCGGTACTTGACGTCGCTCTTGAGCATTCTTTCGTAGGCGTGGTTGATCTCGCTGATCGGGATGATCTCAATTTCTGAGGTGATGTTGTGTTGACCGCAGAAGTCCAGCATCTCTTGGGTTTCCTGGATGCCCCCCACCAAAGAGCCAGCGACCGATCGCCGACCAAAAATCAGCGGCCCTGAGTTGAGGGTGGCGGTCGGACCAATCGCGCCCACGATGCACAAGGTGCCGTCCACTTTCAACAACGGCATGTAGGCGTTGAAGTCATGCGGCACGGGAATCGTATCCAGCAAAAAATCGAATTGGTTGGCCCTGGCCTGCATGGCCGCTGCTTCGGTTGACAGCAGCACCTCATCGGCCCCTAACTTCAGCGCGTCTGCGGCCTTGTTGGGCGAGCTGGTGATCATGATGGTCTTCGCGCCCAGGGCATGCGACAGCTTGACCCCCATGTGGCCCAGGCCCCCCAAACCGATGACGCCCACCGTTTTGCCCGGACCGATGCCCCAATGCTTGAGTGGCGAGTAGGTCGTGATGCCGGCACACAGCAAGGGTGCGGCGGCAGCGCTGTCCAGGCCCTTGGGCATGACCAAAACGAAGTCCTGGTCCACCACGATGCTCTTGGCGTAACCGCCATAGGTGTAGCCGCCCGGGTCTTGGGTCGGGCTGTTGTAGGTGGCTTTGACGCCCTGGAGGCAGTACTGCTCCCAATGCGCCTGGCAAGAAGGGCAGGTGCGGCAAGAGTCCACAAAACAACCCACCGCCACGGTTTGGCCGATCGCCAGGTGTTGGACCTCGGCGCCCAGGGCACTCACTTTGCCCACAATTTCATGGCCCGGAACAACGGGGTAGTTGGCCCTGCCCCAGTCGTTTCTGGTTTGGTGAAGGTCGGTGTGGCAGACCCCGCAATAGTCAATGGCAATCTGAACATCCTTGGGGCCGACCGCGCGGCGCTGGATGCGGTAGGGGGCCAAGGGGGCGGTGGCAGACTGAGCGGCGTAGCAAGGGGTGAGCGACATCGTGATTTCCTCCGGTTCCAGGTGACTGGGCTAGTGGCTTAAAAGCCCTTTTTCCACAATGAAGTGGACGACGCTTTGAAGCCCTGTTTGGGTGCGTAAATTGGTCATGACGAAAGGTTTCAGACCCTGCGAATGGGTGCGCATTCGGATGGTATCCGCTTCCATGACCGCCAGGTTGGCCCCCACATGCGGGGCCAGGTCGGTTTTGTTGATGACGAACAAATCGCTTTTGGTGATGCCGGGGCCCCCTTTGCGCGGGATTTTTTCACCAGCGGCCACATCAATCACATAGATCGTCAAGTCGCTCAACTCGGGGCTGAAGGTGGCGGCCAGGTTGTCCCCCCCCGATTCAATGAACACGATGTCGGCATTCGGAAATTGCCCCAACATGCGGTCAATGGCTTCCAGGTTGATGGAGGCGTCTTCGCGAATCGCGGTGTGAGGGCAGCCCCCCGTTTCCACGCCCAGGATGCGTTCGGCGGGCAAGGCCCCGCTGACCGTCAGCAGGCGTTGGTCTTCTTTGGTGTAAATGTCATTGGTGATGGCAATGAGGTCGTACGTTTCGCGCATGGCCTTGCACAGCATTTCGAGCAAGGTGGTTTTGCCCGAGCCGACGGGGCCGCCAATGCCGACGCGCAGGGGCGGGAGTTTTTTGGTTCGGCCAGGAATGTGGTGAAGTGGGGGGGTCATGTTCAGCTTCTAAAGAGTCGTGAGTATTGGTGTTCGTGCTGGGCCGACAAAATCGCCAACCGGGGCGTGAAGGCTTGTCTTTCGGCATCGGGCAGGGCGATCGCCAGGGCCGCGGCCTCGGGAATTTCGCGCGCCAAACGCAGCAAAATCCGCTGACCCGCGCTTTGCCCCAAGGGAATGGATTTGACCGCCGTCTGGCCCATGTTTTCGCACCAGGCAAAGGCATAGGCGCTGACGGTGTTGTAGACCGCCGTTTCATCGCTGGTCTGATGAAGGCGCTGTGCGCGGTCTGGCGAGGCGGGGGGGGCAGAGGGGGCAAGCCCCTGGGATTGCAAGGCGTGGGCGGCAATCGCAAAAGCCACCGGGTAGGTGGCGACCCAGTCGGCGGGCAGGTCGAGTTGCCGCGCCGCGTTGGGCAACAGGTTGCGCAACCAGTCCATCAGCGAGCGACCCATTTGCAGACTTTGCAGTCGAAATTCAGAGGTCTCGCGGGTTTGCAACACCCAGTCGTTCAGGTCCAACAGGCGCTGCCAGTCGGTGCTTGCCAACGCCTTGGCCGAGGCGGCCACGATGGACAAATCGCCCCGCGCCAAGCTGAAGATCAATTGGTCGCTGAGCCACTCGGCGGCGCTGGCCTCGGTGTTCACGTCGGCCCATTCGGTGGCCGCTTCCAGCCCTTCTGAATAAGAAAAACCGCCCACCGGCAAGGCGGGGGAGGCCAGCCAGAGCAGGTGCAACAGGGAAGAATTGTCAGTGGGCGTGATCATGCGAATGAGCGTGATCGTGCGAATGCCCATGCTGACCATAAGCGCCACTCTCGGGCTCAAACGATTCATCCACGGCTGTCACGATCAGGTGCATGGCACGCAACAGGTCGGCCAGCACATGGTCGGGTTCAATTTTCAAATGATCGGGTTTGAGTTCAATCGGCACATGGCGGTTGCCCAAATGGTAGGCCGCGCGCACCAGGTCAAACGGGCTGCCGTGTTGCGGGCAGGGGGTGATGCGCAGGACGGCTT
>CAIUTG010000167.1 GCA_903902035.1 uncultured Curvibacter sp. | reverse complement strand
CTGGCTATGATTGAAAACCGATTGAACCACCGACCACGCAAGCGGCTCGGATTCAAGACACCACACGAGGTGTTTCATGCCTCGTTAAACCGTGTTGCATCTCGTACTTGAATCCGCCACTTGTAAAATTTCGCCCAGCCATGAATTTCGCTTCAGCCCCCTCAGACCATTGGTACTTGGCCTACGCCAAGCCTAGGCAGGAAGCGGTTGCCTGTGACAACCTGGTCAACCAGGGGTTTGAGGTTTATTTCCCCAAAATCAAGGTCATCAAGCGCGGTGTGGACGAGCCAGTTACCGAGCCCATGTTCCCGCGCTATGTTTTTTTCCGTCCCAGCCGTGCTTCGCAAGATGTGGGCAAGGTTCGTTACACCCGGGGGGTTACCACCCTGGTGCGCTTTGGCTTTGAGCTGGCCCATTTGAGCGCAGAAGTGCTGGCCGACATTCAAGCCTTGGAAACCCAAAACAAAACGGCCACCGTTGATCAGTTGAGTCCGGTGGCGGCGGGCGCACGCGTGCGCATTGTGGCGGGGGTCATGTCCGGGTTGGCCGGGATAGAAGGTTTGGTTAGCCGGGTGGCAGGCAAGCGGGTGTCTGTCTTGCTGGAGCTCATGGGCCGCACGGTGGAGTTGAATTTAAAACACGGCGACCTTGCCTTGGCTTAAGCCGGGCTGGGTGTCAGGCCGTCAAGGCTTGGGCTGTTGTGCTGCACAAAATGGTGCCGGCACTGCGGTAGCCTGCCTAAAACTAAAATGACTGCAAGAAATTGTCACTTAATCACCCTATGAACAACAAGCTTCGAATGAAACACGCCCTTCAACGAGGCGCATTTTGGCTTTGTCTGGCGGCGGCTTTGCCCTTCGCGTCACCGGCCACGGCCCAAATCAGCACCACCCAAGCCCAGTCCCTGATTGGCGGGGCCGCCCTCGCAGCGGGTGCCAATGGCAATGGCAACGGCGCTGACTCGGCCAACTTCACCACCCCGGGCAACGCAGCAGGCATGGGCAACGGGGGGCAAAACTTCAACCCCAATTTGCCCAAAGGCGCTCCGGGCCAGCCCTCGGGCTTGTCTCGGCAACTCAACGCCAACGACCAGGGCAATTCAAACCAACAAGGGCCCAACAACAACGGCCAGCACCAGCCACTCCCGCCCCTCAAAAAAACCGAATTTCAAAACTTTGTAGAAGAATCCACGGGCCAGCGTCTCCCGCTTTATGGCTACAACCTCTTTGACACCCCCAACTTCACCCCTGTGCAAAACGTGCCCGTCTCGGCGGACTACGTCGTTGGCCCTGGGGACGAAGTCTTGCTCCGCGTCTGGGGCGCCATTGACACCGACCTGCGCTTGCTGGTGGACCGCAACGGTCAGGTGAGTGTTCCCAAGGTAGGCACCTTCACCGTCGCGGGCCTCAAGGCCGCTGACCTGGACGCCACCTTTAAATCCCAGGTGGGCAAGGTCTACAACAATTTTCAGCTCACCGTGAGCCTGGGCCAACTGCGCTCGCTGCAGGTCTTTGTGGTGGGGCAGGCCCGTCGCCCAGGGGCCTACACCCTGTCCAGCCTGTCTACCTTGGTGAGTGCTTTGTTTGAATCCGGCGGCCCCTCGGCCACCGGCAGCATGCGCCACATTCAACTCAAGCGCGACTCCAAAACCGTCGCCACACTCGACCTTTACCAGTTTATTCATGAAGGCAGCACCCAGGCCGATGTGCGCCTGCTGCCCGGTGACGTCATCGTCATTCCCCCCGCTGGCCCCCGTGCCGCCGTGCTGGGCGCCATTGACCAGCCTGCTGTTTACGAGCTGGCCTCGGCCGACGAACCCTTGGGCAAGCTGCTGTCTTATGGCGTTGGCATAGCCGCCATCACCAACACCAGCCGGGTACTGATTGAAAGCATCCAAGCCAACAACAAAACCGATGCCGATGCGCCTCGCAGCGTGAAAGAAGTGGCGCTGGATAGCACTGGCCTGCAAAGCCAAATTCGTGGGGGCGATGTCGTCACCTTGCTCAAACTCCGGGCCGAGTTTGCCAACGCCGTCACCCTGCGCGGCAACGTGGCTCAGCCCCTGCGCTATCCCTTCGTGCCGGGCATGCGAGTGAGCGACCTGATTCCCAACGTCCAGGCCTTGATCGACCCCGCCTACTACAAGCGTCGCAATGCCTTGGTGCAGTTTGACAAGAAGAAATATGCCCCCCAAGGCGACAACCTGCAGCAGGGCTACCTCCAAGTCGAGCAAGACCCGCAAGGCCAGCAATATCAACAAGGCCAGCAATATCAACAAGGCCAACAAGGCCTTACTCAAGAAGACGTCTTGTTAGACAAACAAACCACACGCGAGGTGGTGAACGCCGACAAGGTTTTTGACGAAATCAAAAACCAATTCAATGAAGTCAACTGGGACTATGCCGTCGTTGAGCGCTTGAACCCAACAGAGCTGACGCCCAACCTCATTCCCTTTAACCTGCGTGACGCGGTGGTCAACAAAAAGCCCGAGGCCAATCTGGCCCTGCAGCCGGGCGACGTGGTCACCGTCTTTGGCGTCAAAGACATTCCGGTTGCCATGAGCAAGCGCACCCAGTTTGTGCGCTTGGGCGGCGAAGTCAACAGCCCTGGGGTTTATCAACTCCAGCCGGGCGAAACCCTTACCCAGCTTGTTGTCCGGGCCGGTGGCCTCAGTCCTAACGCTTATGTTTATGGCACGGTTTTTAGCCGCGAAAGCACACGCAAACAACAGCGGGTGAACCTGGACCAAGCCATTCGGCGTTTTGAGGCCGAAATGGGCTCCATGGCCGCTGCCGCTGCCCAGAATGCTGGCAGTGACGCCGATAAAACAGCAGCACTCCAAGCCAATAACGAGCAACAAAAGGCCACGCTGGCTCGCCTGCGCACTTTGCAACCCAATGGTCGCATTGCCCTGGAAATTAACCCCCATGAGCCCAAGTTGCCAGACCTGGTGCTGGAAGATGGCGACACCATCAACATTCCCGCCCGCTCAGACTTTGTTAGTGTCTTTGGTGCCGTTTTGGGCGAAAACTCACTCATCGCCCGCCCCGGTGCGGTTGCGCGTGACTACCTGCGCCGCGCTGGCCTGACCCGCTTTGCTGAAGAGCCCGCCACCATGATCGTTCGGGCCGACGGCTCGGTGCAATCCACCGAGGTCAGCAACAGTTGGTTCAGCTCTGACAAAACCGTGCTCAACGAAACCATTTTCCCTGGCGATGCTTTGTATG
>CAIUTG010000166.1 GCA_903902035.1 uncultured Curvibacter sp. | reverse complement strand
GCTTTGCTATCGGGTTGCGGATTGACGCCGATCGTCTCGGGACCGAGTGCGGCCGAACCGGCCTCGATGTCGTTGTTGTTGGCCATGGCTAGCGATCGATCTCCCCGAACACCACGTCTAGCGACCCGATGATCGCCACCGCGTCGGCCAGCATGTGGCCGCGCGCCATTTCGTCAAGCGCGGCCAAATGGGCAAAGCCGGGCGCGCGGATTTTCAATCGGTAAGGCTTGTTGGCACCATCGCTCACGCAGTAAATGCCAAACTCGCCTTTGGGGTGTTCCACCGCCGCATAGGCCTGACCTTCAGGCACGCGGAAACCCTCAGAGAAGAGCTTGAAGTGGTGAATCAAGTCTTCCATGCTGGACTTCATGCCTTCGCGGCTGGGCGGCGCAATCTTGTGGTTGTCGGTGATGACGGGGCCAGGGTTGGCACGCAACCAGGTCACACATTGCTGGATGATTTTGGCCGACTCGCGCATCTCGGCCATGCGCACCAGGTAGCGGTCATAGCTGTCACCGGTTTTGCCCACCGGCACGTCAAATTGAATCTGGTCGTAGGTGTCGTAGGGCTGGGTTTTGCGCAAATCCCAAGCCAGGCCGGAGCCGCGCAACATGGGGCCCGTCAGGCCCAGGTTCAGGGCACGCTCCGGCGTGACAACCCCCACGCCCACGGTCCGTTGCTTCCAGATCCGGTTGTCGGTGAGCAAGGTTTCGTACTCGTCCACATGACCAGGGAAGCGCTGCACGAAGTCTTCAATGAAGTCGAGCAAGGAGCCGCTTCGGTTGGCGTTCAGACGGTTGATGGCTTTTTGGTTCTGGATCTTGTTGACCTTGAACTGCGGCATGCTGTCAGGCAGATCGCGGTAGACGCCACCGGGACGGAAGTAGGCGGCGTGCATGCGCGCACCCGAAACCGCTTCGTACATGTCGAACAGGTCTTCGCGTTCGCGGAAGGCATAAATCAGAATGGTCGAGCTGCCAATGTCATTGCCGTGCGAACCCAGCCACATCAAGTGGTTGAGGAGTCGGGTGATTTCGGCAAACATCACGCGGATGTACTGCGCCCGCACCGGCACATCAATGCCCAACATCTTTTCGAGCGCCAAGCAGTAGGCGTGCTCATTGGACATCATCGACACATAGTCGAGGCGGTCCATGTAGGGCAAGGACTGGATGTAGGTTTTGGTTTCGGCCAACTTTTCTGTGGCTCGGTGCAACAAACCGATGTGCGGATCGGCGCGCTGCACGACTTCGCCGTCGAGCTCCAGCACCAAGCGCAAAACGCCGTGAGCGGCCGGGTGCTGAGGGCCGAAGTTGAGGGTGTAGTTTTTAATTTCAGCCATGTTAAATGCCCCCGTAATGGGCTTCGCGAATGACACGCGGGGTGATTTCACGCGGTTCAATCGAGACCGGCTGGTAGACCACGCGCTTCAATTCGGCGTCGTAACGCATTTCGACATGCCCTGAAATCGGGAAGTCTTTGCGGAAGGGGTGACCAATGAAACCGTAGTCGGTCAAGATGCGGCGCAAATCTTCATGACCATCAAACACGATGCCATACAAATCGAAGGCTTCGCGCTCGTACCAATTGGCCGAGTTCCAGAGGGGGTTCACCGAATCAACCTGGGGCTGATCATCGTCGGCACAGAACACCCGCACCCGCAGACGCTGGTTCAGGCTGACCGACAACAGGTGCAGGACCACCGCAAACCGCGGGCCTTCATAAGTGCCGTCGCCATGGGTGGAGAAATCAACGCCACACAAATCAATCAACTGCTCAAACGCACAACCGGGCGCTTGACGCAACCGGGTCATGGCTTCCAGGTAGTCAGCAGGCGCGACATCAAGGGTCACTTCGCCCAAAGCGATTTGAATGGATTTGGCTTTGTCACCCAGAGCCGACAACACGGCCGCCTTGAGGGTTTCAGGGTGAATGGCTTGCAGAGTCATGCGAGAAAATCCTTAAGCACCATCAAACGCGCGCAATGGTTTGCGTGCGGCGAATTTTTTGTTGCAACTGAATGATGCCGTAGATCAAAGCTTCCGCCGTGGGCGGGCAACCTGGCACATAAACATCCACAGGCACGATGCGATCACAGCCCCGCACCACCGAATAGCTGTAGTGGTAGTAACCACCGCCGTTGGCACAAGAACCCATGGACAAAACCCAACGGGGTTCGCTCATTTGGTCATACACCTTGCGCAAAGCGGGGGCCATCTTGTTGCACAAAGTGCCCGCCACAATCATCAAATCACTTTGACGGGGGCTGGCGCGGAACACCTCGGCACCAAACCGTCCCAAGTCGTAGCGCGCTGCTGCCGCGTGCATCATTTCAACCGCGCAACAGGCCAGACCAAACGTCATGGGCCAGAGCGAACCGGTTTTGGCCCAGTTCACCACCGAGTCATAACTCGTGGTCACAAAGCCTTCTTTGAATACGCCTTCAATCATGGTGCCCGTTCCTGAAATTGAATCTGTTTGGAATCTGAATTAAATGAGGTGCCGTCAAGCCCAAGGAGACCTTACTCCCAGTCCAGCGCGCCTTTTTTCCACTCGTAGACAAAGCCCACGACCAAGATGGCCAAGAAAATCAAGACCGCCACATAGCCGGTCATGCCCACCTCTTTGAGCGTCACGGCCCAGGGGAATAAAAAGGCAATTTCCAGATCAAACAGGATGAACAAAATGGCCACCAGGTAGTAGCGCACATCGAACTTCATGCGGGCATCTTCAAACGCCTCGAAACCACATTCATAGGGGGAATTTTTGGCAGCATCGGGGCGGTTGGGGCCCAAAACATAGGCCAAGGCCTGGGGCACAATGCCGACCAAAATACCGACGCCGATGAACAACAGAATAGGCAGATATTGGTCGAGGTTCATCTTGAAAATCAATTCATGTCACATGGTGCCGTCGGCGAGACTCGAACTCGCACAGCTTTCGCCACTACCCCATCAAGATAGCGTGTCTACCAATTTCACCACGACGGCACAGTTTGCTGCAGAAGCGCTTG
>CAIUTG010000165.1 GCA_903902035.1 uncultured Curvibacter sp. | reverse complement strand
CTGCGGCAGCATGCTGCGCACCCCTTGCCTGAATTCAGGGCGACGGTGCAACTCAGCCTGCCAGATCACGCAGCGGCGCCCCCTGAACCCGATCCCAACACTTGGCCCGCCTGCAAAGGAAAACCGCGCATGAAGTCGGCCACTGCCAGACGTTTACCGCCGGCACGTTGCAGCTGCGTCAACTTCAAAACGCCCACCCCGCATTGCACCCAGACGCCCAATTCATCGGCCCTCAAGAGGGTGCCCGCCGCCGATGTGGGGTCCGCGCTGGCTGCAGGCTTCAAGCCCTCTGACGGCACGACCTGCGCTTGCCAGATTTTGATGGTTTCGGCCCCCATCGGGGTTTGCGCGCCCGGGAAAGGATCAAAGGCACGCAAGCGCCGCGCAATCGTTTCAGCGGGCAGCGACCAATCGATCAGGGCCTCGGCTTTCTCAATTTTGTGGGCATAGCAAACGCCCTCTGCGGGCTGCGGGGTGGGTTGCTCTGGGCCCGTGCCCTGGCGGAAATCCGCCAGCACCTGCACCATGAGCTGCCCACCCAGGGCCGCCAACCGGTCATGCAAGGTGTGGGTGGTGTCCTCTGCCTCAATGGGCAAAGAGGCCATGCGCCACATGGGGCCGGTGTCCAGGCCCGCTTCCATTTGCATGATGGTCACGCCGCTGTGCGTGTCGCCCGCTTCCAAGGCCCGGTGAATCGGCGCCGCCCCACGCCAACGCGGCAGCAAGGAGGCGTGAATGTTCAGGCAACTCACCGTGTCGAGCACCCACTGCGGCAAGATCAAACCATAGGCGGCCACCACCATCGTCGTGGCCCCGGCGTCCCGCGCCGCTTCAATGGCCGAGCACCCCTGGGCCGCGTCCTCGGGGAATCGGCCATCCAGTCGCAGGCTACGGGGCTGGGCCACAGGCACGCCGTGTTGTTGCGCCCATTGCTTGACCGGCGAGGCCTGCAACTTCATGCCGCGACCGGCAGGGCGATCGGGCTGGGTCAGCACCAGGGCCACCTCGTGTCCGGCCGCCTGCAGTGCCGCCAGCGCCACTTTGGCAAACTCAGGCGTGCCGGCAAAAATCAGACGTTGGGGGCTCACTCGGCCAACTCGCGCTGCCATTTGAGCATCTTGGTTTTGATGCGGTTGCGCTTCAAGGGCGACAAATATTCCACGAACACTTTGCCCATCAAATGGTCCATTTCATGCTGCAGGCAGACGGCAAGCAGGCCTTGCGCTTCGATTTCACGCCACTGCCCTAGCCCATCCTGGGCTTTGACGCGCACCTGGCTGGGCCGCTCGACGCCATCGTAAATGCCAGGCACCGACAGGCAGCCTTCTTCGGCGACGGTTTTTTCGTCGCTGGCCCAAACCACTTCCGGGTTGATCACCACCAGCGGCTGGTTGTGCTCCTCGGAGACATCGATGACGATCAGGCGCTGGTGAAAATCAACCTGGGTCGCGGCCAAGCCGACGCCTTTGGCGTCGTACATGGTTTCAAACATGTCGTCGATGCGGGCCTGCAAGGCGGCGTCAAATTGGGTCACCGGCTTGGCGATTTTGTGCAAGCGGGCGTCGGGATAGCAAAGAATGGGCAAAAGGGCCATGGCAAACCAATGAGGGTAATTCCTGAGTAGCCTCTATTTTCGCGGCTTTTGGCCCCCAAGGCCACCCGTTTAAGCCAATTGAGCCCACAAAGACCCCACATTCAGGCCAAATTGAAGCATGAGCCTGTCTGAATTCGACACTTTCCGGGACGCTCCCTCCTTGACTCCCTCCTTGAGTTTGAGCGAATTGAGCGCTTGGCTTCGACTCGGTCTGACGCCCGGTGTTGGCAACGTCAGTGCATGCCAGTTGCTGCGGGTGTTTGGTCAGGCCGAGGCGGTGTTTGAGGCGTCCTCGCAGGCATTGAGGCGGGTGGTCAGTGAGCGTCAATGCGAAAACCTGTTGCAAGTGCCTGCGGCGCTGGCCGATTTGGTGCGTCGCACCCAATGCTGGCTGGATGCGGCCACCCCCCATCAGCGCCGTGCCGTCATCACCCTGGGCGACCCGCTCTACCCGCCGGCATTTTTGCACCTGGCCGATCCACCCTTGCTGATCCATGTTCTGGGCGCGCCCAGCGCATTTGCGGCCCTGCTCAAACCCCAGGCCTTGGCCGTGGTGGGCAGCCGCAACCCCACGCCGGCGGGCCTGGACCATGCGTTTGCTTTTTCCCAACACCTGGCCCAGCAGCGTGTGCTGATTGTTTCGGGCTTGGCGCGTGGCATCGACGGCGCAGCACACCGTGGCGCTTTGCACAGTGGTCACACCGACGCGACCGTGGCCTTTGTCGGGACCGGCCTCGATCAGGTCTACCCCCATGTGCACCGTGAACTGGCGCAACGCATTGCCCAACAAGGCTTGCTGGTCAGCGAGTACCCTTTGGGCACTCCGCCGCTGGCCGCCAACTTCCCCAAACGCAACCGATTGATTGCCGCCCTGTCGCAAGGCGTCCTGGTGGTGGAGGCAGGTCTGCCCTCGGGCTCCCTGGTCACGGCGGGCTTGAGCATGGAGCAGGGCAAAGAGGTCTTTGCCATTCCAGGCTCCATCCATTCCCCCGCTTCGCGGGGCTGCCATGCCTTGATCAAACAGGGCGCCAAATTGGTCGAGAAGGCCCAAGACATCCTGGACGAATTGCCAAAACTGGTGAGCTCGATGCCGCCAGCCCCCGCATCAGAGCCCCAGACAACCCCGAGCCACGACCCCGACCAGGCGGTGTTGACCGCCCTGGGTCACGAAGTCGTGGATTTGGACACCCTGCAGGCCCGCTGCGGCTGGGCCACCCCCGCGCTGCAGGCGGCCTTGATGCGGCTGGAGTTAAGCGACCAAATTGCCCGCCTGGGCGGCGGCTTGTTTCAACGCCGGGTTTTGGCTTAAACCACCGCGCCTGAGTTGGGGTCGTTGGGGTCCACTTCGCGCTTGGGGCCCTTGACCAGGTCTTCGCGCTTGATGCCCAACCACATGGCGATGGCAGCGGCCACAAAAACCGACGAATAAATGCCAAAGCAAATCCCGATGGTCAGGGCCATGGCAAAGTAATGCAGGGTTTGACCGCCGAACAACAACATGGACAAAACCATGACCTGGGTACAGCCGTGGGTGATGATGGTGCGGCTGATGGTGGCGGTGATGGCGTTGTCGATGATTTCGACAGTGTCCAGCTTGCGAAAGCGGCGGAAATTCTCACGAATCCGGTCAAAGATCACCACCGATTCATTCACCGAGTACCCCAAAACCGCCAACACGGCGGCCAACACGGCCAAGGAAAACTCCCACTGGAAGAAGGCAAAGAAGCCCAGAATAATGACCACATCGTGCAAGTTGGCGACGATGGCGGCCACCGCAAACTTCCACTCAAAGCGGAAAGCCAGATAAATCATGATGCCCAGCACCACAAAACCCAGGGCCTTCAAGCCGCCTTGCACCAACTCATCGCCCACTTGGGGCCCCACAAATTCGGTGCTGCGCAGGCTCACGGGGTTTTGTTCGGCATTGGGCAAAGCACGCAAGGCGGTGATGACCTTGTCGCTTTGCTGCGCCGAGGTGACCCCCTTGATGGCGGGCAAGCGGATGGTGAGGTCACGCGCACTGCCAAAATTTTGCACCTGCACATCGTTGTAACCCAAGGCGGAAACCGCGTTGCGCACGCCCTCCAGCTCCACCGCTTGGTTGTATGTGACATGCACCACCGTGCCGCCGGTGAATTCGACCGACAGGTGCAAGCCACGGCTGAACAGGAAAAACACCG
>CAIUTG010000164.1 GCA_903902035.1 uncultured Curvibacter sp. | reverse complement strand
GACATAAGCATGTGCCGACAAGCATAAAAAGACCTAACAATAAACTTGGCCATCCTTGAACACCTTGAGCTCACCAGGTTGGAAAGCAATCCAAGGCTCATCCTTGGTCAAGGGTTGAGTGACCACCAGGCTGACCCGATCCGTGGGCGTCGTTTGGGTTGAGAAGTCAATTTGCATGTCTTCATCGGCCAAGGTGGCCAGGTTGAAGGGGTATTTCCGCTCCAGGTAGTGCAAGTGGGTCGAGCTGTGCGCCCACAAAGCATCGCCATTGGAAAGTAAAAAATTGAAGGTGCCCTGCCGGGTAATTTGGGGGACCAGTTCTCGAAGCGTCAAACTCAGCTCCTCAATGCTGGGCAGTGAGGCGTGGGATTTAGCCATTTCTTGAAGTAGCCAGCAAAAGGCCTGCTCACTGTCGGTCGTGCCAACGGCCTTGAACGCGCCGTGAAGGCGTGGCGCATAGGATTTGAGATCGCCATTGTGGGCGAACATCCAATAGCGTCCCCACAATTCACGCACAAATGGATGGCAATTTTGCAGGCCCACCTCACCTTGCGTGGCCTTGCGGATGTGGGCAATGGCATTTTGGCTCTGAATGGGGTAGCGGCGAATCAGGTCAGCGATGGGTGATTCGGCGGCGGGTTTGTGGTCAACAAAATGGCGTAAGCCGTTGCCTTCAAAAAAACCAATCCCCCAACCGTCAGCATGGTGATCGGTCACCCCACCGCGCTGTGCAAACCCTGAGAAAGAAAAGGTCATGTCGGTCGGTGTATTGCAATTCATCCCCAACAGTTGGCACATGCTTTGACGATCCTTTATAAAAAAAGGCTGGTCATTGCCAGCCTTTTTGTTAGCCTGCCCTCGGTCGATGAGCGGGCTAAAACGAAGCGATGAAGCGAGAGTTTAAGCGGACTTCATAGAATCGGCCGCCTTCACCTTCAAACGCCAGGCGTGCAAGAGGGGCTCGGTGTAACCGCTGGGTTGTTCCAAACCCTTGAACACCAGGTCCAGCGCCGCTTGGTAAGCCATGGACGTGTCAAAGTGGCCAGCCATGTTTTTGTACAAGGGGTCGCCTGCGTTTTGCTTGTCCACCACGGTCGCCATGCGTTGGAAGGTCTCGTTCACCTGTTCCGCCGTGACGACGCCGTGCTTCAGCCAGTTCGCAATGTGCTGGCTGCTGATGCGCAGGGTGGCGCGGTCTTCCATCAAGCCCACATTGTGGATGTCGGGCACTTTGGAGCAACCCACGCCTTGGTCAATCCAGCGCACCACATAACCCAAAATGCCTTGGACGTTGTTGTCCAATTCCTGCTGTTTGTCAGCGGCGCTCCAGTTGGGCGTGCTGGTCACCGGCACTTGCAAGAGGTTGTTCAGAATGGCGTCACGCTCGGCATCGGCGTCGATCTGCTCCAGCGCCTGTTGCACCTCGGCCACGGAGACCTGGTGGTAATGCAAGGCATGCAGGGTGGCGGCCGTGGGCGAGGGCACCCAGGCGGTGTTGGCACCGGCCTTGGGGTGGGCAATTTTTTGTTCCAACATGGCGGCCATCAAATCGGGCATGGCCCACATGCCTTTGCCAATTTGGGCTTTACCGCGCAAACCGCACTTCAGGCCCACCAACACATTGTTTTTCTCGTAGGCGGCAATCCAGGGGGTGGTCTTCATGTCGCCCTTGCGCAACATGGGACCGGCCAGCATGGCGGTGTGCATTTCGTCGCCGGTGCGGTCCAGGAAGCCGGTGTTGATGAAAGCCACCCGGCTGGCCGCGGCGGCAATACAGGCCTTCAGGTTGACGCTGGTGCGGCGCTCCTCATCCATGATGCCGAGCTTGACGGTGCTGTTGGGCAGGCCCAGCAATTGTTCGACACGGCCAAACAACTCGTCGGCAAAAGCCACTTCTTTGGGGCCATGCATTTTGGGCTTGACGATGTAGACGCTGCCGGTGCGGGAATTGCGCAGGGCGTCCCCATTGGGCAACTGGCCGTGGCCTTGCAGATCGTGCAGGGCAATGGTGGTGGTGACGACGGCGTCCAAAATGCCTTCTGGAATTTCGCGGATGCTGCCATCGGCAGCGGTGTACAAAATGGCCGGGTTGGTCATCAGATGACCCACATTTCGCAAGAACATCAGGGAGCGGCCATGCAAACGCAACTCGCCCTGACTGGGCGTTGTGTAAACCCGGTCTGCATTCAGGCCGCGCTTGAACGTGCGTCCACCCTTGGTCACGTCTTCGGTCAGCGTGCCTTTGAGGATGCCCAACCAGTTGCGGTAAGCCAGCACCTTGTCGTCGGCATCGACCACGGCCACCGAGTCTTCCAAATCCAGAATGGTGGACAAGGCGGCCTCCAAAACCACGTCCGAGATGCCGGCGGCGTCGCTGGCGCCAATGGTGGTGCTGCGGTCGATCTGAATGTCAATGTGAATGCCGTTGTGCTGCAGCAGCACGGCGCGGGGGGCGGCTGCCTCGCCCTGATAACCGACGAATTGACTGGGGTCTTTCAAGCCGGTGCTTGCCCCTGATTTGAGGGTGACCCGCAATTGGCCCTGGGGGTCCACCTGGTAGCCGGTCGCGTCCGTGTGTGAGCCTTGGGCCAAGGGGGTGGCGTTGTCCAGAAACTGGCGGGCAAAGGCAATCACCTTGGCGCCACGCACGGGGTTGTAGCCCCCTGCTTTTTCGGCGCCATCGGCTTCAGAAATGGCGTCGGTGCCATACAAGGCGTCGTACAAGCTGCCCCAACGCGCATTGGCGGCATTCAAGGCGTAGCGGGCATTCAAAATGGGCACCACCAATTGGGGACCGGCTTGCGTGGCCAGCTCGGCGTCCACATGGGTGGTGGTGGCTTGGGTGCCTTGCGGCGGGGTAACCAGGTAGCCCACCTTTTCCAAAAACGCACGGTAGGCCGGCATGTCGGTGATCGGGCCGGGGTGGGCCTGGTGCCAGGTGTCCAATTCGGTTTGCAGGCGATCCCGCTCGGCCAGCAAGGCGATGTTTTTGGGGGCCAGATCGGCCACGATGGCGTCAAAGCCCGCCCAGAATTTGGCGCTGTCAATGCCGGTGCCGGGCAGCACTTGCTCATTGACAAATTGGTACAAGGGGGTGGCCACTTGCAAACGGTGGGCCAGGGTTCGGGGTGTTGGGGTCATGGTCAGTTCCTCAAGTCAAAAGATCACAAAAAATTCAGGACATCGCGCAAGCTGTTGCCGGTGCGGGTGGGCGAGGGCCCGATCTGTTCGGGTGGCAAGCCCGCCCGATTCACCCACAGCGTGGTGTAGCCAAACCAGGTGGCACCCAAGGCATCCCAGCCATTGCTGCTGACGAACAAGGTGTTGGACGCGGTCACGCCCGTGGTTTGGGGTCCCAGGGCATAGCAATCGGGGTGGGTTTTGAAAAGACGCACCGGGTCCACGCTGATGACGTGATCGAGGTAAGTGTCCAGGCCCGCGCTTTTCACGGCCACCCCCAGCATGTCGGGGTCGCCGTTGGACAAAATGCCGGTGACCAGTCCGCGCTCTTTCAGCGCCTTTAAAACGGCTTGACTTTCGGGAAAGGCGCTGAGCGAGCGGTATTGGTTCATCAACTGCAAGGCCTGTGTTTCTTGCAGTGGCAAAGACAACCGGGCCGCCGCATAGCGCAAACCCGCCAGGGTCAAATCCCAAAAAGGCTGGTAGTGTTCGCCGTGGTTGCTGGTGGTGACCAGCCGGGTGTATTCAATTTGTTTGTCGCGCCACAGCACGCTCAGGGCCTGGCCCTGACCCGGGAAAAATTGTTCGGCCAGCAAGGCCACACTGTAAACATCGAACAAGGTGCCGTAGGCGTCGAACAGCACCGCTTGAATGGGGGGTGGCTTGGGGGGAATGGAAGACATCCTCTGACTTTAAGCGGGTGGTGGGGAAAAATCCAGAACCTGTAGCGGCAAACATTCATGACATTTTTGATGGTAATTGAGCGATTCATCGCTTTGGTTAATAATGAAACCATGGATAAGCTCAAACAAATGGCCACCTTCGTCTCTGTCGCCGCGCGTGGCAGTTTGACGGCGGCGGCCAGCTTGGAAGGGGTGGCCCCCGCCATCATTGGGCGCAGACTCGATGCTTTGGAGGAGCGCCTGGGCGTGAAGCTGCTGGTTCGCACCACCCGTCGCCTGTCCCTGACCCATGAAGGCAGTGCGTTCTTGGAAGATTGTCAGCGGGTTTTGGCCGATGTGGCCAATGCCGAAGCCAGCGTGAGCGCCGGCGGCGTCAAGGCCAGCGGTCATTTGCGCATCACCGCCCCGGCCGGGTTTGGGCGGCGGCATGTGGCCCCCCTGGTGCCCCAATTCCGGGCGCTGCACCCAGAGGTGACCTTGTCTTTGAACCTCAGCGACCGGGTGGTGGACTTGGCCGCCGAGGGAGTCGACTGCGCTGTGCGCGTCGGGGATTTGACCGACTCCAGCCTGGTCAGTTTGCGACTGGCCGACAACCGCCGTTTGTGCGTGGCCACCCCTGCCTATTTGGCGCGGGCGGGCACGCCACAACAACCCAGTGATTTGAGTCGTTTTGAATGCCTGACGCTTTCCAGCGAAGCGTCACAAACCCGGGGTTGGGCCTTTCGCATTCCTAAAAAGGGGCAAGACGGGGCGGCTGAACTGGTGCATTTCAAACCGGCCGGTTCGCTCGACTGTTCGGACGGACAGGTGTTGCACGATTGGTGTCTGGCGGGTTTGGGCATTGCCTGGCGCAGCACCTGGGAAGTGGCGCACGACATTGCCGAGGGCCGCTTGGTGGAAGTTCTGGCTGACTTTTCGGCGCCGCCGAATGGCATTTATGCCTTGTTTCCGCAGCGCAAACACCTGCCCCTGCGGGTGCGCTTGTGGATTGATTTCTTAAAACACACTTATGGCCAATTGGCCTATTGGCGCGACCATGAGCCCGATTGACCCCTCACCCAAACGCGTGGTGCTGTGCGCCGATGACTTTGCCTTCACGGCCAGCGCTTCCGAAGGAATTGTGTCCTTGATCGAACAGGGGCGTTTGAGCGCCACCAGTGCCATGACCCTGTCTCCCCGCTGGCGTCAGGATGCCGCCACACTTCAGCCTTGGCGAGGAAAAGTCGATGTGGGCCTGCACCTGGATTGGACCAGTCCGCTGGCCGTGGCGGCCGGTCATGGTCAGGGTTTGGGGGCTTTGATGCTGCGCCATTGGTGCCTCCAGCTGGGGTGGGGCCGAAGGGGGGCATTCGGCGAGGCGGATTTTCAGGCCCTGATCCATGCCCAACTCGATGCTTTTGAGGCGGTCTGGGGTGCGCCACCCGATCATGTTGACGGGCACCAGCACATTCAGCAATTCGAGGGCATTCGCCAAGCCTTGCTGCAGGTCTTGGTCAAGCGCTATGGGCCACATGAACGGCCTTATGTGCGGGTGTCCCGGCCGGTGCCGGGCCTGCACGGTGCCAAAGCCTGGGTGATTCAGGCCATGGGTGCACAGGCTTTACGGCGTGAAGCCCGGGCGGCGCAAGTGCCGGCACTGGACTGGTTGGCCGGGGTTGATGATTTTGCGGGGGACGAAGCCTCTTACGGCCAAGACTTTTCCCGCTGGCTACAAGCTGTGCCCGATGGCACTTTGATCATGTGTCACCCCGGGGCGCCGTTCGTTTCTGCGGAGGCCGACCCCATCGCCCAGGCCCGGGTGCGCGAGTGGCGTTACTTCAAATCAGATGCATTTGCGCAGGCCTTGCAGCAGAGCCTTGTGGTTCTGGTGCGGGGGCAAGACCTCGTCCGTGGCGGCCCTTCGACAGATAAATCGGCCGGTGTTTGACCTCTTCATAAATGCGGGCCACATACTCGGCCAGCACCCCAATCGACAGCAGCTGAATGCCGCTGAAGAACATCATGCCGGCCGCCAGCGTGGCATAGCCTGGCACGGCATTGTGGTTGACAAAATGTTCAATCACCACCCAACAGCCATAGATCAGGGCCGCGACCGAAATCAAGCCGCCGATGACGGCGAACAAGCGCAAGGGCAGGGAAGAAAATGCCACCAAGCCCGTCAGCGCCAATGAGGCGGCCCGTCTGAAGCCAAAGTGACTCACGCCTTCAGTGCGGGGCAAGGGAGCGTAACTCAGGGCCGTGCTTTTGAAGCCCACCCAGGCGTACAAGCCCTTCATGAAACGGTTGGTCTCGGGCAGGTGGTTCAGGGCCTGGACCACCGCGCGGTCCATCAAGCGGAAATCACCCGCATTTTCAGGAATTTTCACCCGGCTGTTGTAATTCACCAGACCATAAAAGAATTTGGCAAACAGGGCGTGCAACCAGGTTTGGTCGTCGCGGGTTTCCCGCAGGGCATACACCACATCCGAGCCCTCCCGCCAAAGGGACAACATCTGAGGCACCAAATCCAGGGGGTGTTGGCCATCGGCGTCCATCACCAAAACCAAATCGCCATGGGCTTCGGCCAGACCGGCGGTCAGCGCGGCCTCCTTGCCGAAGTTGCGTGTCAGATCGACCAAGACCACCTCAGGGTATTGAGCGGCCAGGGCCAGCACCACATCGACGGTGCGGTCCTTGCTGCCGTCGTTGACGATGATCAGCTCCACCCGGTCGCACAGCCGATGCAAGGCCTGCATCACTTCAGGGACAAAGCGCATCAAATTAGTGGCCTCGTTGTAGGCCGGCGTGACGCAAGACAAACTCGGCCGCAGGCCCAACCGTGCGTTGGCTGGCGGCAGGGGCGTGGCAGCTGTGGGAACTGAGGTTTCAGGCATGCGGCATTATCGAACATCCAACCCGCAACATCCAGGCCCGTAAAATCAGGGCATGCAGATTGTTAAACGTGAATTGCTCGACGCCCTGGCGGGTGAGCTTGAAAAACTCAGTCCCGGTGCGGGTACCGGTGCCAACACCAAAGCGGCTTTTGAGTCACCCAAGGTCGCCGCCCATGGCGACTTGGCTTGTACCGCTGCCATGCAACTGGCCAAGCCCCTCAAGGCCAACCCGCGCCAACTGGGTGAAACCTTGCGCAGCGCCTTGTTGGCGACCCCCGCTTTTGAGCGCTGGGTGGCGGCCATTGAACTGGCGGGGCCGGGCTTCATCAACATTCGCTTGAAACCAGCGGCCAAGCAAAGCGTGGTGCATGAAGTGTTGCAGGCCGGAGCGAAATTCGGCTGGCAGGCGCCCCGCCATGAGCGGGTGCTGGTCGAGTTCGTCTCGGCCAACCCCACCGGCCCGCTGCACGTCGGCCACGGCCGTCAGGCCGCCTTGGGTGACGCCATCTGCAACCTGTTCCAGACCCAGGGCTGGGACGTGTGGCGCGAGTTTTATTACAACGACGCCGGGGTGCAGATCCAGACCCTGGCCCACAGCACCCAGTGCCGCGCCAAGGGCCTCCAGCCCGGGGATGCGGGCTGGCCCGAGTCGGCCTACAACGGCGACTACATTGCCGACATCGCCGCCGACTTCCTGGCGGGCAAGACCGTCCAGTCGGATGACCGCGAGTTCACCGGCAGTGGTGACGTGAACGACCTCGATGGCATCCGTCAGTTCGCCGTGGCCTACCTGCGGCATGAGCAAGATTTGGACTTGAAAGCGTTTCAGGTCAGGTTTGACAACTACTATTTAGAGTCCAGTCTTTACACCAGCGGCCGCGTGGCAGACACGGTCAACAAGCTGATCGAGGCGGGCAAGACCTACGAGCAAGACGGCGCGCTGTGGCTCAGGTCCACCGATTACGGGGACGACAAGGACCGCGTGATGCGCAAGACCGACGGCACCTACACCTACTTTGTGCCCGATGTGGCCTACCACATCACCAAGTTCGAGCGCGGTTTCGGCAAGGTCGTCAACATCCAGGGCACCGACCACCACGGCACCATCGCCCGCGTGCGCGCCGGCCTGCAGGCCGCTGGTGTGGGCATTCCCGAAGGCTACCCCGACTACGTGCTGCACACCATGGTGCGCGTGATGCGCGGTGGCGAAGAGGTCAAGATCTCCAAACGCGCCGGCAGCTATGTCACGCTGCGCGACCTGATCGAGTGGACCAGCAAGGACGCGGTGCGCTTTTTCCTGCTGTCGCGCAAACCCGACACCGAGTACATCTTCGACATCGACCTGGCGCTGGCGCAGAACAACGACAACCCGGTCTATTACGTGCAATATGCACACGCCCGCATCTGCTCGGTGCTGGCCTCATGGGGCGGTGACACCGCGACCCTGAAGTCGGTGGACCTGTCCCCGCTCCAAGGGCCCCAGGCGCAAACCCTGATGCTGGCCTTGGCCAAGTACCCCGACATGCTGAGCGCCGCCGCCGAGGGCTTTGCTCCGCACGATGTGACGTTCTATCTGCGTGACCTGGCCGCCAGCTACCACAGCTATTACGATGCCGAGCGCATTTTGGTGGATGATGAGGGCCTGAAATTGGCGCGGCTGGCGCTGGTCGCGGCCACGGCCCAAGTCATTCAAAATGGCTTGGCGGTGTTGGGGGTTTCAGCGCCCAGCAAAATGTGATGTTGAACGGGGACGGAAGACCAATATGAAGAAGCTGAAGCAAGAAAATCGCGGCGAAACAGGCGCGACCCACCGGCGTGCCGTCGATTCGGGTAGCACCTTCACAGGCCTCTTGATTGGCTTCGTGATCGGGCTGGCCCTGGCGTTGGTCCTGGCCATTTATGTCACCAAAGTGCCGGTGCCTTTTTTGAACAAAACCCAGACCCGTTCCGCCGACCAAGACGCGGTGGAGGCCAAGAAAAACAAAGACTGGGACCCCAACAGTGCTTTGTATGGCAAAAACCCGGCCAAGGCAGCGGATGTGGCCAATGAGCCAAACGGATCGACCGACACAGACGCCAAGGTCAATGCCCCGGTGGCCGCCCCCTCTGCGGCGGCGGTGGCCCCGGCGGCCCCACCGGCTGTGGCGACCCAGTCCAAAGCGCCCGCCAAAACCGAGGCCGGCGGCTCAGACCCGTTGGCTGACCTGATCAAAAGCAAGGCGGGTGAGTCCGCCGCCGAGCCCTTCAACTATTTTGTCCAGGTGGGGGCCTACAACAAAGCCGAGGAGGCTGAAAAGCAAAAAGCCCAGCTGGCACTCAGTGGCCTGGAAGTCCAGCTCAGCACGCGTGAGCAGGGCGCTGGCACGGTCTACCGTGTCCGTCTGGGGCCATTTGCCAACCGCGAGCAAGCCGAAGAATTACGCAAAAAGCTCGAAGACAAAGGCACAGCCAGCATTTTGGTGAAGACACAGCGCTGAGGGCGCCACAAAGGAAACCGTTATGAAACGTCGTGAATTTTCTAAAACCGTGTTGCAACTCAGTGCGGGGGTCCTCGGCGGGGCCACCAGCCTCTGGGCCCCTGCCCAGGGCGCTGGCGGCCGGGGTTTTGTGCAAGTGACCCCTCCCGCGCCAGTCGATGCGCCAGCGGGCAAGATTGAGGTGGTCGAGTTTTTCTCCTACAACTGCCCCCATTGCGCGCATTTTGAACCCGAGCTGGAAGCCTGGTTGAAGAAATTGCCCGCGGATGTCGCCTTCCGCCGTGTGCCCGTGCCTTTTATCGGCGACTTTGAAGCCAAGCAAAGGCTTTATTACACCCTGGAGGCACTGGGCAAAGTCGATGCCCTGCAGCAAAAAGTGTTTGATGCGATCCATGTGCAGCATGTGGCCATGAGCGGCGACAAAGCCACCTTGGCCTGGCTCGGTGCCCAGCCCGGCATCGACAAATCCAAAGTGGCCGATGTGTACAACTCATTCTCGGTGGTGGGTAAAACCAAACGCGCCACCCAACTGACAGAGGCCTTCAAGCTGGAAGGCGTGCCCGCCATCGGCGTCGGCGGTCAATTCCTCACCGATGGCACGCTGGCAGGCAGCATGACCCGGGCCTTGAGCCTCACGGATGAAGTGATTGCCCAAATGCACAAAACCAAATAAAACAAGTGGAACAGCCGGGGTTCTGGCTACAATCGCCAGCAAGAATTGTGCCTTTATGAATTTACCCCTCCGTTCCACGATCAAAAACCGGGCCTTCAGCGCCGCCATGGCGGTGCTCTTGAGCGCTTGGGTTGCCGTGCCCGCTTGGGCCGAACGGGCCGACAAGGCGCAGCCCATGAACATTGAGGCCGATGCCTTGCGTTACGACGACCTCAAGCAGGTCAGTGTCTTCACGGGACGGGTCGTGGTCAGCAAAGGCAGCATCGTGATCCGGGGCGCGCGTCTGGAAGTTCGGCAAGACCCCGAGGGCTACCAGTTTGGGGTGGTCACTGGCGAGCCGGGCCAAAGGGCCTTCTTCAGACAAAAAAGAGAAGGCCTGAACGAGTACGTCGAAGGCGAGGGCGAGTCGATTGAGTACAACGGCCGTTCGGACAATGTCACCTTCATTCGCCGGGCGGAAATGCGTCGTCTGGTCGGCTCGGTCCTGAGTGACAGGGTGGGCGGCGATGTCATTTTCTATGACAACCAAACCGACATGTTCACCGTGGACGGGGTGGACAAAAAGGCGGCGGCAACCCAAACCAGCAAAGCCCCTTCCGGCAGCAACGCAGCAGGCCCGAGCGAGAACAGCATCGTCGACAACGGCCGAGTGCGCGCCATGCTGTCGCCCCGCAACACGGGCAAACCCGGCGAGGCCAACAGCGAGCCCAATCGGGCGCCCGGCGTGGCACCGACCTTGAAGTCCTCGCCCCACTTGCAACCCAATGGGCAAGGGGAGAAGCCATGAACCCGACGGCTGTCGAGCAGACGGCCGGGCCGTCGCCCTTGGGCCGCCTGGAAGCCCGTCACCTGATGAAGTCTTACGGCAGCCGCATGGTGGTCAAAGACGTCTCCCTGTCGGTTCAGCGGGGCGAGGTGATTGGTTTGTTGGGCCCCAATGGCGCAGGCAAGACCACTTCCTTTTACATGATGGTGGGCTTGGTGCGGGCCGATGGCGGCGAAATTTCCATGGATGGACAGGCCATCGGGCACTTGCCCATCCACATCCGCTCCCGTCGGGGCCTGTCTTACCTGCCACAGGAAGCCTCGATTTTTCGCAAGCTGACCGTTGCCGAAAATGTGCGTGCCGTGCTGGAGTTGCAGCTGGACGCTGACGGCAAACCCTTGCGCCCCCAAGCCATTGACGAACGCCTGCAGGCCCTGCTTGAAGACCTGCGGGTGGAGCGGCTGGCCGACTCCTCGGCCATGGCCTTGTCCGGCGGTGAGCGGCGTCGGGTGGAAATCGCCCGGGCCCTGGCCACCCAGCCCAGCTTCATTTTGTTGGACGAACCCTTTGCCGGGATCGACCCCATTGCGGTGATTGAAATCCAGCGCATTGTCGGCTTTCTGAAGTCGCGCGGCATCGGGGTTCTGATCACCGACCACAGTGTGCGCGAAACCCTGGGCATCTGCGACCGGGCCTTCATCATCAGCGATGGCACGGTGCTGGCGCAGGGCACGCCTGCTGAAATTGTTCAAAACGCCGACGTTCGTCGTGTGTATTTGGGCGAACATTTCCGGATGTGAGCATGAAACAAGGCCTCTCGCTGCGTGTCTCACAGCACCTGGCCCTCACGCCCCAGTTGCAGCAGTCCATTCGGCTGTTGCAATTGTCCACCCTGGAACTCAGCCAGGAAGTGGAGCAAATGCTCGATGAAAACCCCTTTTTGGAATTGAACGCCGAAGAGGCTGAACGCGAACAATTCGGCTTGGACCAAGCCGATGCGCCCGCCTCGGCCGACGATCAAACGGCGCAAGAACTGGTCTTGAGTGCGCCAGGCGAAATCGGCCTGTCCGAGGTTTTGAGCACGGTGGCCACGGCCAGCGAGAGCGGCCCCTCCACCGACGGGGACGAAGGCGGCAGCGATGAGCCGAGTTGGGAGGGCGATGGTCAGGTTGAATTGTCCCCCAATGACAGCGAGTGGGGCAGCGACGCGCCTGCGGCCAAAAACAATTTAAAAGGCGACGACCAGGCCGATGCCACGGAATGGGCGCGCAGCCAGGAGTCCTTGACGGCCTTCTTGCACCGCCAAGCCCTCTCCTTGCGCTTGAGCCCCGAAGACAGCGCGGCGCTGCGCTTTCTGATTGAGTCCCTGAACGACGACGGTTACTTGGAAGATTCGCTGGAAGTCTTGGCCGTGAGCCTGGCGGGCGATGATTTGGAACAGTGCGAGGAATTGGTTCAGCACTTCACGGTGGCGCTGCGCTTGTTGCAAAACATGGAGCCGGTGGGTGTGGGCGCCCGTGATTTGCGCGAATGCCTGACCTTGCAGTTGCGCCATTTGCAAGACACCGAAGGCGGCGAAGACAGCTTGTTGCCCGAACTCTTGGAGGTGGCCATCAAACTCTGTGCCCAGCCGTTGGAGTTGCTGGCCAAACGCGATGTGAAACGCCTCATGCCGCTGTGCGGTGAAAGCGATGAAGCCATCCGCCGTGGCCTGGCCTTGTTGACGCGCCTGGAGCCCAAGCCAGGCAGACGCTTTGTGGATGTGGAGCGCCATGTGGTGGTGCCCGATGTCATCGTGACCCGACAAGGGCGCAGCCGGCGCGGGCCGCATGAGCCCGAGGAGTCGATTTCCTCGATTCGCTTTCGGGTCGCCCTCAACAGCGATGTCATGCCCCGTTTGCGCGTGCACGATATTTATGCCAATGCGCTGCGCTCGCACAAAGGGGAAGGCCACCAAGTCATGCAGCAGCGCTTGCAAGAAGCGCGCTGGTTCATCAAAAACATCCAACAGCGCTTTGACACCATTTTGCGCGTGTCCAATGCCATTGTGGAACGGCAAAAAAGCTTTTTCGTCCATGGTGAACTGGCCATGCGGCCGCTGGTACTGCGCGAGATTGCCGATGAGTTGGGCCTGCATGAATCGACCATCAGCCGGGTCACCACGGCCAAATACATGGCCACGCCCTTCGGCACATTTGAGCTCAAGTATTTCTTCGGTTCGGGCTTGGGCACCGAGGTGGGTGGCAACGCCTCCAGCACCGCTGTGCGGGCCTTGATCAAGCAATTTGTGGCCAACGAGAACATCAAAAAACCCCTGTCAGACAACCAAATTTCCGACATGCTCAAAGAGCAAGGCATCGAGTGCGCGCGTCGCACGGTCGCCAAATACCGCGAGGCCTTGCGCATCGCCCCCGCCAATCTGCGCAAGTCGCTGTGAGTCCGTTTTGAATCAATTGCCTTTGTTTTTGCCCTGCGCCGCCGGTGTGGAGGGTTTTTTGGCCGATGAGGTCCACCACATCACCGGCCTGGTCGGCCACGATTTGTTGGTGGGGCGAGGCGGCGTCATGGCCATGGCTTCCTGGCGGCAGGCCATGGAGCTCAATTTGCGCAGCCGTCTGGCGCAACGGGTTTTGGTGCAACTCTCGCAAACCCCTTACCGCAACGAGCGCGACTTGTATGAGGCCGCCAGCGCGGTGGCTTGGGAGGTGTGGTTCACTACCAAAAACACATTCAAGGTCGACATCACCGCCCAACACAGCCCCTTGACCAGCCTCAACTTTGCCGCGCTCAAAGTCAAGGATGCGGTGGCGGACCGCTTCCGTCAAAAAACCGGGGTGCGTCCGGACGTCAATACCCAGTGGCCCGATGTGCGCCTTTATGTCCACCTGACCACCGACATCGCGACCTTGTACATTGACACCTCGGGCGAGCCGCTGTTCAAGCGCGGCTGGCGCACCGACAAGGGCGATGCCCCGCTCAAAGAAACCCTGGCCGCCGCCATGATCGCTGCCAGCGGCTGGAACGCCGATGCGGCCACTGCCTTGCCTTTTTACGATCCCTGCTGCGGCAGCGGCACCTTGGTCATTGAAGCCGCACAAATCGCTTGCAACATGGCCGCCGGTTCACAGCGCCACTTCGGGTTTGAAAAACTGCTGCCTTATCAGGCCCATGTTTGGCAAGCGCTGAAAGCCCAGGCCCAAGCCGCTGAACGGGTTCCGAATGCGCCTATTTTTGGGTCCGATGTGTCACACCGCATGGTTGACTTTGCCGAGCGCAATGCCGAGCGTGCAGGCGTGGCGCAGGTCGTGCAATTGCGCGGCGGCGATGCCTTGCAGCGCATGCCGCCCACGGCCACGCCCGGCATGATGTTGTTGAACCCTCCCTACGGCGAGCGGATCGAGGCCGCCGGTGTGGCGGGCGTGCAGGCGCTGGCACAAACAGGCCGGGAGACCCCGCAAACCGAGGACGGCGGCGAATTCTTTTTGCAATTGGCCTCGCATTGGAAAAAGAATTTCAGTGGCTGGCAGGCCTGGGTCTTGACCCCGGACCTCAAGTTGCCAGGCCGCATGCGCTTGAAAGAATCGCGCCGTGTGCCGATGTGGAATGGCCCCATTGAATGTCGTTTGTTCAAATTTGATTTGGTCGCGGGGCGGCTGAAACCCCGCCAACCCGGCGCCTCCGAGCCCTCGGCTTGACGCTTGAGCGCCTGGCCTGTGGCTTTGCTTTCAACCCCCTCAGCGGCCAGCGCTGCCCTGGTCTTGGACACCAATGTGGTGCTGGACCTGTGGTTGTTCCAGGACCCGCGCACGGCCGCTTTGCGGGAGGCCTTGCAGCGAGGGCACCTGATTTGTTTGGCCACCCCCCACATGCGGGAGGAGCTGCGCCGGGTGCTGGACTACCCCCACCTGGTGGCGCGATTGGCCTTTTATCAAAAAACGGCGCAGCAGGTGCTGGATCACTATGAGGCCCATGCCCAGTTTGTGGCGGTCCCCAACAAAGCCCCCTGGACCTGCAAAGACCCCGATGACCAGGTTTTTATCGACTTGGCCGTGGCCCATCAGTGCCCCCTGATCAGCAAGGACAAAGCGGTGTTGACGATGCGTGGCCGCCTGGCACGAGCCCAGGTGGCGGTGTCCCGCGAATGGGTGCCTGCCGCCCCGCCTCAACTGCGCTGAAAACTGTCAGCGTGGGCGTGCGCCCAGTGGTCCCGAAACACGCTGTAAGGCAAATCCATGGGCTCTTTCAACAAGGCCCCAGGCGGCACCTGCATGATCAGTTTGCTCAGCAAACGCACTTCGGTGTCGGAGATGCGTCGCACAATGTGGTGCGCGTCAATGTCTTTCGGATGCGCCAACCCGGCCGCCTGAATCAGCTCCTTCAGGGCGTGCAAGGTCTCACGGTGAAAATTCTCGACCCGGGTGGCCTTGTCCGGCACCACCAGGGCTTGCTGGCGCTGCGGGTCTTGGGTGGCCACCCCGGTGGGGCAACGGTCGGTGTTGCAGCTCTGGGACTGAATGCAGCCCAGGGCCAACATGAAGCCGCGTGCGGCATTGCACCAATCGGCGCCCAGGGCCATCATGCGGGCCATGTCAAAAGCCGTGACGACTTTGCCTGCGCAACCCAGTTTGATTTGATCGCGCAGGCCCACCCCCACCAGGGTGTTGTGCACCAGTTGCAGGCCTTCTTGCAAGGGGGTGCCCACGTGGTCGGTGAATTCCAGCGGGGCAGCACCCGTGCCGCCTTCGGCCCCATCGACAACGATGAAGTCGGGCGTGATGCCGGTCGCCAGCATGGCTTTGACCATGGCAAACCATTCCCAGGGATGGCCAATGCAGAGTTTGAACCCGGTGGGTTTGCCGCCGCTCAGGTTGCGCAATTGGTCGATGAAAAGCATCATCTCGCGGGGATTGCCGAAAGCGCTGTGGGCCGATGGTGAGACGCAGGTTTCCCCCACCGCGACCCCGCGAGCGGCCGCAATCTCTGGGGTGACTTTGGCCCCGGGCAAAACCCCGCCATGGCCGGGCTTGGCCCCCTGGCTCAACTTGATTTCGATCATCTTGACTTGCGGCTGGGTGGCATTTGCCTGGAATTTTTCGGTGCTGAAGCTGCCATCCAGGTTGCGGCAACCGAAATAGCCCGAGCCAATTTCCCATATCAAGTCGCCGCCGTTTTCGCGGTGGTATTGGGAGATGGAGCCCTCGCCGGTGTCGTGCGCGAAGCCGCCGCGCTTGGCGCCCAGGTTCAAGGCCAAAATGGCATGGGCCGACAAGGCCCCAAAACTCATGGCCGAGATGTTGAAAACGCTGGCGCTGTAGGGCTGGGGCCGGTTTGCACCAATCGTGATGCGGAAATCCTGGTCAGGCAGTGAAGAGGGTTGGACCGAGTGGTTCATCCACTCATAACCATCCGAACCCACATCAAGCTGGGTGCCAAAAGGTCGGCTGTCACTGACGCCTTTGGCGCGCTGGTAGACCACCGATCGCTGGGCGCGTGAAAACGGCGCGGCTTCGTGGTCGCTTTCGATGAAGTATTGGCGGATTTCAGGGCGGATGAACTCCAGCAAAAAGCGCACATGACCGATCACCGGGTAGTTACGCAAAATCGCGTGGTGGTTTTGCCGCACATCACGCAAGCCCACCACGACCAAGAAGGCGAACAGCAACACGATCCAGAGTGAGGCGTGGTTGCCGTACCACCAGATCAGGGTGACGATGAAGCCTCCCCAGCAAAGTAAAAAAGCGGTATATCGAACAGGATAAATTCGTTCCAGAAGCTGTTTCATTGCATCCCCAGTGCGGCCTTGGTAAGGCTTGTCTCTTGTGTGTTTAAGAAGGTTTTTGTGACAAAGCCAGCAGCCGCGCCAAAGCGTGCTCGACGGTGGCGCTTCGCACGGCGGCGCGGTCGCCGTCAAACCGCTGTCTTTCGCTGGACAGGTCGGGCGTGGTTTGGCCCGCGCGTTGCAGTGCAAAGCCAAACCACACCGTGCCCACGGGTTTGTCGGGTGTCCCGCCGCCGGGCCCTGCAATGCCGGTCACGGCCACCGCCAGTTGGGCCTCGGAGTGGCGCAAAGCCCCCAGGGCCATGGCTTGTGCCACCTCGGCGCTGACCGCCCCGTGTGCCGTCAACAGGGCTTGGGGGACGTCCAGGCACTCGGTTTTGGCGGCGTTGGAATAGGTCACAAACCCCCGCTCAAACCAGTCGCTGGAACCAGCCATGTCGGTGCAGGTGGCGGCAATCAAGCCGCCGGTGCAGCTTTCAGCGGTGACCAGGCGCAGGCCTTGCTGGCGCAGTTGTTCGGATAGGAAAACGCAAAGGTCGTGGTTCATGTGAAAAACCGCCACACAGCCAGGAGCAGCAAGGTGCAAAAAGCGGCCACAAAATCATCGAGCATGATGCCAAAGCCGCCCCAAATGCCCAAGCCGCTGTCGTGGAATTTTTGATCGGCCCAACCCACAGGGCCAGGCTTGACCGCATCAAAAAACCGGAACAAGACAAAAGCCGCCAGTTGCTGCCAAAAGTCGGCGGGTGTGATCAGCCACAGCACGAGCCAGAACGCGGTGATCTCGTCAATCACGATGTGGCTGGGGTCGGGGGTTTGCAAGCGTTTGGCGGTGAAGGTGCAAGCCCACCAGCCGAGTAGGGTGCTGAAGAAAATCAGCATGCCCATGGTCTGCGGGTTCAGCCAATCGTTCAGCAGGGTGTAGGCGGCCCATGCCCACAAAGTGCCTGCGGTGCCGGGGGCCACGGGGCTCAGGCCCGAACCAAAGCCCAATGACAGCCAATGGGCGGGATGTGAACGCATGAAGCGGGCATTGGCGCGCACCGGGCTTGGCGCAGCCGTCTGGGGCGGGGTTGGGGAGGCAAGGTCCGGCTGCTCGGCGGGGGGTGGGCGCATGGGGTTCATCATTTGAAATGGTCAAAACTGGTCGCGTTCAAGGTTTGGGGCGCAGCGTCACCGTCCCAAAGCCTCAGCCCAGGCGCGGCATCGATGCCACCAATTTTGAGCACCGGGGTGGCGCTGGCTTGGGCGGCGGCGGCCACAGCGGCGGCGGCCTGCGGCGGGGCGGTAAAGACCAGCTCATAGTCATCGCCGCCGTTCAGCACCAGCGACAGGGCGCGCTGGCTGTCGAAAACCCCACGGGCGTTGACGGGGTAGCGTTGCACGCCCAACAGTTGAATGGCCTGTCGTGCGTCCAGCGTGGCACCCACGCCGGAACTTTGCAGGATGTGGCCCAGATCGCCGCTCAAGCCATCGCTGATGTCGCAGGCGGCGCTGGCCACGCCGCGCAAGGCTTGGCCCAGCGCCACGCGGGGGGTGGGCTGCTCCAGGCGCGTGCGCGCCGCTTCAAAAACCGGGCCTGGCACTTGCACCGTGCCACGAAAAACCTCCAGCGCCAAGCGGGCATCACCCAAAGTGCCGCTCACATACACATCGTCTCCGGGGCGTGCGCCGCTGCGCAGCAAGGCTTGGCTGCGACCGTCTTTCAAGGGAATTTCGCCAAACACCGTGATGCAAATGTTCAGCGGCCCCTGCGTCGTGTCGCCCCCGATCAGCTCGCAGCCATGCGCTTGGGCCAAGCGCAGCAAGCCCTGGGAGAAGCCGGCCAGCCAAGCCTCATCGGCACGGGGCAGGGCCAAGGCCAAAGTCAGGCCGATGGGTTTGGCGCCGCAGGCGGCCAAGTCGGACAGGTTCACGGCCAGCGCTTTGTGGCCCAGCCGAACCGGGTCTGTGGTGGATAAAAAATGCCGTCCTTCCACCAACATGTCGCTGGAAATGGCGAGTTCGCTATTGGGCTGGGGTTGGAGCAGGGCGCAGTCGTCGCCCACGCCCAAACGCACCGGGCTGTCGGCCCTGAGAGGGTGGGTAAAAAAACGCTGGATGAGTTCGAATTCGCCGAGTGACTTGGAGGAGGGCATTGGAACCGGGCCTTCAGTGCAGGACGCGACCCAGGGGCAGGCTACCGGCACTGGCCTCCAAGACAAACAAGGGAATGGTCACCTCGAAAGGCTCACCGGCTTCGGTGACAAAGAAATAAGTGCCGTGCATGGTGCCGCTGGCCGAGCGCAGTTGGCAGCCGCTCGTATATTGAAATGACTCGCCGGGCTTGAGCAAGGGCTGGTGTCCCACCACGCCCAGGCCTTTGACCTCTTCGGTGTGGCCCCGGGCATCATGAATCCACCAGTGGCGTGAAATCAGCTGGGCTGACACCTCGCTGCGATTGGTCAGTGTGATGGTGTAAGCAAAACAATAAAGCGACTGCGCGGGTTCTGACGGCTCGGACAGAAAACGCGGCTCGACCGTGACTTCAATGATGTGGTTTGACATGGCGTCCCATTTTGGCATTCTCTGGCGACGATAATGCCATCGAATTTGAAGCCTTTGTTTTTTTGAGTGATTGCCATGAAACCCCCATACCGCATCGCCCCTTCTATTTTGTCCGCCGATTTTGCCCGTTTGGGTGAAGAGGTCCGCAACGTGATTGCCGCTGGCGCGGACTGGATTCACTTTGACGTCATGGACAACCACTATGTGCCCAACTTGACTTTTGGCCCCATGGTTTGTCAGGCTTTGAAGCCCCATGCCAAGACCGCCGCTGGTGTGGCCGTGCCGATTGATGTGCATTTGATGATCCAGCCCGTGGACGCGCTGGCGGCGTCTTTTGCCGAAGCCGGGGCCGACTTGATCAGTTTTCACCCCGACGCTTCCGGCCATGTGCACCGCAGCATCCAGGCCATCAAGGGCCAGGGCGTCAAGGCCGGTTTGGTGTTCAATCCTGCCCAGCCCCTGGAGGTGTTGGACTGGGTGATCGACGACCTGGATTTGATTTTGATCATGAGCGTCAACCCGGGTTTTGGTGGCCAGGGTTTCATCGACTCGGCCTTGCGCAAGGTAGAGGCGGTGCGCCGCCGCATTGATGCTTCGGGCAAGGACATCCGGCTGGAGGTGGACGGTGGCATCAAGACCGACAACATCGCCCGTGTCGCGGCGGCGGGGGCCGACACCTTTGTCGCGGGGAGTGCGATTTTTGGCAAACCCGATTACGCCGCCGTCATCCAGGCCATGCGCTCGGCCTTGGCTGCCTGAGGGGGTTTGACGTCCGGCCGTGCCGGGCCGCATTAGGCCCGCATTGGGCATTTGCTACACTTTGGCGCATGTTCATTCACCGCACCTTCATCACAGGTTGTAGCGACCGGGGAGCTTGGCCCTGGCGGGGCTCGCCACACCCCGCGCACCCTTTGATTCCCGCGTGAAGGACGAGCTTGAGCTCGCTCCGTCACGTGTCCCCTGAATGAACGATACGGAGCTCTCCGAGTGATCACTGAACTTGAATTCAAAAGCCTGAGCCGCCAGGGCTTTAACCGCATCCCCTTGATGCTGGAAGCCTTTGCCGATTTAGAAACCCCCCTTTCCCTGTACCTGAAGCTGGCCCATTCCCGAGACGGCGGGCGCTACAGCTTTTTGCTGGAGTCGGTGGTGGGGGGCGAGCGTTTTGGCCGCTACAGCTTCATCGGCCTGCCGGCCAAAACCCTGCTGCGCGCCACCGGTTTTGGCGAACAAGCCAAGACCGAGGTGGTGACCCACGGGCAGGTGGTGGAAACCGCCGTGGGCAACCCGCTGGACTTCATTGCCGAATACCAAAAGCGCTTCAAAGTGGCGCTGCGCCCCGGCTTGCCGCGTTTTTGTGGTGGCTTGGCGGGTTACTTTGGCTACGACGCGGTGCGTTACATCGAGAAGAAATTAGAGCAAAGCTGCCCGCCCGATACCTTGGGCACGCCCGATATTTTGTTGTTGCAGACCGAAGAACTGGCGGTGATCGACAACCTGTCGGGCAAGCTGTATTTGATCGTCTATGCCGACCCGGCGCAGCCCGAGGCCTACAACAGCGCCAAAAAGCGCTTGCGCGATTTGAAGGAGCAACTCAAATACTCCGTCAGTGCGCCCTTGGTCAAGCCCTCGCAAAGTCACCCGCCCGAGCGCGACTTTGCCAAAGCCGACTATTTGAGTGCGGTAGAACAGGCCAAGGAACTGATTGCCGCGGGCGACTTCATGCAGGTGCAGGTGGGCCAGCGCATCAAAAAACGCTACACCGAAAGCCCCTTGAGCCTTTACCGGGCCTTGCGTTCTTTGAACCCTTCACCGTACATGTACTTCTACCATTTTGGGGATTTTCATGTGGTCGGGGCTTCGCCCGAAATCCTGGTGCGCCAAGAGACGGTGGCCGCGCAAGGCGACACGCCGGAGCAACAAAAAATCACCATCCGTCCCCTGGCCGGTACGCGGCCCCGGGGGGCCTCACCGGAACTCGACAAGGCGACCGAAATCGAATTGATCAACGACCCCAAAGAGCGTGCCGAACACGTCATGCTGATCGACTTGGCGCGCAACGACATTGGGCGGATTGCCAAAACGGGCTCGGTCAAAGTGACGGAGGCTTTTGCGGTGGAGCGTTACAGCCATGTGATGCACATTGTGAGCAATGTCGAAGGCATTTTGAACGATGGCATGACCGCCATGGACGTGCTCAAAGCCACCTTCCCGGCGGGTACTTTGACGGGTGCGCCCAAGGTGCATGCCATGGAATTGATCGATCAGTTGGAGCCGACCAAGCGCGGCCTGTATGGCGGGGCCTGCGGCTACATCAGCTTTGCTGGTGAAATGGACGTGGCCATTGCGATTCGCACCGGCATCATCAAAGACCAGATGCTCTATGTCCAGGCCGCAGCGGGGGTGGTTGCCGACTCGGTGCCCGAGATGGAATGGCGCGAAACCGAGCACAAGGCGCGCGCCTTGTTGCGTGCCGCTGAACTGGTTGAAGAAGGTCTGGAGTGAACGCCATGACGCAAAAAATCAAGCTCCTCATGGTGGACAACTACGACTCGTTCACCTTCAACATCGTGCAGTATTTCGGCGAACTGGGTGCCGAGGTCGAGGTCTTTCGCAACGACGAAATCACACTGGAAGGCATTGCCGAGCGCGCGCCCGATCGACTGGTGATCTCGCCGGGGCCTTGCTCGCCTGCCGAGGCGGGCATCTCTGTGGCGGCGATTCAATACTTTGCAGGCAAGCTGCCGATTTTGGGCGTGTGTTTGGGACACCAGGCGATTGGTGCGGCTTTTGGCGGCAAGATCATTCGCGCCCAGCAGCTCATGCACGGCAAGACCAGCGTCATCACCACCACCGAAGAAGGTGTTTTTGCCGGTCTGCCAAGGCAATTCACCGTCAACCGCTACCACTCGCTGGCGATTGAGCGCAGCAGCTGCCCGGCCGATTTGAAGGTCACGGCCTGGACCGAAGACGGCGAAATCATGGGCGTGAAACACCGGCATTTGGACATCGAAGGCGTGCAGTTCCATCCGGAGTCGATCCTGACCGAACACGGCCACGCGATGTTGAAGAACTTTTTAGAACGGCCCTGACCATGCCCATCACCCCGCAAGAAGCGCTGCAACGCGCGATTGAGCACCGTGAAATTTTTCACGATGAAATGCTCCACCTCATGCGCTTGATCATGCAAGGCGAGTTGTCGCCCGTCATGACCGGCGCTTTGCTGACCGCCCTGCGCGTGAAGAAAGAAACCATTGGCGAGATCACGGCGGCGGCCCAGGTCATGCGCGAGTTTTCGACCCCGGTCGAAGTGGCCGCGGCCGACCGCACCCATTTGATCGACATCGTGGGCACGGGTGGCGATGGTTCGCACACCTTCAACATCAGCACCTGCGCCATGTTTGTCGCCGCCGCGGCCGGAGCCAAGGTCAGCAAGCATGGCAACCGCAGTGTGTCGAGCAAGTCGGGCAGCGCCGACGTGTTGGAGGCGCTGGGCTTGAATTTGAACTTGTCGCCAACGGCCATTGCCCAGTGCATTGCGCAAACCGGCATTGGTTTCATGTTTGCACCGAACCACCACCCGGCCATGAAAAATGTGGCCCCGGTGCGCAAGGAATTGGGGGTTCGAACCCTGTTCAACATCCTCGGTCCCCTCACCAACCCGGCCGGTGCACCGAACATTTTGATGGGTGTTTTCCACCCCGACCTGGTCGGCATCCAAGTGCGCGCGCTGCAGCGTTTGGGCGCTGAACATGCGGTGGTGGTGTATGGCCGCGACGGCATGGACGAGGTCAGTCTGGGCGCGTCCACCTTGGTGGGTGAATTGCACCAAGGCGAAGTGCGCGAATATGAAATTCACCCCGAAGACTTTGGTTTGGCCATGGCCAGCCACCGGGCGCTGCGCGTCGAAACCCCAGAAGACTCGCGTCAGATGTTGCTGGGTGTTTTGGACAACCTGCCCGATGCAGCCCTGCGGCCCGCACGCGACATCGTGTTGTTGAATGCGGGCGTGGCGCTGTACGCCGCCAACGTGGCCCCCACCATGCAAGCCGGGGTGGCCTTGGCGCGTGCCGCGCTGGAGAGCGGTGCCGCGCGACGACGTTTGGATCAATTGATCGCGGCCTCGCAATCCTTGGCCGCGTGAAACAGGAGCTTCCCCGTGAGTGACATTTTGCAAAAAATCGTTGAGGTCAAGCGCGAAGAACTCGCTGCCAGCCTGAAAAAAACCCCTTTCAATGCCATGCGGGCCGATGCCGAAAGCCGGGTGTTGACGCGTGACTTCGAGGGCGCGTTGCGGCGCAAAATCGCTGCTGGCCAGGCGGCGGTGATTGCCGAGGTCAAAAAAGCCAGCCCTTCCAAAGGGGTTTTGCGCGCTGATTTTGTGCCGGCCGACATTGCCCAAAGTTATGCCGAACACGGTGCAGCGTGTTTGTCGGTGCTGACCGACCGATCCTTCTTTCAAGGCGGCGTGGACTATTTGAAGCAAGCCCGGGCCTCTTGTGATCTGCCCGTGCTGCGCAAGGATTTCATGATCGACGCGTATCAAATTTACGAGTCGCGTGCCATGGGGGCAGACGCCATCTTGCTGATTGCGGCGTGCTTGGACGATGCACAAATGGCCGATCTGGAGGCCGTGGCCCGCAGTCTGGACATGGCGGTTTTGGTCGAGGTGCATGACCGCGAGGAACTGCAGCGCGCCTTGAAACTCAAGACCCCTTTGTTGGGCATCAACAACCGCAATTTGCACACCTTTGAGGTTTCGCTGGACACCACGTTGACTTTGAAGGCCGAGGTGCCCGCCGATAAATTGTTGGTGACCGAGTCGGGCATTTTGAACCCCGAAGATGTGCAGCGCCTGCGTACGGCCGAGGTGCACGCCTTCTTGGTGGGCGAGGCCTTCATGCGGGCGGCCGATCCTGGTCAGGCGCTGGCCCGTTTGTTTGGCGTGGCGGCCTGACGGACTCAGTGGCGCTGGCCTTGGCTTGAATTGCCTCTGACCATGGCTTCGCAGGCGCGTTCAAGCGACCCCGTCTTTTCTGAACAGGCCTCGTTGCCGGGCTTCTCCTTGTCGGGCGACCCAAGCGCAGAGCGCCTGCTCAGCGCAGACTTGCCCGCCTTGTTTCGACCCTTTGCCCCGGCAGGGGCGACGCCCTCCGATTGGTGGCCCGAGTTCGAGGGTTTTTTAGCGGGTCCAGTGGCGCAGCACTTGCAGGGTTTTTTGTCGCAACGCCTGCAACAGCAAGCGGTGATTTTCCCGCCCAATCCCTTGCGTGCCTTTGAGCTGACACCACGCGAGGCGGTGCGGGTGGTGATTTTGGGGCAAGACCCTTACCACGGGGAGGGGCAGGCGGAGGGCTTGGCGTTTTCAGTGTCGCCTGGTGTGCGTCCCCCGCCCTCATTGCAAAATATTTTGAAAGAGTTGCGGCGCGATGGGCTTTTGTCGGGCTTGCCCCGTTCGGGCAGCTTGTTGGCGTGGGCGCAACAAGGGGTGTTGCTGTTGAATACCTGTTTGACGGTGGAGGCGGGCCGACCCGCCAGCCACGCCGGCCAGGGTTGGGAGGCCTTGACCGATGCGGTGGTGCGCACCTTGGGGCAGGGCGAGCGGCCGCTGGTTTTCATGCTGTGGGGCGCGCACGCCCAAAGCAAGCGGCCACTCATCAATGCGCAGCGCCACCTCATCTTGCAGGCCAACCACCCCTCGCCGCTGTCTGCCAACCGGCCGCCCCGGCCTTTTGTGGGGTGTGGTCATTTTTCCATGGCCAAGACCTGGTTGGCGCAGCGGGGCGAGTCTGTCGGGGCATTGTTTCAATGGGCGTGAGGGGGTTGGACAGCAACTTGCAGGCAAGAATTTGGCAAAAGGCCAAAAAACATGGCATAATCTGAGATTCGCCGGAGGGGTGCCCGAGTGGCTAAAGGGGGCAGACTGTAAATCTGTTGGCTTACGCCTACACTGGTTCGAATCCAGTCTCCTCCACCAGCGAAAATTTTGAGTGTTGGTGTTTTCAGAAACAATGTGTAGTGCGCCGAAGTGCTGCGCTTGGGTTGCATGGTTTGCTGCAGTGTGTGGCATCTGTGCCTTCAGGCGGGAGTAGTTCAATGGTAGAACCCTAGCCTTCCAAGCTAATGACGCGGGTTCGATTCCCGTCTCCCGCTCCAGATGTCGGGGTGGCCGCCAGCAGCAGGACATCGGTAGTACAGGCAAGACGACAGATTGAAGTCGACAGCGGTTTGAACAAAGGCCTGTGGCCCGTGTCCAAGCCCGTGTCGATGCCCATGTGGCTCAGTGGTAGAGCACTCCCTTGGTAAGGGAGAGGTCGCGCGTT
>CAIUTG010000163.1 GCA_903902035.1 uncultured Curvibacter sp. | reverse complement strand
TGTGCTGACGAGATTACCTGGTCACATGAACAGTCGCATTGAGGAACTGTTGCCACACCGCTGGCAACCACAACTCTGAATCAGGGTATCGGTCAAGGTGCCGTGCCCAGCCGCTTACCCTCGTTGAATTCGGTAGGTGACACCACTACAACGGGACGGCTTCCGCGTTGCTCCCGCCCTTCAGTTGGATCAAGGGAAACCAGATAAATGTCGCCACGCTTCATGCTAATTCGCCACCAACGGCAGGCGAGTCAATCCATTCCCGGTCTTGCGTTGATAGGGGTTGCGAGTAGTCGGAGGCGGCGAGCAGTTCTGCCAGGGTGTAGCGCGGTCGAGGCTTCGGCTCCACCACCAGACGGCCATGATCAATGGCCAAGCCGACCGTGGCACCCACTTGCAAGTGCAATTGATCGAGAAATGCAGGCGGAACCGCCAACATCACTGAGCCGCCGACCTTGCGTAGATTGGTTGTGTGCATGACTTGTACTCGCTGTATTGTTATACATTAGTATAATTGAATCTCGCCCAAACGCCAGACTTACTTTGCCAAGGACTCGACTGCTTGAACGAAGCGGCAAGGTGAAATTATCCAAATTCGAAGAATCGGTTACGTATTTCCTTGAGCCGGTCCTTGCCAATTCCATTCACAGTGATAGCCTGCCATATCGCTCCCGAGTTGGGGCGAAGCCAGGGTGCTCATTGATCGGTGCGCTTGTCTTGTTCGGCATGGAGGGCGGCCAGAGGGGTCAAGGTATTGGGCATCTGCTTTTCCCATTTTTGTTTTTTAAGGAGACAAATTGTGAAAGTTGGATTAATTGGTTTTGGTAAAACGGGTCGTGCGGTTGCTTCGGTTCTGCTTTCTTCGGAACTCACCAGCTTGCAATGGGTCGTGCGGCGATCGGATTTGCTGGAGCACCGGTCTGTGCCTGAATTTCTAGGCATTCAATCGACCGAGCCCGGTTTGATCTATTCCTCTCAAGAATTCACTGCGGCAGCATTATTTGAAAAATACCCAGTGGATGTGATTGTGGATTTTTCATCGGATACGGGTTTGGATTATTATGGGGAGGCCGCAGCGGAGAAAGGTGTCACGATTGTCAGTGCGGTCTCACAATACCCTGCTGCGCAACTGGAAAAGCTGAAAACGCTGAGTCAAAAAACGGTGGTGCTTCATTCCCCCAATATCACGTTGGGGGTCAATTTTTTAATCATGGCGGCCAAGGTGCTGAAACAAATTGCACCTTATGCGGACATCGAAGTGATTGAAGAACATTTCAAAATGAAGGCCGAAATTTCAGGGACAGCCAAAATAATTGCCCATGCACTTGATGTGCCCGATGAGGGCATCAAATTTTTACGTGCGGGCGGGATCATTGGTGTTCACGAGGTTCTATTTGGTTTCCCTTATCAAACCGTGCGTTTGAAGCACGAGTCAATCAGCCGTGAAGCCTTCGGTAATGGCATTCTCTTTGCCGTGGAGAATCTTAAAAATAAAAAAAAGGGGCTTTACAACATGGAGGACTTGTTGAGCCCCTATTTCAGATTGCAGGAACAACAACCCCAATTGAACAAGGAAAAGAAGCCTTGGTGGCGATTCTGAGAACCGGGCGCCGATCTTTCAGTTAGACTTTGCCCCGCCCCCCAAGTCTTCCAGAAAAGAGTTGCCATGTTTGCCCTGCTCAGGTTTGTTACCCAATTCTCGGTGCGTGCGAGATTGATGGCTTTGATTTTCATCTTGATGACGGGCAGCACCTATTTTGGTGGCACCCTGATTTGGGAGCGCTGGCAATCGGTCCGGCAATTAACGCAAATTGCCCAACTGGTCACCCTGTCACAAATGTCGGGCGATTTGGTTCACCAACTTCAATTGGAGCGGGGGTTGACGGCGGGTTTCCTGGCCTCCAAGGGTGAAAAAGGGCTCGATGGTCTTGCCGCCCAACGCGGCAAGACCGATCAAAAGTTGTCTGTTTTTGAGGCGGAATTGCAACAGGTCTCCATGAAGGGGCATCCCGATCTGGTGGATCAACTCCTGCGCGATGTGACCCAGCTCAAGACCAACCTGAACCGGGTGCGCCAGCAAGTCAGCACGCTCGGGCCGCAAGCCAATGAAGCAACCGGCTGGTATTCCAAAACCATCGAGTCTGAATTGGCCCCCCTGTTTGAAGTGGTCAAATTGAGCCAGGATGCCGATATTTCTCGGCAATTGCTGGCCTACGCCTATTTTCTCAATGAAAAGGAATACATGGGCCGGGAGCGTGCCTTGATCAATGCCACGCTGACGGCGAATCAGCCCTTGGACAAGGTCAGCTATTCCCGTTTGATTGAAACGGTCAGCAAGCAAAGTGTTTTTGACAGTTTGTACCGGCGAATTGACGATCCCGTGGCGATTGGCAAGTTGGACAAATTGTTGCAAGAGCCCCCTGTTCAGGCCGCGGCCAAAATGAGGGCGCTGGTGCTTGAAAAAGCGGATCAGGGCAACTATGGTTTACCGGCGTCCGACTGGTGGGCCCAGATCACGGCCAAGATCAATCTGATGAAGGGTTTTGAAGACGAGCTGGGCCACAACCTGCTGGACCTGACGCATGCACAAGAAAAGAATGCCCAGTTTGGCTTGTGGTTGGGGGTGTTTTTGTATGCCATGGTTTTGATCATGGGGGTCGGGTTGGCGGCACTGATCGTTTACAGCATCCAGCGACCTTTGCTTCAATTGAGGAAAACCATTTCGCAAATCGCCCAGACCTTCGAGTTTGGGCAACAAGTACCGATAGAGAGCAGCGACGAAGTGGGCGAAACAGCCAAGGCCTTTAACCACTTGATGCAGACCATTGCATCGGCGGTGCTCGAAGTCAATGCCGTGATGGCGGCGATGTCGCGCGGTGAGTTGGGCCAGCGGGTGAACGCGAATTTGCAGGGCGACATGGCGCAGCTTAAAAATGCCATCAACGGATCGCTTGATGGGGTGCAACACACGATGGTGTCCATCAACGACATGATGCGCGCCCTGGAGGCGGGACAGTTTTCTCTAACCCATGCCTATGAAACCCAGGGGCAGTTCAAACTGGCTTTGGACCAAGCCGCCCGCGCCATGCAGTCCTTGCGCGGGATGCTCGATGAGGTCGGATCGGTCATGAACCAGGTGGCGCAAGGGGATTTGACCCGGCGCATCAAGACCGAGGGACGAGGGGATTTGTCGGTCTTGCGCCACAACATCAATGCGTCTTTGGACAGCCTGGGTTCGGCCATGGTGGCCATCAATGCCAACACCCGCCAGGTGGCGGCTGCCTCCAGCCAGTCCAGCCATGCGGTCAGCCAAATTTCGGTTGGTGCCCAAAACCAGACGCATGCCATCTCCCAAGTCACGGAGGCCGTGCGGCAAACCTCGATGTCCGTGGTGGATGTGGCCAAGAACACCGCCTTGGCCAGTCAAAAATCCCAAGACTCGATTGCAGGCATGCAAAGCGGCATGGATCAGATGAAGCAAATGGTGAGTCTGATTGAGAAAATTGCCGATAACTCCAACAAGGTCAATAAAATCACCGAGGTCATCGAGAAGATCGCCAACAAAACCAATTTGCTGTCCCTGAATGCGGCCATTGAGGCGGCGCGTGCAGGTGAGCATGGCAAAGGCTTTTCGGTGGTGGCAGAAGAGGTAGGCAAATTGGCCGCCAGCAGTGCCGAGAGTTCGCAAGAAATTGCGGCCTTGGTGCGCGATGCCGTGAGCGAAACCGCCTTGGCGGTGAGGTCGGTCAGCGAGGTTCAAAATGCCATGGCCCAAATTCAACAGGGTTCCCGCGAAGCCGACGAAATGCTGCGCCGCATTTCTGCTGCCCTGGAGCAGCAGAGCAGTGCGGTTGAGGAAATCAACGCGAATTTGTCGAGCCTGGATCAAATCGCCCGCAACAACGCCACCGCTTCAGAGGAAATCACCGCCTCGGTGGAGGAGCTCTCCAGGATTGCCGACGCGACGCGTCAAGAGGTAGAGCGTTTCAAAGTCGGGGCCAGCCCCTCAAACTGAACCTGCAGCATCCAGTCGAGAATTTGTTCACGGCTGTAGCGACCGTCCTCTTTCATGACCCCCAAGACGGGGTCACACGAACGCGCATAGAGTTGATAGAGCACGAAGTCGGTCGGTAGCTCGGGGTCTATTTGCCCCGCCGACTGGGCCTGCGCGACCCACACTCCGAGCTTCAAAGACATGGACAAAAGCCGCTCCACATAGGGTTCGTGGGCCATGAGAGAAGCGCTGAGCGATGAGTTTTGCGCAGGCAAGCTGGGCATTTCACCGTCCAGTTTGGTTTGCATGGCCCAGCGTGTCAGCTCGCGCAAGCATTGCAGGGGATTGGGCTCGGGCCCGTCTCGCAGATCATCGATCAACGCCAAGGCTTGGTCCAGCACCTTCACCATGGCCTGCGCGGCCAGGTCTTCCTTGCTGGGAAAGAACTTGTAGAGGCTGGCCTTGGACATGCCGACGCGCTCAGCCACTTCATCCATGGTCATGGATTCATAGCCTTTTTCAGCCAACAACTTGTTCGCCGCTTCCATGATGGCTTCGGTTCGGAGGGCTTTGACCTGTTCCTTTAAGCGGGTTTTGACGGAATCCATGCCTGAATTATACCTATCAGGTCATTGTTAAAACCATTGGTTTTTTTAATAAAACTGATGAGTTACAATCCGCGAATGGGTTCAATTTTTGAGTAAACATGGTCAATCCAAGTTCCAGAATGCAGCGGGTGGCGGTCATTGGTTCAGGTGTCAGCGGCTTGGCCGCTGCCTGGCAATTGCGTGATCAAGCCGAGGTGACCTTGTTCGAGGCCGACCAGCGGCCGGGCGGGCATGCACACACGGTGGACATTGATCTGGATGGCCAGCGGTTTGGCGTCGACACCGGTTTTTTGGTTTGCAATCACCGCACTTACCCTGGTTTGATGGGCTTGCTGCGGGAGTTGGGGGTTGAACTCACGCCTTCTGATATGGGTTTTTCGGTCCAGGTGCGACCTGGTGGCGCCCGCTCATCGCTGGAATGGGCCGGTACCGGCTTGCGGGGCCTGTTGGCACAACCCAGTCAGGCTTTGAGGCCGGGTTTTTTGCGGATGTTGTACGAGGTTTTTCGGTTCAACCGCCTGGCCACCGCCTTGGCCCAGCGCGGCGTGGTGACGCAGGAAACCACGGCCGAGTTTTTGTCTCGGCATGAATTTTCACCGATCTTCAGGGACCATTACCTGGTGCCGATGGTGGCCTGCATCTGGTCTTGTTCGACCCGGCAAATGATGGCCTTCCCGATCGACACCCTGATTCGCTTTTGTCACAACCACGGGCTCCTGCAAGTCGTGGGTCAGCCCCAATGGTTCAGTTTGCGCGGCGGCTCACAGCAGTATGTCCAGCGCATCACTCAGCGGCTGAAGAATGTCCGTCTGGGCTGTGCGGTCCAGCAGGTGCTGCCCCACGCCCATGGCTTGGGGCAGGGTGTCAAGGTGTTGAGCAGCCAGGGCAGTGAGACCTTTGATGCCGTGGTATTGGCGTCGCACAGCGACCAGTCACTCGGTCTGCTGGGCAATGAGGCTTCCTCCTTGCAGCGAGCGGTGCTGGGCGCGATTCGTTACCAACCCAATCGCGCGGTGTTGCACACCGACACCCAATTGAT
>CAIUTG010000162.1 GCA_903902035.1 uncultured Curvibacter sp. | reverse complement strand
CGCGCCAGTGGGCGAGCTCCATGTGACGAGGTTGTTCAAGCCCGTTGTGCCGGGGCCGGTAATGCCGCCGCCAGTCCCGCCGCCGGACGGCGTGATCGTGATGACGGGGCAATGTCCAGCGAAAGCTTGTTGATGGCCTTGAAGCCATCAAAGCTCACGCTCACATCTTCCAAATACAGGATGCGACCGTGGTCCAGATGGACGTCCGCCTCGCTCGTGACCACGCTCATGACCGGCCCTCCCCGCGCAAACGCTTGAGCAATCCCACCACGCCGGTGGGCAAAAACAAGGTCACGCCAATGAACAAAGCGCCCAGAAAATACAGCCAGAATTCAGGGGCCACCACGGTCAGCCAGCTCTTGGCCCCATTCACCAAGAAGGCCCCCAAAATTGGGCCGATCAAACTGGCGCGCCCCCCCACGGCGGCCCAGACCACCATCTCAATCGACGCAGCCGTGCTCATTTCACTGGGGTTGATGATGCCCACCTGGGGCACATACAAAGCCCCGGCCACCCCACACATCACGGCCGACAAGGTCCAGATGGTGAGTTTGTAAGGCAGCGGGTTGTAGCCTGAAAACATGACACGGGTCTCGGCATCGCGAATGGCCTGCAAGACCCGCCCGAACTTGGATCGCATCAGCCAACGCGCCATCAAGTAAAAACCCAGCAAGGTCAAACCCGTCAAGACAAACAAGGCCATGCGCATGCCGGGTGTGGCCAGGGGCATGCCCAGAATGCGCTTGAAATCGGTGAAACCATTGTTGCCGCCAAAGCCGGTTTCATTGCGGAAAAACAGCAGCATGGCCGCGAACGTCAAGGCTTGGGTGATGATGGAAAAATACACCCCCTTGATGCGCGAGCGAAAGGCAAAGAAGCCAAAAACCCAGGCCACCCCAGCCGGCACCAACACGATCAGGATCAAGGTGGCGACAAAGCTGCCTGAGAAAGTCCAATGCCAAGGCAGGGTCTTCCAATCCAGGAACACCATGAAATCGGGCAAATCACTTTTGTAGTTGCCATCACGCCCGATCTGGCGCATGAGGTACATGCCCATGACGTAGCCGCCCAAAGCGAAAAACAAGCCATGGCCCAAGCTCAAAATGCCGGTGTAACCCCAAATCAGGTCCAGGGCCAAGGCGGCCATCGCGTAGCACATGATCTTGGCGATCAAGGCCACGGCGTAATCGCTCAAATGCCACCAACTGTCCACCGGGGCCAACAGGTTCATGGCGGGAACCAGCCCACCAATCACCAGCAAGGCCAGCCAACAGACGGTCCAACCCTTGCGGCTGAGCAAGGGCGGTGGCTTGGGAATTTCAAGGTTTGAGTTCATCAGTTCAAAGGCCTCAGTCTTGTGCGGTCCGGCCTTTCACCGCAAAAATGCCTTGGGGCCGTTTTTGGATGAACACCACAATGAAAACCAACACCGCAATTTTGGCCAGCACGGCCCCCATCCAGCCTTCCAAAAATTTATTCAAAATGCCCAGGCCCAGGGCGGCATACACGGTACCGACCAACTGGCCCACGCCCCCCAGCACCACCACCATGAAGGAGTCCACGATGTAGCCCTGCCCCAAGTCCGGCCCCACATTGCCGATTTGACTCAGGGCACAACCGGCCAAGCCCGCAATGCCCGAACCCAGGGCAAAGGCGTAGGTATCAATGCGCGCGGTGTTGACCCCCATGCAAGCGGCCATGGGCCGGTTTTGCGTGACCCCGCGCACAAAGAGGCCCAAGCGGGTTTTGCCAATCAAGAGGGCGATACAAAACAAAACCCAAAAGGCAAAGGCGATGATGATGAGGCGGTTCCACGGCAGCTGCAAATTGCCCATCAAGACGAGCCCACCACTCATCCAGCTCGGGTTTTCAACCCCCACATTTTGGGCACCGAAAACGGTCCGCACCAGCTGCATGAGCATGAGGCTGATGCCCCAGGTGGCCAGCAGGGTTTCCAAGGGGCGGCCGTACAAAAAGCGGATCACGCCGCGCTCCAGCACCGCGCCCGCCAAGGCCGAAACCAGGAACGACACCGGCACGGCGGCCAGCAAATACCAGTCAAACGAGGTCGGCAGGTATTTCTGAAACAAGACCTGCACGGTGTAGGTGGCGTAGGCGCCGAGCATCATCAGCTCGCCGTGGGCCATGTTGATGACCCCCATCAAACCATAGGTGATGGCCAGGCCCAGTGCGACCAACAGCAAAATGCTGCCCAGACTCAAACCCGAGAACACCGCTTGTGCGCGCTCACTCCAGGCCAGAGCGGCATTGACTTGTTGCAGGGCCAACTGAATGGCCGCCTGCACTTTGGGGTCGCTTTCATTTTTGAGCTGCTCGACCAGCAAGGTCTTGGTCAGGGCATCGTGTTCTTGCGCCAAGACCCGAACCGCTTCAATGCGCTGCCCAGGCTCAGGGCTGGCCAGCAAAATACGGGCTCGAACCAATTGCAATTGTCTTTGCAGGTCTGGCGAGCTTTCTTGTGCCAAGGCCTTTTCCAGCAAGGGCAAATGGGCCGCATCGGACTCGTCGGCCAAGGTCTTGATGGCGGCGGCTCTTTTGGCGGGGTCTTGATCGAAGAGTTTCAACCACGCCAAGGTCGCGTCAATTTCACCGCGCATGCGGTTGTTGTTGACCACCTCTTCGGCATCCGGGGGCAAGGCAACCAGCGCCCCAGTGACCGCGTCACGGGGCTGATTGTCATGCACCAGGAAGACCTGATCGCCTTTGAATTTGACCTCATCGTCGGCCAGCGCCTGGATCAAGGCCAATGTGGCGGGATCAGGTGCTTGGCTGAGTTGCTCGACCGCCTGGCCCAAGGCTTGGATTCGGGCCTCCGAATCGGCCATGACCAATTGCCTGGCTTGGCCGGGGGTCAGTGCTTGGGCCTGGGTGGCCAGCCAGCTGGCCAGCAGCAAGCCCACCAACCCACGCAGCATGAGGAGAAATGTCAAAGGCATTGGCTTGCAACCGTGACTTACTTGGTCACAGGCTCATCGGGCTTTTTGTCATTGCCTGGGATGTAGGGGCTCCAAGGCATGGCTTTGACGGGCGCCGGCGTTTTCCACACCACATTGAACTGACCATCGGCCTTGATTTCACCGATGAAGACCGATTTGTGCAGGTGGTGGTTCTTCGCATCCATTTCAGACATGATGCCGCTGGGCGCCGGGAACTTTTGTCCGGCCATGGCGGCAATCACCTTGTCGACATCGGTGGACTTGGCTTTTTCAACGGCTTGCTTCCACATATTGATGCCGATGTAAGTGGCTTCCATCGGGTCATTGGTCAAAGGCTTGTCTTTGTGACCGGGGATGTTGTGGGCCTTGGCATAGGCTGACCACTTCTTGATGAAGGCGTCGTTGGTGGGGTTCTTCAGGCTCATGAAGTAGTTCCATGCCGCCAAGTGGCCCACCAGGGGTTTGGTGTCCACGCCGCGCAACTCTTCTTCACCCACCGAGAAAGCCACCACCGGCACGTCCTTGGCCTTCAAACCGGCGTTGCCCAGTTCCTTGTAGAAAGGCACATTGGAGTCGCCGTTAATGGTGGAGACCACCGCCGTCTTGCCGCCTTGCGAGAACTTCTTGATGTCGGCCACGATGGTCTGGTAATCGGAGTGACCAAAGGGGGTGTATTTTTCATCGATGTCTTTGTCCTGAATGCCCTTGCTGTGCAAGTAGGCGCGCAAGATTTTGTTGGTGGTGCGGGGGTACACATAGTCGGTTCCCAACAGCACGAAGCGCTTGGCACCGCCACCGTCTTTGCTCATCAAATAGTCCACCGCAGGAATGGCCTGTTGGTTGGGCGCAGCCCCGGTGTAGAACACATTCTTGGAGAGTTCTTCCCCTTCGTACTGCACGGGGTAGAACAGCAGGCCGTTCATTTCTTCCACCACCGGCAAGACCGATTTGCGCGACACCGAGGTCCAGCAACCGAAGATCACGGACACCTTGTCCTGACCCAGCAACTGTTTGGTTTTTTCGGCAAACAAGGGCCAGTTGGAAGCCGGGTCCACCACCACGGGTTCCAGCTTTTTACCCAGCACACCGCCGCTGGCGTTGATTTCATCAATGGCCATCAAGACGGTGTCTTTCAAGACCGTTTCCGAGATGGCCATGGTGCCCGACAAGCTGTGCAAGACACCGACCTTGATGGTGTCCGCTGCAAACGCTGGCACCAAGGACCCCACCGACAGCGCGACCGCGACAGCCAGCGTTTTCAAACTTCCTCGACGATTCATCATGGGTTGACTCCAAACAGGTTGACTAAAAATGAACAGGACACAAAATTTTTTGCTTCAAAACCGAATGGCTTTGAAAGCAACAAAGCCTACGCAAAGCCCATGCCAACTTAGAAATAATTCTTACAAAGTAGAAATAGTCTTGTCGCCATGCTGGCAAAAGCGGCACAATGCCCGCAACATTTCTTAACGAGAAACGCCATGGAATTAAGCCCCCGAGAGAAAGACAAATTGCTGATCTTCACTGCGGCCTTGCTCGCTGAGCGACGCCGGGCGCGCGGCTTGAAACTGAACTACCCGGAGGCCATTGCCTTGATCAGTGCCGCCGTCATGGAAGGGGCACGCGACGGCAAAACCGTGGCCCAGTTGATGAGCGAAGGGCGCACCGTCTTGGCGCGAAGCGACGTCATGGACGGCGTGGCCGACATGATTCCGGACATTCAAGTGGAAGCCACCTTCCCGGACGGCACCAAATTGGTGACCGTGCACCAACCCATCATTTGAAGAGGCCCGCATGATTCCAGGCGAACTGATCACCGACCCCGGCGAACACCCCCTCAACACGGGCCGCCGCACCTGCACCGTGTTGGTGAAGAACACCGGCGACCGGCCCATCCAGGTCGGCTCGCACTACCACTTTGCCGAAACCAATGCGGCCCTGGGCTTTGACCGCCAAGCCGCGCACGGCATGCGTTTGAACATTGCCTCGGGCACCGCCGTGCGCTTTGAGCCGGGCCAGGAGCGCACCGTCACTTTGGTGGACGTGGGCGGCGATCGCCGCATTTTCGGCTTTCGTGGCCTGGTTCAAGGAGGCTTGTGATGAGCAGCATGTCACGTCGCGCTTACGCCGAAATCTTTGGCCCCACCGTGGGCGACCGCCTGCGTTTGGCCGACACCGATCTGGTCATCGAGATTGAAAAAGACTTCACACTCCAAGCGGGCAGTTATGGTGAAGAAGTCAAGTTTGGCGGCGGTAAAACCATCCGCGATGGCATGGCGCAAAGTCAATTTTCAAGAGCCGAAGGCGCTGTGGACACGGTGCTGACCAATGCGGTGATCCTCGATCACTGGGGCATCGTGAAGGCCGACATTGGTTTGAAGGGCGGGCGCATTGTCAAAATTGGCAAGGCCGGCAACCCCGACACACAACCCGGCGTGGACATCGTCATCGGCCCCGGCACCGAAGTCATCAGCTGCGAAGGCAACATCGTCACCGCCGGCGGCATCGACACCCACATCCATTTCATTGCGCCACAGCAAATTGAAGAAGCCCTGTGCAGTGGCGTCACCACCATGATTGGTGGCGGCACCGGCCCGGCCACGGGCACCTTTGCCACCACCTGCACCCCCGGCCCCTGGCACCTGGAACGCATGCTGCAAGCGGCCGATGCCTTTCCCATGAACCTCGGCTTTTTGGGCAAGGGCAACGCCAGCCTGCCGGGCGCGCTGCACGAGCAAATTGAAGCCGGTGCCATCGGCTTGAAGCTCCATGAAGACTGGGGCACCACGCCCGCCGCCATCGACAACTGCCTGAACGTGGCCGAAGCCACCGACACCCAAGTCGCCATCCACACCGACACCTTGAACGAGTCGGGCTTTGTCGAAGACACCGTGGCGGCTTTCAAGGGCCGCACCATCCACACCTTCCACACCGAAGGCGCGGGCGGTGGCCATGCGCCCGACATTCTGAAGGTGGTGGGCGAGGCCAATGTGCTGCCCAGCTCGACCAACCCGACCCGGCCCTACACCATCAACACCCTGGACGAGCATGTGGACATGCTCATGGTCTGCCACCATTTGGACCCCGCGATTGCCGAAGACCTGGCTTTTGCCGAAAGCCGCATCCGCAAAGAAACCATCGCCGCCGAAGACATCCTGCACGACCTCGGGGCCATCAGCCTGTTCAGCTCGGACAGCCAAGCCATGGGCCGGGTGGGCGAGGTGATTTTGCGTTGCTGGCAAACCGCCCACAAAATGAAGCAGCAACGCGGCAAGTTGCACGACGTTGAGGGCTCGGACACCGAGCGCCACGACAACTTTCGAGCCCGACGCTATGTGGCCAAGTACACCATCAACCCCGCGATTGCCCACGGCATCAGCCACGAAGTGGGCAGCATCGAAGCCGGCAAATGGGCCGATTTGGTGATTTGGAAACCCGCATTCTTTGGCGTCAAGCCCGCCCTCATTTTGAAAGGCGGCACGATAGCCATGGCCGCCATGGGCGACCCCAATGCCTCCATCCCCACCCCGCAGCCGGTTCACTACCGGCCCATGTTTGGTGCCTTCGGGGGCTCGCTGAATCACAGTTCCTTGACCTTCATTTCGCAAGCAGGCATGGCGGCGGGCATTGGTCAAAAGATGGGCTTGAAGAAAACCTTGGCGGTGGTCAAAAACACCCGCAACATCGGCAAGCGTGACATGGTGCTGAACCACTACGCGCCGCGCATGGAAGTCGATGCCCAAACCTACCAGGTGCGGGCCGATGGGCAATTGCTGGTCTGCGAACCCGCCACCAGCCTGCCCATGGCCCAACGTTATTTCCTGTTCTGAACCCTAAGCCCCAAGTGCCCATGCTGCAAGTCTCTAAACGCTTACCCCAAGGCCAAGGCCTGGCCTCGGTGCTGTTGAAGCGCGCCGCCACGGTTGAACTCGATTGGGATGTGCGGCAAAAAAGCCGCTTCGATGCCACCGATTCGCAAGGGCGTCATTTGGGCATTTTTTTGCCCCGTGGCCAAGTGGTGCGCGGCGGCGATGTGCTGGTGGCCGAAGACGGCTCGATGGTCCGGGTCATCGCAGCCCCCCAAGCCGT
>CAIUTG010000161.1 GCA_903902035.1 uncultured Curvibacter sp. | reverse complement strand
TCTTGTCCTAGGCGAGCTGCTGGTGCTGATACTCGTTGTACTGCTGCCACTGCTGCCACTTGTTGGTCGAGCATTGAGGTCTCGCGCCGACAAGTTTGCTGGCGCTGCTGGCGAGGCGGCCGCTCGAAGGGCCGCATAGTTGGTCGTAGAGGCTGCGGCTGCTGCCGCCGAGTAGGAACCCTGCTCGGGCTCGTACGGCTCAAGCTGGCGACCCTTGATCATGTCGGCCGCTTTCTCGGTGGTGCGGTCAAAGTGAAAGTGCAGCGTGGGCACGGTGTGAATGTGCAAACGCTTGAACAGGCCATTGCGCAAAAAGCCTGCCGCCTGGTTCAAGCCTTCTTCAGCCGCCACGGGGTCGCCAATCAGGCAACTGAAATAGACCTTGGCGTGGGCATAGTCGGGCGTGACTTCGACCGATTGAATCGTGACCAGGCCCACGCGCGGGTCTTTCAACTCGCGCGCGATCAACTCGGTCAGATCGCGCTGGATCTGATCGGCAACTTTGAAGCCCCGGTTGGGCGCGCTGGCAGGTTTACGGGCCATTTGGTCTTGCTCCTGGCTGGCTTACAGCGTCCGGGCAATCTCCTTGACTTCGAAGAATTCGAGCTGATCTCCCACCACGATGTCGTTGTAGTTTTTGAGTTTGATACCGCACTCAAAACCTTCTTTGACTTCGCGCACATCGTCTTTGACGCGCTTCAAGGACTCCAACTCGCCGGTGTAGATCACCACGTTGTCGCGCAACAAACGGAAGCGCGCTGAACGGTTGACCATGCCCGAGGTGACCATACAGCCGGCCACGGTGCCGATCTTGGAGGCCACGAACACGGTGCGAATTTCGGCGGTACCGATGACTTCTTCCTTCTTGTCTGGCGTCAACATGCCCGACATGGCGGCCTTCAACTCATCCACAGCGTCGTAAATGATGTTGTAGTAATGGATGTCCACATCATTGCCTTCGGCCAATTTGCGCGCACCGGCATCGGCCCGCACATTGAAGCCAATCACAATCGCCTTGGAAGCGATGGCCAGGTTGATGTCCGACTCGCTGATGGCACCCACTGCGGCGTACACCAGCTGCACCTTGACCTCGTCGGTCGAGAGCTTGAGCAGAGATTGCGCCAGGGCTTCTTGCGAACCTTGCACGTCGGCCTTGATGATGATGGGCAGGGTTTTGACCTCGCCCGCGCTCATGTCGGTGAACATGTTTTCCAGCTTGGCGGCTTGCTGCTTGGCCAGCTTGGTGTTGCGGAACTTGCCAGCGCGGTAGGTGGCGATTTCGCGGGCACGGCGCTCATCGGTCAAGACCATGAACTCGTCACCGGCTTGCGGCACTTCGGTCAGGCCCTGGATTTCGACCGGAATCGAAGGACCTGCGGTTTTGACTGGCAAGCCCGATTCGTCCAACATGGCGCGCACGCGGCCATAGGTTTGCCCCGCCAACACCACATCGCCCGTCTTCAAAGTGCCGGACTGCACCAAGACCGTGGCCACAGGACCGCGACCCTTGTCGAGTTTGGCTTCAATCACCAAGCCCTTGGCATTGGCATCCACGGCGGCCTTGAGTTCGAGAACTTCGGCTTGCAACAAGACTTGTTCAAGCAAGTCGTCAATGCCTTGACCGGTTTTGGCCGACACCGAAACAAAAGGCGAATCACCGCCGAATTCTTCAGGCACCACCTCTTCGGCAATCAGCTCGGAGCGCACCCGCTCCAAGTTGCTGTCGGGCTTGTCAATTTTGTTGATCGCAACGACCAAGGGCACCCCCGCCGCTTTGGCGTGTTTGATGGCCTCTTTGGTTTGCGGCATCACGCCGTCATCGGCGGCCACCACCAGGATCACAATGTCGGTGGCTTGTGCGCCCCGGGCCCGCATGGCCGTAAACGCTTCGTGGCCGGGGGTGTCCAGGAAGGACACCATGCCGCGCGGCGTTTCCACATGGTAGGCACCGATGTGCTGGGTAATCCCACCGGCTTCGCCCGAGGCGACCTTGGTGCGGCGGATGTAATCGAGCAACGAGGTTTTACCGTGGTCAACGTGCCCCATGACCGTCACCACAGGGGCGCGGGTCAACAGCACGGCATCGGCGTGGCCTTCTTCTTCATCGGTGAAGGCTTCCGGATCGTCGAGGGCCGCGATGATGGCTTTGTGGCCCATTTCTTCCACCACGATCATGGCGGTGTCTTGGTCCAGCGGCTGGTTGATGGTGACCATCTGACCCAGCTTCATCAGGTGCTTGATGACCTCCGAGGCTTTGACCGACATCTTGTGTGCCAATTCGGCCACGGTGATGGTTTCGGGCACGTGCACTTCAATGACACGCGCTTCCACCGGGGCTTGCACCTGTTGGTGGTCGTCACGGTCGCGGTCGTTGCCACGGCGTCCCTTGGGACCCGCACGCCACACATTGCGACCCACGCCACCGCTGCTGTCGCCACGGGTTTTGATTTCTTTCTTCTTGGCCGCCGGGTCTCCCGCCCAACTCGATGAGAGCTTGGCCGATTTGACTTCGCGGTTGCCACCAGGCGCCGCAGCGCCCGCTGCCGCACCGGCGTTGCCGCCTGCACCGGCACTGCGTGGCACAGCGCCCGCTGGGGCTGCGGGCTTGTGCAGTGTGCCCTTGACGGTTGATTTGGGCTCTTCGACCTTTTTGGCCACCACCGGTTTTTTCGGTGGCGCACTCATCATGGAGCGGATGGCCGCGGCTTCGGCTTCGGCTTTCTTGCGGCGGTCGCTCAAATCCGCTGCACGAGCAGCTTCTTCAGCCGCACGTGCCTTGGACTCTGCCTCGGCTTTGGCGCGTGCCTCTTCCTGAGCCTGCAAGCGAGCGGCCGCCGCAGCGGCTTGCTCTTGCGTGGCCTCTTGCTTTTCAGCCATGGCTTGTTGCTTGCGCTCGGCTTCTTGTGCCGCATACGCAGCGGCCCGTTCAGCCGCCTCGCGCTCACGCTGTTCTTTGTCTTCACGCGCACGGCGCTTTTCGACCAGGTCGGCTTCTTGACGACGAATCAACTCCGCCTGACGACGTGCCGCTTCTTCGCGACGCACCAATTCAGCGGGTTGCGCGCCTGGATTGGCGTCGCTTGCCTGGCTTTCGGCCTGAGCCGCCTCGGCAGCACCTTGGCTGACCGGGGTCAGCTGATCTGCAGGGGCTGACACTGTTTCTGCCGGCTCGGCTGGCTGACCGGCTTCGCCAAGCCCTTGAGCGCCCGCATCCACCTCGTCATCGCGTTTGATGAAGGTGCGTTTTTTGCGCACCTCCACCTGGATGGTGCGCGCCTTTCCACTGGCATCGGCCTGCTTGATTTCGCTGGTGGACTTTTTCACCAGCGTGATTTTTTTGCGCTCGCCCGTGGCCGTGCCATGGCTGGCTTGCAAGTGGCTCAACAATTTTTGTTTGTCGGCATCGGTCAGCACATCGCTGGCAGACGCCTTGTTCATGCCGGCTAAGCGCAATTGCTCAAGCAGGGTGTTGGGATTTTTTTTGAGTTCATTGGCGAACTCGGCAACAGTGGTACTGGACATAGTGGTTTTCGGGACTCCATGACCGTTACTCTTGGCCCGCGAACCAATGTTCGCGTGCCTTCATGATCAAAGCGGTGGCCTCTTCAGGGGTTTGGCCGGTAATTTCAATGAGCTCATCGCCTGCCAAATCGGCCAGGTCGTCGCGGGTATGCACCCCATTTGCGGCCAGTTGCGCAATCAATTCAGGCGTCAAACCTGTCAAGTCACGCAAATCCTGGCTCACCTCTTCCACGCTTTCTTCACGGGCAATTTCCATGGTCAACAAGGCATCTTTGGCGCGCGCGCGCAGCTCGTTGATGGTGTCTTCATCAAAGCTCTCGATTTCCAGCATTTCCTGAATGGGCACATAGGCCACTTCTTCCAGGCTGGTGAAACCTTCGTTGATCAGGATGTCGGCGATTTCCTCGTCCACATCGAGTTTGTCCATGAACAAGACGCGGGTTGCGTGCGATTCATTGGCTTGTTTCTGTGCCGATTCGGCGGCATCCATGATGTTGATTTTCCAGCCCGTCAGGTCGGATGCCAGGCGCACGTTCTGTCCACCACGGCCAATCGCGATCGCCAGGTTTTCCTCGTCCACCACCACGTCCATGGCGTGTTTTTCTTCGTCCACCACAATGGATTGCACATTCGCCGGGGCCAAGGCACCAATCACAAATTGAGCGGGGTCTTCACTCCACAACACAATGTCAACGCGCTCGCCCGCCAACTCGGTGGTGACGGCGTTGACGCGGGTACCGCGCACACCCACACAGGTTCCGATGGGGTCAACGCGCTTGTCGTGCGACAAAACCGCAATCTTGGCGCGGGAACCAGGGTCACGCGCGCAAGACTTGATTTCGAGCAGGCCTTGTTCAATTTCGGGCACTTCCTGACGGAACAGCTCCATCATGAACTCTGGCGCCGAGCGCGACAAGATGATGGGGGCGCCCCGCAAGGTCAAATCGACTTCCATGATCATGGCGCGCACACGGTCGCCATTGCGCAGGTTTTCCTTGGGGATCATTTCGCTGCGGCGCAGGCGGCCTTCGATTCGACCCGACTCCACAATGATGTCGCCCTTGTCCATGCGCTTGACCGTTCCCACCAAGATTTTTTCGCCGCGCGACATGAACTCATTCAAGAGCATTTCACGTTCGGCGTCGCGGATTTTTTGCAAAATCACTTGCTTGGCAGCCATCGCACCGATGCGGCCAATGGGCACGGATTCCACCGATTCTTCGATGTATTCATCGACTTCGATGTCAGGAATTTGCTCCTGCGCTTCGAACAACAGAATTTCCTGCTCGGGCAATTGCAGACCCGCCTCGCTGGGCACCACATGCCAGCGACGGAAAGTCTCGTATTCACCCGAATCGCGGTCAATCGCCACCCGAATGTCCACATCGCCTTCGTAGAGTTTCTTGGTTGCCTGGGCCAAAGCGGCCTCCACAGCGCCAATCACCACATCCCGCTCGACGTTCTTTTCGCGCGAGATGGCGTCCACCAACATCAACAATTCGCGATTCATGCCACCACACTCCTATTCAATCCTTTGAAATCCACAATGGGCGCGAGTCGCGCATCGCGCAACTCGTCCAGCTCAAACCCCAACGCCTGCAAGGGCGGGAGTTCGCGTTTTTTGCTCACTTTTTGGCCGGGCTTGACCTTCAGCTCGTCCCGCCAAACAATTTGCCAGCCGCCCTGCTCCGTGCGCTCCAAGGCACCCCGAAACTTCTTGCGATTGGCATTGACCAAGCCCCCAGCGGCCTCGCCCATGGGGGCCTTCAGGGTGATGTCGATGATTTCACCCACAAAACGCTCAAAGTCTTTTTCATGCCGCAAGGGCCGATCCAGGCCGGGCGATGAAATTTCCAGGCGACGGTATTCAACATTTTCCACCTCCAACGCAAACTGGAGTTGGCGGTTGACCTTTTCACAATCTTCCACCGTGATGAACTGCGGTACCTGACCACGCATCTCCAGCGTCCAGGGAAAATCGATTGTGATGCGCACCAAGCCACCGGCAGATCGCTCGATTTCGACCAGGTCATAGCCCAGCCCACTCACGGTTTGTTCGACAATTTGCTGAAACGACACTTAACTCGATAAGCCTATAAAGAGATGAAACAAAAAGTGAGAATTTAAAAACACGTTCTAAAAACGACCGACCAAAAAAAACGGGCGGTGAAAACCCGCCCGTTTGGTCGTGAAGACGCTATTGTAGCTGGTTTAAATGGCCTCTGGCAAGACCCGTTGCAAACGAACCCACAAGGCATTCGCCTCTGGCGAGCCCGCTGCGGGCGGCGCAGGCTCCGAAGCCAACAAAGACTGAATGTGTCGGGCCAACACCTCGGTTTGCGGCAACATGGCACCAAAATGATGCACCTGCCCTCCCTTGGCCAACAACAAGGTGGGGAAGGTTTCGATGTCCACCTCCCCCATGGCATCGGCCTGGTCTTCCACATCCACGCAATAAAACCCCAGCCCCGGAAAGCGGGCCGCCAAGGCTTGAAAGTCTTTTTCATAGGCTTTGCACACGCCGCACCAGGCTGCGCACAAGCAAACCACAGACCAGGTGCTGGCATCAAGTGAAGGGGCCACAGAATCAAAGGAACGCATGGGCAATGATCCTAGCATGCGACAATCCCGGCCCATTGCATACCTCTCGGAGTCTGAAATGGGTTTTCTATCTGGCAAAAAACTACTGATCACCGGTGTTTTGTCCAACCGTTCGATTGCCTATGGCATTGCCAAGGCCTGCCACGCGCAAGGGGCCGAATTGGCCTTCAGCTATGTGGGCGAGCGCTTCAAGGGCCGCATCACCGAATTGGCGGCCGACTTTGACTCCACGCTGATTTTTGATTGTGACGTTGGTGACGACGCCCAAATTGACCAACTTTTCAAAGACCTGGCTGGGCATTGGCCACAGTTTGATGGTCTGGTGCACAGCATCGGCTATGCCCCCCGCGAAGCCATCGCCGGCGATTTCCTGGAAGGCCTGAGCCGCGAGGCCTTCCAAGTGGCCCATGACATCAGCGCCTACAGTTTCCCCGCCATGGCCAAGGCGGCCCTGCCCCTACCTCAAAGACAATTCGGCTTTGCTGACCCTGAGCTACCTGGGCGCCGTGCGCACCGTGCCCAACTACAACACCATGGGCTTGGCCAAAGCCAGCCTGGAGGCCTCGGTGCGTTATTTGGCCGAATCTTTGGGCAGCCAAAAACGCGGCCTGCGCGCCAATGGCATTTCAGCAGGTCCCATCAAAACCCTGGCTGCCAGCGGCATCAAGGGGTTTGGCAAAATTTTGAGCGCCGTGGCCGAGAGCGCGCCGATTCGCCGCAACGTCACCATTGAGGACGTTGGCAATGTGGCCGCCTTTTTGTTAAGCGATTTGGCGGCAGGCATCAGCGCCGAAATCACCTATGTGGACGGTGGCTTCAGCCAAGTGGTGGGCGGCATCGCCGAACCCACCGAGGCTTGAACCGCCTTTATTTGACGCAGTCGGCGAAATAGCTCTTTTTGCCGCTGTCGTCAACGATTTCAACCAGGCCGTGGATGTCGGTCTCAAAGCCTGGGCACATGAGGTTGAACTCACGGGCGAACTTCAAATAGTCCACGATCTTTTTGTTGAACACCTCGCCCGGAATCAACAAAGGAATGCCGGGTGGGTAAGGCGTCACCAGGCTGGTGGTGATGCGGCCTTCCAGCGCGTCAATCGGCACCCGTTCGGTGTTGCGCTGTGCGATGCAGGCATAGGCGTCTGAGGGCTTCATGGCGGGCGTCAAATCGCTCAGATACATCTCGGTGGTCAAACGCGCAATGTCATGCTTGGCGTACAAATCGTGCACGTGTTGGCACAGATCGCGCAAACCCATTTTTTCGTAACGCCGGTGTTTTTGGCAGAACTCGGGCAGGATGCGCCACATGGGTTGGTTCTTTTCCCAATCGTCCTTGAATTGCTGCAAGGCCGTTAACAAGGAATTCCAACGGCCCTTGGTGATGCCGATGGTGAACATCACGAAGAAGCTGTAGAGACCGGTTTTTTCCACAATCACACCGTGTTCCGCCAGGAACTTGGTGACGATGCTGGCGGGAATGCCGGTCTTGGCAAATTTGCCATTCAAGTCCATGCCAGGCGTGACGATGGTGGCCTTGATGGGGTCCAGCATGTTGAAGCCATCGGCGATCTTGCCAAAACCGTGCCACTTGGACGAGCGGGTGTCGTCCTTGATGATCCAGTCTTTGGCCAGGCCAATGCCCTCATCCACCAATTTTTCAGGCCCCCAGACCTTGAACCACCAGTCTTTGCCGTACTCCTCATCGACCTTGCGCATGGCGCGGCGAAAGTCCAGCGCTTCGGCAATGCTTTCCTCCACCAACGCCGTGCCACCCGGGGGTTCCATCATGGCGGCAGCCACATCGCAACTGGCAATGATGCTGTACTGCGGGCTGGTGCTGGTGTGCATCAGATAGGCTTCGTTGAACAAATGGCGGTCGAGCTTTTGGTTCTGTGCGTCTTGCACCAAGACATGACTGGCC
>CAIUTG010000160.1 GCA_903902035.1 uncultured Curvibacter sp. | reverse complement strand
GGCCACGCCACCGTGGTGCAACCGGAGTACGCACATGAACCGCAACGACATCACCGAAAAAATCATCACCGCCAAAGTTTCCAAAGGCATCAGCTGGGAATCGGTGGCCAAGAAAGTCGGTCAGTCCAAGGAATGGACCACGGCCCTGTGTCTGGGCCAGATGACGGCCACGCCCGAGCAAGCCAAGGTGCTGGGCAAGATATTCGGCCTCAGCGCCGAGGAGCAGAAATGGCTGCAGGTCGTGCCCTACAAGGGCTCCTTGCCCACGGCCGTGCCCACCGACCCGCTCATCTACCGCTGGTATGAAATCGTCAATGTCTACGGCACCACCATCAAGGAACTGATTCACGAGGAATTTGGTGATGGCATCATGAGTGCCATTGATTTCTCCATGGACATCGTGCGCCAACCCGATCCCAAAGGCGACCGCGTGAACGTGGTGTTGTCGGGCAAGTTTTTGCCTTACAAGCAGTATTGAGGCGGCGTGTCGAACAAGGGGCTGCGCGAGAGGGGATGATTTGGGTGAATTTCATTGGATTAGACTGCGCCAATATGCTTGATTTTTTTCATTCTTAAAAGGCCTCAAACATGCGTGCAGGGCGTCGATTGATCTGGGTCTTGTTGGCCCTCTTGGCAGCAGCTGTCTTATTGATCGCCCAAACCTGGTGGCTCAAGCCCCTGCGATTGAATTGGTTTTACGACCGCACTTTTCTGCAAAGCCTGATCGACTCCCCCATGGCCATGAGCAATTTGCAATTGCTGGATGGCACTTGGCTGGATGGATACAGCGGCAAATTAGACGACTTTTCCATCGCCCATGAAGACAAAGAATTTGATCGCGCCCGAGCCAACAAGGCGGTGTTTGAGAGCTACGACGCCGCTCACTTGACTGGGGCTGACAAAGTGAGCTGGCAAGTGGCTGATTTTCAGAATCGCTTGCAGCAAGAACAGGAAAAATGGCGTTGGTACGGCTACCCAGTCAACCCGCTGTTTGGCGTGCAATCCCAGCTGCCTGACTTTTTGCTCAACACCCATCCCATCACCAATGCAAAAAGTGCGCGCCATTATTTGAGTCGGATGCAAGCCATCCCGACGGCCGCTGAACTAATTCTGGCTGGCTTGACCGTTCGTGAAACCAAGGGCTTGCTGCCCAACCAATTTGCGGTTCAGAAGACCATTGATCAAATCCAGGGCTTCATGGCGCCGCCTCCCAGGCAACACCCTTTGGTTTTGAACCTGGAGACAAAACTCCAAGCGCTGTCCCCCACTTTGGCGCCAGATCAACAAAGCATTCTGGTGGAGCAAGCCAGCCAGACCGTAGAGAAATCGGTTTATCCGGCTTATCAAAAACTACTGGCTCACTTGCAGGATTTGCAAAAACGCCCCTTGAACAATGACGGCGTATGGGCGCTTCCCGATGGTGAGGCCTATTACAAATTCTTGATTTGGCAGCACACCACCACCCACCTCAGTGCCGAAGACCTGCATCAAAAAGGCCTGGCGGAGGTCGACCGCATCGGTCGGGAGATGGATGCCATCCTGGCCCAAGAACATCTGGCGGGTGAACGTCGTGCCGACAAAATGCGTGCCCTGGCTCACAGGGCCGATCAGCTTTATCCTGACACCCCCGCTGGCCGCGACCAGCTTTTGCAAGACTACCAGCGCATCATTGATGAGGCCGACCTGGCAAGTCATGCCGTGTTTGGCTTGCGCCCCCAAATGGGGGTGGTGGTCAAAAGAGTGCCCGCCTTTTCAGAAAAAACAGCACCCATGGGCTATTACCAACCCCCTTCATTGGAAGGTGAGCGCCCTGGTCAGTTTTTTACCAACCTTCACAAGATTGAGAGCACCCCAAAGTTTGTCATGCACACCCTGGCTTATCACGAAGCCATTCCTGGCCACCACCTGCAAATTGCTTTGCAAATGAAACTCACCGAACTGCCCTTCTTCCGACGTGCCGCAGGCTTTTCGGCTTATGTGGAGGGTTGGGCACTTTATGCCGAGCGACTGGCCTGGGAAATGGGCTTGGAGAAAAACCCGCTGGACAACTTGGGCCGACTCCAGGCTGAAATGTTCAGAGCGGTGCGTTTGGTCGTCGACACCGGCCTGCACGCCAAACACTGGTCACGCGAGCAAGCCATCGCCTACATGGCGCGAGAAACCGGCATGGGAGAAAACGAAGTGACGATCGAGGTCGAGCGCTATTTGATCGATCCGGGTCAAGCGCTTGCCTACAAAGTCGGCATGATGAAAATTCTGGCGTTGCGCGAACATGCCCAAGCAGAACTGGGGGCGCGTTTTCACTTGAGTGAGTTTCATGACTTGCTGCTGTCCAACGGGGCCCTTCCTTTGGATGTTCTGGATTCGGTCGTCAACGATTGGATCCAATCGAAGCGTGCTTGAATTCGATCGGTTTTAGGCTTGATGAGACCTCAATGGCAGGGGTTGTTGCTTGAAAATTCAATCAATGAAAGTCGTTGTTTTGATGGCCAAGCTCATACGTTACATGCGTCCACAACAACCTGAGACGGGGCTGCCCGGTGAACATCAAGTTCAACCCGCTAAGGGTAAATCCGGTTCAGAAGTCGTTGCAGTTGGTGGACACTGGGCGCCAACATTTCATCTTTGGCTCAACCAGCCCCTATGTTGACTGAACTTTTGTACATCAGCGAAGCCGTTGAGTACCCAGCTAAACCCATTGATTTCGGCCACATCCTCAGCCGCGCCCGTCAGCGCAACTCGGATGCGGGCGTCACGGGCATGTTGATTTTCCACAAAGGCAAGTTCATTCAGCTCTTGGAGGGCATGTCCCAAGGGTTAACGGGGATCTACAACGACTACATTCAAACGGATCCCAGGCACAAAAGCATCCAGGTCGTTGCCCAGGGGGCCATTCACGCTCGAAGTTTTGGCGCGTGGTCGATGGGGTTTGCCGAACCAGCCGCCATGCAAGCCAGCATGCCCCTTTCTTTAGAAAAAGTCATTTACCAACTGATGTCGGACGAGGCCCAGAAGTCCAGGCCATCGGCTGGTGTGGTTGAAATGACCCGGCTCTACCAGCAAGTGCGTTAGCCAAAGGCTGGGCAGTCATTCTCAAAGCCATTTTTGCAAAAAGACGGCTTGGCCGTGGTCGCGGTCCAACTCGTAAGGCACGAAACCCAGGTGACGATAAAGCCCCATGGCTTTTGAGTTGAGGGACAACACTTCCAAGGTGAGTTTGCAACAACCCCGCTGAACCGCGAAGCACTGCACTTGCTGGATCAAGGCCTGCGCCACCCCCCTTCCTCGGTGCAGGGGATGCACCACCAGATCGTGAATATTGATTAAGGGAAGCGCCTTGAAGGTGGACAGGGTTTCAAAGCAGTTGACCAAGCCAATCGGCTCTTGCGCTTGCCAGGCCATGAAGGAGCTGGCAAACGGGTACTTGGCCAACTGCGTGCACAGGTTTTCGCAAGTCCATGGTGGCAGCGCCTCGCCGCCGCCCATGGGGTCCAGTGCATACAACTTCAGCAGGTGAATCAAGGCCTCGCCCTCCGTTTTGGAGTGGTAGTCGACCCGTCTAATTTCAAAGGATTCATTCATCCAGCGTTCCTCAAAACATCAATTTGCTTTTTTGCTTATTCCAAATGCCAAGCAAGCCACCAACATGCCGCCTGCCGTCAAAGCGAACCACCCCCCCTTTACCAGCAGCAGGCTACCCAAAGCGGCACCTGTGGACATGCCTAAAAACATGCCGACAAACAGCACCGAGTTAAGTCGGCTTCGGGCCCTGGGGTCAATGCTGTAGACCGTGGTTTGATTGGCGATCAACGACATTTGAACCCCCAAATCGAACCCAATCGCCCCGAGGACGATGCTCGCCAATTGGTAGACAGGGGGCAGGCAGGTGCCCAAGCACATCAGGGCAAAAAAGGCCGCTGTCAAACCCGCGCCAATGCGCACCACATAGAGCGGGCCATGGCGGTCCGCCAGGTGCCCCGCGATGGGCGCGGCCAAGGCCCCAGCTGCGCCCGCCAGTCCAAAAGATCCTGCGATCGCGCTGCCCAAGTAAAACGGTTTCGCGTGCAACATCACCGCCAGGTTAGACCAAAAGGCACTGAAGGCCATGGAGAGCAGCCCTTGGGTCCATGCGGCTTGGCGCAGCAATGGGTATTTTTTGACCAGATCAAAAAGTGAAACCAGAATCGCACCGTAGGAGGCATCGCTGGTCGGGGTGAAACGGGGCAGGCGCAGCCAAATGGCCAAGGCCAAGGCACTGATCAAGAGGGCGGCCACCACAAACATGGCCCGCCAACCCAAGGATTCGGCAACCAAGCCGCTGACCACCCGTGACAACAAGATGCCCAGCAGCAAACCCGTCATCACAAAACCCACGATCTTGCCCCGCTCGGACTCAGGGGCCAAGGTGGCAGCGGCAGGCACAATGTCCTGCGCCAGCGTGGCCGTGACACCAATGCACAAACTGGCCACCCACAAGCTCTCAAGCGAATCGGCACAGGCGGCGCCTAGCAGTGCCAAGACCAGGAAGAAGGCTTTGAGCAGAATGATCCGTTGTCGGTCGAACCGGTCCCCCAGTGGATTCAGAAACAAGATGCCCAAGGCATAACCCAGTTGAGTCAAGGTGGGCACCCAGCCGACCCGCACCGCGCTCTCATGCAAGTCGGTGGCCAGCACGCCCAGCAAGGGTTGGCTGTAGTAAAGGCAGGCCACCGCCAAACCAGCCCCCATCGCCAACAGCAGGATCAATGAGGCGGCGGGCCTTGCCGGCAAGGGCATGGCATGGGGGCGGTTTGTCATTTTTAGATTTCGGCTCAAAACTTTGTTAGCCCATGTTACCGGCAGTGAGCAGCCTGAGGATAAAGCGCAAAAATAAGGCCCTGTGTCGTCGCTTGGTTTGAACAATTTTGGAAGGATCGTCCATGAAAGACTATGAACAGCGGATGGTGTTGCACAACGAGGTTCATGCCCGTCCGCCCGAGTCGATCCAGGGCCCCATGGCCATTTCCCATCTGGTGGTCTTGTATGAAAACGCCAACAAACACGATGCCCGAGCCCACCTGCATCGTTTGCTGGCCCGCTATCAATTGCCCATCCCCGGCCCCCAAACCAATCACCTGAGCATGAATTTCGGGCTGTTCAAGTTGCGCTGGGAACTCCACACCGAATTCGCGTGTTGGACTTTCATGCGCGCAGGCAACGAAAAAATGTTGGCTGCCCAGGCCGCGCCCCAGACCGCCATCGAGAGTGTTCCCCAGGATTGGCTGGAAGACATTCCCGGTGAGTGTTTGTGCAAAATTCATTTGTGGTTATTGCCCGCCAACGAGCGCTCGCCCGCCCAGGTTGTCGCGGACCTGCTGCATGAGAACTCACTCGTCGGTGCCACCGTGGCAGAGGGTCATGGTGAGGTTTACACCGATTTTCAAATCCATGCCGACGGGTTCTCCCGCATTCTTTTGCTGGCCGGTGCCATCACCGTCAGACGCCAGGGCAGGCTGGTTCAACAACTGCTGGAAATAGAAACCTACCGCATGGCGGCTCTTTTGGGCCTGCCCGTGGCACATGCATCCAGCGCGGTGCTGGCCAATGCCGAAAAGGAGCTTTCCGAGCTGGCTTTGGCCGTTCAATCGGTTCATGTGCAGGATGAAGCCTCCTTGTTGGACCGGCTGACCCGTTTGGCCGGCATGGTCGAGGGACAGTATGCATCGACCCATTCGCGGTTTTCGGCCAGCAAAGCCTATTTTGAATTGGTTGACCGCCGCATCCAGGACATCCGGGAAACCCGAATCCATGGACTCCAAACCATCGGGGACTTCATGGAGCGGCGGCTGTCACCGGCCCGCAGCACCTGCGAGTGGGCCTCGCGCCGACAGGTCGCGCTTTCCGAGCGGGTTTCCAGGGTCAGCGACTTGCTGCGGACCCGTGTGTCGTTTGAACAACAACAAAGCAGCCAAGCTTTCTTGAGCGCCATGAACAAGCGCCATGAACAAGCGCCAAGGGTTACAGCTTCAATTGCAAGCCACGGTGGAAGGTCTGTCGGTCGCGGCCATCACCTACTACATCATGGGCTTGCTGGACCACCTCGCGCGTGCCGCAGAAAAAATGGGCCTCATCTCCTCACCTGAAATGGCGACGGCCATCGGTTTACCCATCGTCGTCTTGCTGGTCTGGCTGGCCATTCAACGCATTCACAAAAAGGTCTTCCAGGATTGACCCGCCGTTGTTCCACCAAGGGGCGGCACGAAACCCTAACGCGGGTGTTGGCGTTTGGCGCGATCCAAGTGAGGGATGTTTTCGGCGCTTAAGATGAAGGTTCTGATCAGGGCCAAGCCAAAAAATACATGCAAGCCTCCCTTCAAAAACACCTGCCCCCTCCCGTGACCAACCTTGGGCATCCATCGACATGAGCAAACTGTGGAATGCAATCGGCTTTCAAGCCGGTTGGTGGGTCTGCATTCTCAGTGTGAGTCGGGCAATGGAACCCGAGGCCCTGCTCTTTTGCATGGCTTTGATCGGCGCGCATGTTTACGCATCCCAAGCGCCGCGCCAGGAGCTCCAGCTGACATTGGCGGCGGTCCTGATCGGGGTTTTGCTCGACTCTGCGCTGCAATATTTTGAGGTCATTGACTTTGCGGGTCAGTCGCTCCTGGCTTTAAGCCCCTATTGGCTTTGGGCGCTGTGGGGGGTTCTGGCGACGACCTTGAACGCCTCTCTGGCTTTTCTCCAGCGACTGCCCCGCCTTCTCATTGCGGGGCTTGGTTTTTTCTTAGGTCCATGGACCTATTACGCCGGCGCTCAGTTGGGCGCAGCCAGGTTTGAAACAACCCCTTTTCATGTCCTGACATTGGCAGCGGCTTGGGCGATGGTTTTGCCTGTGCTGGTTGCCCTCGCTCAAAGAAAGACTGACCATGCCAATTGAACGACTCAGCCTGGATGAAATCCAGCAACAACTTCAAACCCTGAACCACTGGCACTTGGACGCCGACCAAGTCAGCCTCCATCAGGAGTGGCAATTTGACAGCTTCAAAACGGCCCTGCAGTTCTTGCTCAAAGTGGGCGAGATGGCAGAGCGCCACGACCACCATCCCGAGTTCTTGTCCCGATACACCCGCCTGAGAATTCAATTGTCGACACATGACGCTGGTGGTTTGACGCAGAAAGATTTTGCGCTGGCCTGGGAGATTGACCAACTGTTGAAAAATGAATTTGCCCATCACCTCTCCACACACCGGTGAGAACCATGCCCGCCCCTTCGCTGTTTGACCAAACCTACAAAGCCCTGGTGATGGGCGCCTCCGGGTGTCTGGGGTCTGCCTTTGTAGCGGCCTTGCGCTCCGACCCGAGTGGGGAGTATTTCGGACAATAAAAAAGGCGGCTGGTATGGCTACAGGGCATCCAAAGCCGCACTGAATATGTTGCTGCAAACAGCAGCCATTGAGTTGCAGCGCAAGAACCCCGCGCTGCGGGTTGCGCTGCTTCAGCCAGGCACCGTTCGGTCACCGTTGTCGCAGGCTTTTTTAAGTTCAGCTAGCCCCACACTCGAACCCGCCGAGTCGGTGGCGGGCCTGCTCAAGGCCTTGAAAGGGCTCACCCCAAAGCCCGGGGCGCATTATGTGGATTACAAGGGTGAAACCCTGGCGTTCTGAGCTGGGATTACAGCTTGAACTGCTCCACCTCACGGCGCGTTGCATCTGCGACCTTGGAGAGGTCAACCACCGTGGCCGCAATTTCTTCAGAGGCCGCCGCATTGGCGTCGGCAATGCGGGCCAAGGATTCCACGTTGACGTCGATTTCCTGCACCGTGGCATTTTGTTCTTCGATGGCGGAGGAAATGCGTTGCAACATGGCATTGGATTCACGCGCCGCTTCACGAATGGCATTCATGTCGGCAGAAACCTCTTGCACATTGGCCGTGGCAGCGCTGGCATCCCGCACCGCTTGTTCCACCAGCTTGACGATTTCTTGAGCGCTTTCTGCAGAGTTGATGGCCAGTTTGCCCACCTCCTCCGCGACCACCGCAAAGCCCTTGCCATGTTCACCCGCCCGGGCGGCTTCGATGGCCGCATTCAGCGACAACAAATTGGTCTTGTTGGCGATGGCTTCAATGGCTTCGGTGATTTTGTTGATTCGCTCTGAGTTGCTGGCAATGCTGTTGACCACTTCCACCATGTGGGCCATTTTGGCGGCACCGCTTTCCACAATCGCCACCATTTGACGGGATTTCTGGCTCGCCGCCTCCGTGTTGGAGGAAACATCGGCAATGGCATTGGCGGTTTGACGCACTGCGGTCGAAACCTGGCTGACCGCATGGGTCTGGTTCTGCGCGCCGTCGCTGATCTGGTTGATGGCAACACTGGTCTGGTTGCTGGCCGCAGCCACCTGTTGGGTGTTGTTGCTGATGGCTTTCATCGCATTGGAGATGGCTTGTAAAGAGACGTTGACGTTCTCTTTGAGGCTCAACAAATCACCGTGGCCCTGGGCCTTGACCCGCCCGGTCAAATTGCCCTGCGCGGCCCCCGTCATGACCTGACCGACATCGCCCAGCATGGTCCGCATGGCGGACATGGCTTGCGCGGCCTGATCAAATGCGAGCTTGAAGTCACCGCTCACATCCACGCTCACCTGTTCGTTGAAATTCCCGTTGTAAAGGGCTTTCATGATGCGGTTGAGGCCATCCATGGTCAATTGAATACTTTGGGCACTGCCGTTGACCGCGTCTTTCATGACTTTGAGGTCACCAGGAAGATCGGCCTCAACGCGTTGGCTGAAATCCCCGGCGGCGACGGCTTCGACCACCCGGTTGACCTCGGCCGTGGAGCGCTCCAGCGCCT
>CAIUTG010000159.1 GCA_903902035.1 uncultured Curvibacter sp. | reverse complement strand
CAGGTGGGGAACCATGCTCTCAGCTCCTGACTTCGCCCTGGCCCAGAACGACCCACTTCAGCGACGTCAGGCCCTCCAGCCCGACGGGGCCACGGGCATGGAATTTGTCGGTGCTGATGCCAATTTCGGCCCCCAGACCATATTCAAAACCATCGGCAAAGCGGGTGCTGGTGTTGACCATCACACTGGCAGAATCGACCTCACGCAAAAAACGCTGGGCGTGGACATGGTCGGTCGTCAAAATCGCATCGGTGTGGTGGGATGAGTAATGGTTGATGTGGGCAATGGCCTCGTCCACACCCGCCACCACTTTGACGCTGATGATGGGTGCCAGGTATTCTTCAAACCAATCCTGCTCAGTGGCTGGCACACAAGTCAAGCCGTCGACCTTGGACAAAATGGCTTGAGATTCAGCGTCGCAACGCACCTCCACACCTTTGCTGGCAAAGACCGCGCCCATGCGTGGCAAAAACGCGGCGGCCACGCCACGCGCCACCAACAAGCCTTCGCTGGCGTTGCAGGGGCTGTATTTCTGGGTCTTGGCGTTGTCGGTGACTTTGACCGCCAAGTCCAGATCGCAGGGGTCGTCCACATAGGTGTGGCAATTGCCATCCAGGTGTTTGATGACCGGCACCTTGGCTTCGCGGCTGATTCGCTCAATCAGGCTTTTACCGCCACGGGGAATGATGACATCGACAAACTGCGGCATGGCGATCAACTGCCCCACGGCCGCACGGTCGGTGGTCTGCACCAACTGCACCGCATGCGCCGGCAGACCCGCTTGCATCAGCGCTTTTTGCACCAAGGTCGCCAAGGCTTTGTTCGATTCAATGGCCTCGGAGCCGCCGCGCAAAATGCAGGCATTGCCGCTCTTGATGGACAGGCTGGCCGCTTCAATGGTGACGTTGGGACGGCTCTCAAAAATCATGCCGAACACCCCCAAGGGCACACGCATCTGCCCGACGCGAATGCCGGAAGGCTGCTCTTTCAGGCCTTGAATATCGCCAATCAATTCAGGCATGGCGGCCAATTGCTCGCAGCCTTGGGCGCAGGTTTCAATGACCTTGGGCGTGAGCTGGAGACGATCGACCATGGGCTCGGCCAGTCCGGCACTGCGCGCCCGTTGCAAATCATGGGCATTGGCCGCCTGCAGCGCAGGGACAGATTCCCGCAACAGCTGCGCCAAGGCCTTGAGGGCCTGATTCTTGGCGCTGGCAGAGGCCTTGGCCATGGCAGCCGCCGCCACCCGTGCCTGTGCCCCCAATGTCAAAACATGCTGTTCAATGTGTTCAATGGCATTCATGCCCTTATTGTCCTTTCTTTAAGGCAAGCGCACAAAGCCGACCCAAACGGGTCGCTAGCCGGTGCAGTGCCTGCCAAGGGTCGGCAGGCCAGTCGGGGCGTTTGAGCCCCTTCACAATGCCATCGACCCAATGGGCTTCTTGCAGCAAACGACTCAGTTGCGCCCCATGAAGATGGGGAATCAAGCGCTCGTACAAACGCTCTTTGTCGCCCCAGATGCGCTGTTCGCGCAGCACCATGGGCAAAGGCCGACCGGCCAAGACCGCCTCTTTCACACGCCGCAAAGCGCGGATGTCCTCACTCAAGGTGTAGTGGACCAACACCTCGGCCACACCTTCTGCGCGCAAACCGTCCAGCATGCGTTGCACCCGCAGCAACTGGCCACCAAGCACCGCCGGGCTGAGTTTGAACACGTCATAGCGGGCCACATCCAACACCGCTTGCTCGACCTGCTCAAAACTCAACTCGCCGGGCGGGTAGAGCAGCGCCAGCTTTTGCACCTCTTGGTGTGCTGCCAGCAAATTGCCCTCGACCCGGTCGGCAAAAAATTGCAGGGTGCGCTGGCCCTCATCCCCTGCGGCCACGCGTTGTCCGTGGGCTTGCAGACGTTGCGCCAACCAATGGGGCAGGGCCGTGCGCTCGATCACATCGGTGGCGATGGTCACCCCATTTTGTTCCAGAGCAGAAAACCAAGCCGTGCTTTTGGTGGCTTTGTCCAGACGCGGCAAAAACACCAACGTCACCGTGCTGTCGTCCTGGGCTGCGTTTTCAGCGATTTGTTGCAATACCGGACTGCCCTCCTTGCCTGGCTTGCCGGAGGGAATGCGCAACTCAATCAATTGGCGTTCGGAAAACAAATTCATGGCGCCGCCCGCCGCCAGCACCTCCGACCAATCGAAGCGACCCGCCACGGTAAACACCTGGCGCTCGGCCACCCCTTGGGCGCGCGCTGCCGCCCGAATCGCATCCGCCCCTTCTTGCTGTTGCAAAGGCTCATCACCATGAAAGGTGTAGAGCGAGCGCAAGCCTTGGCTCAATTGCCCGGACAGTTGGTGCGAGGCGACTTGCATGGGGAAACTTAAATATCACCCAGTTTGGACAAGCGCAGCAAAATTTGGCGCACCACGTCGGACTGCATGCCCTTGTAGGTGGTGGCCACCACCGACTCTTCTGCCAAGGCTTGCGTGGTGTTGTAGGAAATGATGCGCTGTTGCAGCAGCTCAACCGGGGCCATCAACTCATCCCCTTGCAAATTCCGAACTTTGAAACGCACCCGAATGCGCAGCTGGTACTCCCGCACCTGGCCGGTCGCATCCAACACCATGGCCACTTTTTCACGTTGATCGGTCAGCAAATCAAGCACCACCTGGGCTTGGTTGAGCTGATTGGCGTCGCGCACCACCGTGACCTTGCCGCTGGCCTCCAAAGTGGTCTGCAGTTCTTTGGCCAGGGCCGAATTGGGAGCGCCATTGATCAGCAAGGATTGAAAGGGGTAAACCGGGTCTTGCCGCAACTTGAAGCCGCAGGCACTGAGCAAGGCCGCGTTGACCAGCACCACCGTCAGGGCCACGGCACGCCCCCCCTTCAGGAAACGACGTCGTTGTGGGTTCATGCTCATGATCAAAAGACCCTCCTTGGGTTTTATAAAACCAGATTCACCAACCGCCCAGGTACCACGATGACCTTTTTAGGCGCGGCCCCAGCCGCCAACTTTTGCCAAGCGTCACAGGCCAAAGCCGCCGCTTCAATGGCCGCTTTGTCAGCCCCAGCGGGCACCAACACCGAGCCGCGCAATTTGCCATTGATTTGCAACATCAACTCAATCTCGTCTTGTTGCAAGGCGCTGGCATCGACCTCGGGCCAAGGGGCGTCAAGCAACTCACCATACACCTGGTCATAAGCCAGGCCTTGCCACAGGGCCTGGGCTATGTGGGGCGTGGCAGGGTACAAGAACCGCAGCAGCAGTCCAAAGCCCTCCACCAAGGCCGGTTTGGCGCCTGGCTCCTCCAAGGCCTTGAAGTCTTCCAAGGCATTGAGGAGTTTCATCGCGCCGGAGACCACGGTGTTGTACTGCATGCGCTGGTAGTCGTAATCGACCTGCTTCAAGACGCTGTGGCTTTCCAGTCGCAGGCCCTTGGCGGCTTTGCTCAACTCGGCACCAGGCATCGGCACCGCGCCCACGGTGGCGGGGGTGGCCGCCAGGCTTTGCAGCTTCAAGCCAAAATGCCAGACCCGGCGCAAGAAACGGTAGCTGCCCTCGACCGCGCCGTCATTCCACTCCAGCGTGGCTTCGGGCGGGGCCGTGAACATGGTGTAGAGGCGGGCCGTGTCGGCGCCGTATTTTTCAATCAGGTCTTGCGGGTCGACGCCGTTGTTCTTGGACTTGGACATGGTGCCCACGCCCTCGTAGTCGATGACCGTGCCCACCGGCAGGTCGCCCACCGCGTTCTTGAGCTTGGCGCCGACGATCTTGCCGCCTTCGTCGAGCACATGCTCCACATCATGCGGCCAAAAATACTCTTTGCCGCCCTTGTCGGTGCGGCGTGAGTAGATGTGGTTGAGCACCATGCCCTGGGTCAACAATTTGGTGAAGGGCTCGTCGATTTTGACCAGGCCCAGGTCGCGCATGACTTTGGTCCAGAACCGCGCATAAAGCAAGTGCAGGATGGCGTGTTCGATGCCGCCGATGTACTGGTCCATACCGCTGCCGCCGGTAGCGGCATTTTGATCCCGCATCCAGTAGGCCGTGCCCTCGGCCACCATCGCCTCGGTGTTTTTCGGGTCGCAATAGCGCATGAAATACCAGGACGAATCGACGAAGGTGTCCATGGTGTCGGTCTCGCGGCGCGCCGGCTTGCCGCACACCGGGCAGGCGACACGCTTGTCGCTGCCAGGATGCGCCGCATGGAAGCCTTCGTGCTTGACCAGCGGGTTGCCCGAGCCGTCGGGGATGCAGTCTTGCGGCAGCACCACCGGCAGGTCTTTTTCGGGCACGGGCACCGGGCCGTGCTCTTCGCAGTGGATGATGGGGATGGGCGTGCCCCAATAGCGCTGGCGGCTGATGCCCCAGTCGCGCAGGCGCCAGGTGGTTTTCTTTTCGCCCAGGCCCTTGGCGGCCAAGGCTTGGGCCACTTGATCCACGCATTCGGCAAAGTGAAGGCCATCGTAGGGGCCCGAATTGACCATCACGCCGCGTTGCTTGTCGGCGTACCAGTCTTGCCATCGGGTCAGGTCAAAGTGCTCCCCGGCCACCTGCACCACCGGTTTGATCGGCAACTGGTATTTGAGGGCAAAGGCAAAGTCGCGCTCGTCGTGCGCGGGCACGCCCATGACCGCGCCGTCGCCATAGCTCATCAACACATAGTTGCCCACCCAAACTTCGACGGGTTCACCGGTCAGGGGATGGGTCACGAACAGGCCGGTGGGCTGGCCCTTCTTCTCCTGCGTGGCCAGCTCGGCTTCGGTGGTGCCACCGCTCTTGCACTCTTCGATGAAAGCGGCCAACGCCGGGTTCGAAGCAGCAGCGTGCAGAGCCAGCGGGTGCTCGGGCGCCACGGCGCAGAAGGTGACGCCCATGATGGTGTCGGCGCGGGTGGTGAAGACGAACAGCTTGCCGTCACCGATCAACTGGCCGTCGTGATCGGTAATGTCGTGCGGGAAGGCGAAACGCACCCCGCTGGATTTGCCGATCCAGTTCTCCTGCATCAGGCGCACGCGCTCGGGCCAGCCATTCAGCGTGGCCTTGTCGTTGCCGATCTGCACGTGGTCGAGCAGTTCTTGCGCGTAGTCGGTGATCTTGAGGTAGTAGCCCGGGATTTCACGCTTTTCGACCAGCGCACCGGTGCGCCAGCCACGGCCGTCGATGACCTGCTCATTGGCCAGCACGGTTTGGTCCACGGGGTCCCAATTCACCACTTGGGTTTTGCGGTAGGCGATGCCTTTTTCCAGCATCTTCAGGAACAGCCATTGGTTCCACTTGTAATAGCTCGGATCGCAGGTG
>CAIUTG010000158.1 GCA_903902035.1 uncultured Curvibacter sp. | reverse complement strand
GCCGCAGGGTCGAACCGGTGAGGGTCAAACGCTTGCGCAAAACCGCGCCCGCATTGAAATCCGCTGCCACCCCGCCCTGCACGGCGATGATGACCAAACGGCCATCTTCGGCCAAACAGTCCACCTCACGCGCCACATAAGGGCCGGCCACCATGTCCAAAATCACATCCACCCCCCGGCCTTGGGTCAGGTCTTTGATGGCCTGCACAAAGTCGGTGGTTTTGTAATTGATGGCCTGGTCAGCGCCAAGGCTCAAACAGGCGGCGCATTTTTCATCGCTGCCCGCCGTCACGATGACCCTGGCCCCAAAGGCTTTGGCCAATTGGATGGCGGTCACGCCGATGCCGCTGGTGCCCCCCTGGATCAACAGGGTTTCGCCTTTTTGCAAACGCCCCCGGTCGAACACATTGCTCCAGACGGTGAAAAAAGTTTCGGGCAAGGAGGCGGCCTGCACATCGCTCCAATGGGACGGAATGGGCAAACACTGCGCGACCGGGGCCACGCAAAGTTCGGCGTATCCGCCGCCAGCGACCAGGGCACAAACCCGGTCACCGACCGCCAAACCCGCTTGGGTCATGGCCTGCGCGTCACCCGACACAACCGTGCCCGCCACTTCCAAACCGGGCAGGTCGGAGGCGCCAGGGGGCGGCGCGTAATGCCCCAAACGCTGGAGCACATCGGGGCGGTTGATGCCACTCGCGCTGACGCGAATCAGCAACTCGCCCACACCCGCCACCGGGTCGGGGCGGGTGCCCATTTGCAAGACTTCAGGGCCACCAAAGCCCTTGAGTTCAACCGCGTGCATGGCCTCGGCGCCTTGAAACTCAGGCTTGGCCGCCTTCGCCCGACTCTTGTGACTCGGGACGATCCAACAAGGCCTTCATGGACAGCTTGACGCGGCCCTTGTCATCGGTTTCCATGACCTTGACCTTGACGATCTGGCCTTCGCTCAGGTAGTCGCTGACCTTCTCCACGCGTTGGTGGGCAATTTGGCTGATGTGCAACAAACCGTCTTTGCCGGGCAACAGGTTGATCAGGGCACCGAAGTCCAAAATCTTGGTGACGGGGCCTTCGTAGACCTTGCCGATTTCCACTTCGGCGGTGATCTGCTCGATGCGGCGTTTGGCTTCTTCGGCCTTGGCGCCATCGGTGGCGGCGATGGTGATGGTGCCGTCTTCGTCGATGTTGATCTGGGTGCCGGTTTCTTCGGTCAGGGCACGGATGGTCGCGCCGCCCTTGCCGATCACGTCACGGATTTTTTCGGGGTTGATCTTCATGGTGAAGAGCTTGGGCGCGAAGTTGGACACTTCGGTCTTGGCTTCGCCCATGGCTTCTTGCATCTTGCCCAGAATGTGCAAACGGGCTTCCTTGGCCTGAGCCAGCGCCACTTGCATGATTTCTTTGGTGATGCCCTGGATTTTGATGTCCATTTGCAAAGCGGTGATGCCGTTGGTGGTACCGGCCACCTTGAAGTCCATGTCACCCAGGTGGTCTTCGTCACCCAGGATGTCGGTCAACACGGCAAAACGGTTGCCGTCCTTGATCAGGCCCATGGCAATGCCGGCCACATGGGCCTTCATCGGCACGCCCGCGTCCATCAACGACAAGCAGCCGCCGCAGACCGAGGCCATCGACGAGGAGCCGTTGGACTCGGTGATTTCAGACACCACGCGCATGGTGTAGGGGAATTCTTCCTTGGTCGGCAAGACAGCAACCAGGGCACGCTTGGCCAATCGGCCATGGCCGATTTCACGGCGCTTGGTGCTGCCCATGCGGCCCACTTCGCCGGTGGCGAAGGGAGGCATGTTGTAGTGCAGCATGAAACGGTCTTCAAACTCACCGGCCAGGGCGTCGATGCGCTGGGCGTCGCGCTCGGTGCCCAGGGTGGCGATGACCAGGGCTTGGGTTTCGCCACGGGTGAACAAAGCCGAACCGTGGGTGCGGGGCAAAACCGAGTTGCGGATTTCGATGGGGCGCACGGTGCGGGTGTCGCGGCCATCGATGCGGGGTTCGCCCGCCAAAATTTGACCACGCACAATGCGGGCTTCGATGTCGAACAGCAAGGTTTCCACCGAAGCGGCGTCAAACTCGGCACCAGCGGCCTTCAGGCCTTCCATGACTTCGGCATAGGCCGTGCGGCAGGCTTGGGTGCGGGCTTGCTTGTTGCGGATTTGGTAGGCAGCGCGCAGCTTGTCTTCAGCCAGGGCGTTGACTTGGGCAATCAGGGGCTCGTTCTTGGCGGCAGGCGCCCAGTCCCAAGCGGGTTTACCGGCTTCACGCACCAAGTCGTGGATGGCGTTGATGGCAATGGCGCCTTGCTCGTGACCGAACACCACCGCGCCCAACATGATGTCTTCCGACAATTGCTTGGCTTCGGACTCGACCATCAACACAGCGGCTTCGGTCCCAGCCACCACCAGCTCCATGTCGCTGTCTTTGCGCTGGGTTTGGCCGGGGTTCAACACGTATTGACCGTTGATGTAACCCACGCGGGCGGCACCGATGGGGCCATTGAAAGGCACACCCGAAACCGCCAAGGCGGCTGAGGTGGCGATCATGGCGGCAATGTCGGCATCCACTTCGGGGTTCAACGACAGGGTGTGGATGACCACATGCACTTCGTTCAAGAAGCCTTCGGGGAACAAGGGACGAATGGGGCGGTCGATCAGGCGGCTGGTCAGGGTTTCCAACTCGCTGGGCTTGGCTTCACGCTTGAAAAAGCTGCCGGGAATCTTGCCAGCGGCATAGGCTTTCTCAATGTAATCCACGGTCAAGGGGAAAAAGTCTTGGCCGGGTTTGGCCGACTTGGACGCCACCACCGTGGCCAGCACCACGGTGTCGTCGATGTTGACCAGCACGGCACCGGTGGCTTGGCGGGCGATTTCGCCGGTTTCCATGGTGACGGTGTGTTGACCCCATTGGAAGGTCTTGGTGACTTTGTTAAAAATGCTCATGTCAATTTCCTGTTCATGACAAACCGCTCTACCCGAGCGGCGGTGGGTCAGATGGAACAACTTGGAACACGATGCCATTCCAGAAAAAACCGGGCTTGGTTGAAACCCCGTCTTTTTTGGAATGACACAGCGCGCATCCCTGATTCGTCCTACCTGAAAAAACAAAGGCCTGAGCTAGGGATCTAACTCAGGCTCCTTTTAATTTGGCCTTGGCAAAATGGCCGCTTACTTGCGCAGACCCAGCTTGGCGATCAAAGCGGTGTAACGGTCAGCGTCTTTGGACTTCAAATAGTCCAACAGCTTGCGGCGACGGCTCACCATGCGCAACAGGCCGCGACGACCGTGGTGGTCTTTGGCGTGTGTTTTGAAATGGGGGGTCAACTCGTTGATGCGGGCGGTCAGCAAAGCCACTTGGACTTCTGGGCTGCCGGTGTCACCAGCGGAACGGGCGTTGTCTTTGACAACTTCTGCTTTGATAGAAGCGGCGATCATTTTGATTTCCTTAAGAATGATTTGAACTTGCGCAAGGCCGTGGAAGGTGACCTGCGTGCGACTTCGCCCCCTTAAAACCCGGGGCAACCCAAGGTCTTGGAGGGCAAAGCCTTGAAATTATAGCCGATCAGAGTCGCTCAAACACCGCCGCAATGCCTTGGCCGCCGCCAATGCACATGGTGACCAGGGCATAGCGCCCCCCGGTGCGCTGCAATTCATAGAGTGCCTTGGTGGCAATGAAGGCCCCGGAGCAACCCACCGGGTGGCCCAAGGCAATGGCCCCGCCGTTGGGGTTGGTCTTGGCGGGGTCCAAGCCCAGCACCTTGGCCACGGTCAGGGCTTGGGCGGCAAAGGCTTCATTGGACTCGATCACATCGATCTGATCCAAGGCCAAGCCCGCTTTTTTCAGAGCCAGCTTGGAAGCCGGAATGGGGCCTTCGCCCATGATGTCGTTGGCCACGCCCGCCACCGCGTAAGACACCAAACGCGCCAAGGGTTTTTGCCCCGCCTTGGCGGCGGCATCCGCACTGGCCAACACCATGAAAGCCGCGCCGTCGTTGATGCCGGAGGCATTGCCAGCGGTCACCGAGCCGTCTTTCTTGAAGGCCGGTTTCATTTTGCCCAGCGTTTCCATGGTGGTGCTGGCTTTGACGTGTTCGTCGGTATCAAACACCACCTCGCCCTTGCGGGTTTGCTGCACGATGGGCACGATTTGCGATTTGAAGCGCCCGTCTGCAATCGCAGCGGCTGCTCGCCGGTGCGACTCCACGGCAAAGGCGTCTTGCGCTTCGCGGGTGATGTTCCACTTGGTGGCCAAATTCTCGGCGGTGATGCCCATGTGGCCCACGCCAAACGGGTCGGTCAGGGTCGAGACCATCATGTCAATCGCCTTGGTATCGCCCATGCGCGCACCGGAGCGCAAGGCGGGCAGCATGTAGCCACCCCGCGACATGACTTCCACGCCGCCGCCAATGCTGTAATCAAAATCACCCAGCATGATGCTTTGCGCCGCCGTCACAATGGCTTGCAAGCCCGATGAGCACAGCCGGTTAAGTTGCATGGCGATGGAGTCCATGGGCAAGCCCGCCTGAATCGAGGCCACACGAGACACATAGGCAAAGCGGGCATCTGTGGGAATCACATGCCCCACCACCACATTGCCGATTTGCTCGGCTGCCACGCCCGAGCGTGCCACCGTCGCCTTCATGACCTGGCCCGCCAGCTCGGCGGGCTCCAGATTGGACAAAGCCCCGCCAAAAGTGCCAATCGCAGAACGTGCCGCGCTCAAAACCACCACTTCTTTCGTCATGAAAATCTCCTTGGGTTCGTTAAATTCGGATCACTGATTGAAATATCGGCGTCTATATTAGGACGACTTGCTGACAGGCCAGCTTACAAGGGGTGCAAAAACGACTCAGGTCCGCAACCAGCGCGACAGCCGCTCGACCCCAGCGTCCAAACGCCCCAAGTCTTGCGAGGCAAAGCACCAGCGCAACCAGGCCGCCGGCTCGGTTTGCTCGATGGGGAAAAACGCGCTGCCGGGCGCCAAGCCCAAACGGGCTTCGCGCACCAGCCGTTTGGCCAGGGCCAAAGAGTCGGTTTCACCGTCCAACCGGAAAAACGCGTACAAACCTCCAGGCGCCGGGCTGACCTGCACCCGGGGCAAGGCCTGCAACTGAGCCACCAAACGGTCACGACAGCGCTGCAAATGCGCCACCAACTGGGGCGTGATGTGCTCAGCTTGCGCCAAAGCCACCAAGCCAGCACGTTGCACAAAAACCGGCGCGCACGAGGTGTTGAACTCGATCACCTTGCCCACGGCGTCACTGAAGCCCTGGGGCAGCACCAGCCAGCCCAAGCGCCAGCCCGTCATCAAGAAGCTTTTGGAAAAACTGTGCGCCACCATGACCCGGTCGTCTGGACGGCAAATGTCCAAAAAGCTGGGTGCGCAACCGTTTTCGCTGGGCTCAAAATACAGCCGCTCATAGACCTCGTCGGCCAGAATCCAGGTGCCCGTTTCACGGCATCGCGCCAAAATGGCGGCCTGCTCGTCCCGGCTCAAGGTCCAACCGCTGGGGTTGTTGGGCGAGTTCAACACCAACACCTTGGTTTGGGGCGTGATTGTTGGCAGCAGCTCGTCCAGATCCAGCCGCCAAGCCCCACGCGGGTCTGGTCCGGCACCCTCTTTCGGTAAATTGGGCTTCAGCGACACGGTGCGCACCACCCCGCCCAACAAGGCGGGTTGGTACAACAGATTGGGCCAGATCGGCGTGATCAACAACACCTCGTCACCCGCATCCACCAGGGTTTGAAAGGCCACCATCAAGGCGCTCACGCCACCCGAGGTCACGGCAATTCGATCGATGCCCACGCCCGCCTGGGGGTGCAGCACTTGGGTGTACCCGGCAATCGCCTGGCGCAGCTCGGGCAGGCCGAGGTTGTGGGAATAAAAGGTTTCGCCTTGTTGGATGGAATCCATCGCCGCTTGCCGCACGGCTTCGGGCGTGACCTCATCGCCTTCGCCAAACCAGAAAGCCAACACATCGGGCAAGCCCAAGCCCGCATTGGCCACCTCGCGGATGCGCGAACCCTCTAAATTTCTCACGACTGAACGCATGGATCACTCCCCACTGATTTGGCCGCTCTCATGTCCGATCTCAGGGCCGATCTCGGCCAAATCCCAACGCGGTCGCACGTTGAAGGCGTAGTTTTTTTGCGCCACGCTCTGCCCCGCCTGCAAGCGCATGGCAGCAGCCATGGCAATCATGGCGCCATTGTCGGTGCACAAATGCAGCTCGGGGTAATGCACGCGCACGCCCAGGGCGGCACAGGCCGCGTTGAGTTGTTCCCGCAAAGCGCTGTTCGCCCCCACGCCGCCGGCCACGACCAGGCGTTTGAGGCCGGTTTGCCGCAACGCTTGCAGGCTCTTTTTCAAGAGCACTTCCACAATCGCCGCTTGGGTGCTGGCGGCCAGATCGGCCTTGCGTTCAGTCAACTGGTCGCCCAGCTTTTGGCATTGGGTCAAGACCGCCGTTTTTAAACCGGCAAACGAAAAATCAAGGTCCCCCGAATGCAGCAAGGGTCGGGGCAGCTTGAAGGCCTTGGGGTCGCCGTCTTGCGCCAAGCGCGACAAAGCCGGGCCACCCGGATAAGGCAAGCCCATCAACTTGGCGGACTTGTCAAAGGCCTCGCCTGCTGCGTCGTCAATGGTCTCGCCCAGCAGGGTGTAGCGCCCCACCCCATCGACCTGCATCAATTGGGTGTGACCGCCCGACACCAGCAACGCCACAAACGGAAACTCAGGCGCGTCGGCGCTCAAAAAAGGCGAGAGCAAATGCCCCTCCAGGTGGTGCACGCCCAGCACCGGCTTGTCCAAAGCCGCGCCCAAAGCACAGGCCACGCCCGCCCCCACCAGCAGCGCCCCGGCCAAGCCAGGGCCTTGGGTAAAGGCCACCACATCGACCTCGGCCAAGCTGACCCCAGCGCGCTGCAAGACCTCACGGGTCAAGGGAATCACGCGCCGAATGTGATCGCGGCTGGCCAGTTCAGGCACCACCCCACCATAGGCCTGGTGCATTTCAATTTGGCTGTGCAGGGCGTGGGCGGCCAGTTGGGGCAAGGCCTGAGGTGCACTGGACGCCTTGCCAATGGCGCTGGTCTTGCTCAAAGGCGCGTCGATGTGCACCAAGGCCACGCCCGTTTCATCACAAGACGATTCAATGCCCAGCACCCAGGTTTTTTTGGGGGAGTGGGGGTTAACAGCGTTGTTGTCTAGGGGCATTTGGAAATTGTAGTGGGGGCAAATCTTTTGCCACTGTGGTTCAAAGCGTTTGTGGGTTTTCAGCGGTTTCTTTATTTTTAAGTGGGAGATGCTCAAGGCCCTTTCAAGGGATATGTCTGCAAGGCAGGCATCGCCTTGGGCATGAACATTGGTGTTCCATGGGATTGCGGCTTACAAAAGCAGGGCCCAGGACACTCTTCAAACCGACCGAAAACAGATGGGGATGTGGGCTCTGAATTTGACAGCTTTTCACCAACGTAATAACATTGTTAAAACAGGAGCAGGTCATGGAAGTCGCCATTCGAAACATCGGCAACAGCAAGGGCGTTGTTCTGCCCAAGCCATTGCTGGCTCAGGTTGGGCTGGATGGCGAAGCGAGTGCCAGCATCGTGGTGGAGAATGATGCCATCGTCCTTCGCAAACCCGTCAAATTGGTACGCACGGGTTGGGCTGAAGCCGCTGCCAAGGTGGCCGCCCAAGAAAACGACACCTTGCTGATGGGTGAGTTGGCCAATGTCACCGATTCGGAGTTAAGTTGGTAAAGCGTGGCGAAATTTGGTTGGTCAATTTAGACCCTCCCGATGGCAGCAGAATCAAAAAATCACGCCCATGCGTGGTGCTGTCCCCTGCCGAACTGAACGACAACTTGCGCACGGTGATCGTCGCCCCCATGACTTCAAAAGGCTTTTCTGCACCGTTTCGAGTGCCATTGACCCATGCTGGAACGCGTGGCTTGATCGTTCTGGATCAACTGCTAACGGTGGACAAAGTACGATTGAGCAAACGAATGGGTGCCCTTTCCAAAAAGACCCTGAGCGTTGCATTGGCGACTCTCCAAGAAGTCTTTGCAGAATAGATCCACCCTGTATTTATTGTTTCCAAGGCCCCATGAGCATCACCCACTACCTCAAAGAAATCGGTCGCGGCAAAGACGGCGCGCGGGCGCTGGACCGCGCTCAGGCAACTGACTTGATGGGCCAGGTGCTCGATGGTGAGGTCAGCGATTTGGAGGTGGGGGCCTTTTGTTTGGCCATGCGCGTCAAGGGGGAAACCGCCGAAGAAATGGCCGGTTTTTTGGACGCGACACACGCCCGGATGCGGCACGTTTCGGTCCTTGATGGCAACCCCACAAAAATCGCCATGGAGAGGAATTGGCCCGCCCATGCCCCCACCCTCGTTTTGCCCAGCTACAACGGCGCGCGCAAATTGCCCGTGCTCACCCCTTTGTTGGCCCTGCTGTTGGCTCGCCAAGGTTTGTCGGTTCTGATTCACGGCACCCCCACAGAGATCGACAGCCGCCGGGTGCTGACCGAGGCGGTTCTGGAGGCCTTGGCCGACCTCAACCCGCTGCCCCCCAACCTCCAATTCGCCCGCACCGAGCAGCTGCTGCCCAGCCTCAAAGGCTTGCTGGATGTGCGACGGGTGGTGGGGTTGCGCAACTCCGCACACAGTTTGGTCAAACTCATGAACCCTTGCGCCGGTGAGGCCTTGGTGGTGGGCAGCTACACCCATCCGGAATACGCCGAATCCATGGCGGCCACCTTGCGCCTGACAGGGCAACGGGCCCTGCTGCTGCGCGGCACCGAAGGCGAACCCGTGGCCGATGCGCGCCGCACCCCCTTGATGACCGGCCATTGGCAGGGCCAAAGTGGGTGCCTCCAAGCGGCACTGACGGGTCCGCTGGCTCAACTGCCCGACCTGCCCAGCGACATTTCGGCGCTCAGCACCGCGCGGTACATCCACCGCGTGTTGGCGGGTGAGTTGCCCGTGCCACAACCGATTGCCTTGCAAGTGCAGCGCTTGGTGGCGCTGGCTCGAATGACCGATCCTGCCCAGCTCACCTCTGTCCTCAACCCCCAGCCCGTCACAACGGGATCACCACATGCCTGCTGAGTTTGACGCCGTCATCATTGGCGCCGGGGCCGCCGGTCTTTTTTGCGCCGGGGTCGCGGGGCAACGGGGGCTCAAAGTCTTGCTGATCGACCACTCGCCCAAAGTGGCCGAGAAAATTCGCATTTCAGGTGGAGGGCGTTGCAACTTCACCAATTTAGAAACCAGCCCGGCCCAGTTTCTCAGTCAAAACCCGCATTTCTGTCGCAGCGCCCTGAGCCGCTACACCCCACAGCATTTCATCGACCTGCTAAAACGCCACGAGGTGCCGTTTCATGAAAAGCACAAAGGCCAACTGTTTTGCGACCGCTCGGCCAATGACATCGTGAATGTGTTGCTGGCCGAATGCGCGGCCGCCAGCGCCCTGGGCGGCGAAGTGACGCGCTGGCAACCTTGCCAGGTGAACACCATTGCCTACTCCAGCGAGCGCTACCTGTTAAGCACCGACCGAGGCGCGGTCAGCACGCCCAACCTGGTCATGGCCACCGGGGGGTTGTCGATTCCCAAAATCGGTGCGACCGACTTCAGTCACCGCGTGGCGCTTCAGTTTGGCCTGCGCATGGTGACACCCCAACCCGGCTTGGTGCCGCTCACTTTTGATGGCCAAGCTTGGCAGCCCTATGCCGAATTGGCGGGCTTGGCGCTGCCGGTTCGCATCCAAACGGGCAGCAAAAAAGCCCGGGGCGAATTTCTGGAAGACCTGCTGTTCACCCACCGGGGGCTGTCCGGCCCGGCGGTGCTGCAAATTTCCAATTACTGGCAAAGTGGCACGCCCATCCAAATTGATTTGAGCCCTCAAAAAGACTTGAGCGCCGAGTTGAGCCAGGCCAAACGGCGCTCACGCAAACACTTCGTGAATGAACTCAGCCAGCAGGTTCCCGCCCGACTGGCCGAAACCTGGTGTCAACAAGACCCTTCTTTGGCCCCCAGCCTGGCCCGCCCCATCAATGAAGTGCCGGACAAGGTGTTGGCCAAAATCACCGAGCGTCTGCATCACTGGGCGCTTGTGCCCACCGGCACCGAGGGTTATGCCAAGGCCGAAGTCACGCTGGGCGGCGTGGACACGCGTGACCTGTCGCAACAGACCCTGATGTCCAAACAACCCGGCTTGTTTTTCATTGGCGAGGCGGTGGACGTGACCGGCTGGCTGGGCGGCTACAACTTTCAATGGGCCTGGGCCAGCGGCTTTGCCTGCGCGCAAGGCCTGGCCGCCAGAGACCCCCACCACCCAGCGCAGGCCGGGGCTTCCCAAGCTGCCTGACTTTGGTCTATAATCTTCCTCTTTGCTGGCAAAACCCCAACTGCCGGATCCATTATTTGTTGGGTATTTCGCAGGCATGACTGAATTGGCCCGATCTTCCACTCAGTCCTCTGTTTGCACATTTCGGAAAACTGAAATTCATGACGACCATTCGCGTAAAAGAAAACGAACCCTTTGACGTGGCGCTGCGCCGTTTCAAGCGCACCATTGAAAAACTCGGCCTGTTGACCGACCTGCGCGCCCGCGAGTTCTACGAAAAGCCCACCACCGAACGCAAGCGCAAGAAGTCTGCTGCGGTCAAGCGCCATTACAAGCGCGTGCGCAGCATGCAATTGCCCAAAAAGCTGTATTGATTTTTTAAATTCAATCCTGCACCCGCGTTCATGGGCCCTGCCCGGATCGCGGGTTTTGTTTTTCTATCTGGAGATCTGCCATGTCCGACACCTCGTCCAATGCACCCATTGCCAGCGCCCTCAAAGCCCGCATCAGCGAAGACATGAAAACGGCCATGCGCGCCAAAGACAGCGAGCGCCTGGGTGCCATTCGCTTGCTGCAAGCCGCCTTGAAGCAAAAAGAAGTGGACGAGCGCATTGAACTCGACGACGCGGCCGTGGTGGCCATTGTTGACAAACTGATCAAGCAGCGCAAAGACTCCATTGCCGCATTTGAGCAGGCCAATCGTCAGGATTTGGCCGACAAAGAAAAGTCTGAAATGGCGGTGTTGCAGGTGTACCTGCCCGAACGCATGAGCGCCGACGAAGTGACCGCTGCCGTGCAAGCCATCGTCACAGAATTGGGCGCGTCGGGCCCCGGCGATATGGGCAAGGTCATGGGCGCCGTGAAAACCCGATTGGCTGGCAAAGCCGACATGGGTCTGGTGTCTGCGGCGGTGAAAGCCGCCTTGAGTAAATAAGCGGCTCTTGATCGGCCGCCCTTGATCGGCGGCCGGGTTTAACGCATTAGCTCCTGATGGTCAGGCCCGTGAGTTCTTGCAAGCGGGGCGCATCCAGCCCCGCCACCGCATCCAGCAAACGCAAGCCTTCGGGCCCACACGCCAAAGTCGCCAAGTCGGTGTAGATGCGTTTCACACAGCCAATGCCGGTCAAGGGATAAGTGCAGTTTGTCACCAACTTGCATTCGCCGCTTTTGGTGAACAAATCCATCATCACCCAGGTTTGCTTGGCCCCAATGGCCAAGTCCATCGCCCCGCCGACAGCGGGAATGGCGTGGGGCTCACCGGTGTGCCAGTTGGCCAAATTGCCATCCACCGACACCTGAAAAGCGCCCAACACACAAATATCCAAATGGCCTGCGCGCATCATGGCAAAGCTTTCTGCCGAGTTGAAGTAGGCGCCACCGGGTAGCAAAGTCACGGCCTGTTTGCCGGCGTTGATGAGGTCATAGTCCTCCAGGCCGGCAGCCGGTGCAGGCCCCATGCCCAGAATGCCGTTTTCGCTTTGCAGAATGACTTCGCGGTCAGCGGGAATGTGGTTGGCCACCGCCGTGGGCATGCCAATGCCCAAGTTGACATACGCCCCCTCAGGAATGTCTTGCGCCACCAAACGGGCCATTTGGTCTTTGCTGCGGCGGGGGTAGAGGGCTTCAGTAGTCATTGACAAGCTCGGTTTTGAAAGTCACGTTTTGATTAAATGCCACCAGCGGCCGTCGCCACTCGGTCCACCAAGACCACTTGGTTGACATAAATACCCGGGGTGACAATGGCTTCAGGATCCAGCTCACCCAAGGCCACCACTTCGTGCACGCTGGCGACCGTCCAGGCGCAGGCGGTGGCCATGACAGGACCAAAATTGCGTGCGGCCATTCTGTAGGTCAGGTTGCCCCAACGGTCAGCCTGCTCGGCTTTGATGAGCGCCAAATCGCCATGAATGGGCATTTCAAGCACATGCATCTTGCCGTTGATTTCCCTCACCTCTTTGCCTTTCGCCAACTCGGTCCCGTAACCCGTGGGACAGAAAAAAGCCCCAATGCCAGCCCCTGCCGCCCGAATGCGTTCCGCCAGATTGCCTTGGGGCACCAACTCAAGTTCAAGTTTGCCGCTGCGGTAAAGCCCATCAAACACATGGCTGTCGGCCTGACGCGGGAAGCTGCAAATCACCTTGCGCACCCGCCCGGCCTTGAGCAAGGCGGCCACGCCATGCTCGGCGTTGCCCGCGTTGTTGTTGACCAAGGTGAGGTCTTTGGCACCTTGCGCCAGCAAGCCGTCAATGAGGGCGTCTGGAATGCCCGCCGTGCCAAAGCCCCCAATCATGACGGTCGAGCCGTCTTTGACGCCCTGCAAAGACTCAGCCACTGAATTGGCAATTTTGTTGATCATGCGAAACCCTCGCTGATTTGCTTGGCTTACGACCCAGCCACCTTCATCCGGTTGATCAAAACCGACCCCACGGTCTTGGCGCCGTAGTTGTAGGCGTCCGCCCCGATGGCTTCGATGCCTTTGAGCATGTCTTTCAAATTACCGGCGATGGTGATTTCTTGCACCGCAAAAGCGATGCGCCCGCGCGCCACCCAAAAGCCACTGGCCCCGCGCGAATAATCGCCCGTGACGCCATTCACGCCCTGCCCCATCAATTCGGTCACGAACAAGCCCGTGCCCAATTTTTCCAACATGGCGTCCAAATCGTCGCCGGCGTGGGTCAGGCGCGAAGTCAAGCTCAGGTTGTGCGAGCCGCCCGCGTTGCCGGTGGTTTGCATGCCGAGTTTGCGGGCTGAATAGGTGCTCAAAAAATAGCCCTGCACGTGGCCGGCATCGATCACCTTGCGCGCCTGGACCTTGACCCCTTCGTCATCAAACGGGGAGCTGCCCTTGCCCCGCTTGACAAACGGGTCTTCCAACACATCGACGTGTTTGGGCAGAACCCGTTCGCCCAAGGAGTCCAGCAAAAAACTGCTGCGCCGGTACAAAGCGCCCCCACTGAGGGCCTGCACCAAGCTGCCCAGCAGACCGCTGGCCAGCGTGGACTCAAACAAGACGGGGCATTGGGTGGTGGCAATTTTGCGTGCCCCCAAGCGGCTCAAAGCGCGCTCGGCGGCGTAGCGCCCGATCGCCTCGGGGCTGGCCAGATCATCGGCGCAACGCATGGAGCTGTACCAGGCATCGCGCTGCATTTCAGCGTTTTTGCCGGGCAAAGAGGCAATTGGCGAAACCGACAGGCTGTGCCGACTGCTGGCGTAGCCGCCCCGAAAACCGCTGGTGTGGGCGCTGAAAAAATGGGACTGCTGGGCCGACACGCCCGCCCCTTCGCTGTTGGTGATGCGCGGGCTGGTTTTGAGGGCCGCGGCCTCACAGCGGCGCGCCAACTCGGCCGCCGCTTGGCCCTCAATCGCCCAAGGGTGGAACAAGTCCAGGTCATGGGTTTTGCGCCACTCGCGCTGGTATTCGGGGGTGGCAATGTCGGCTTCGTCGGGCAAGCCGGCCATGGGGTCCTCGGCCGTGAAACGGGCAATGTCATAGGCCGCTTGCACGGTTTGTTGAATGGCTTTTTCAGAAAAATCCGAGGTGCTGGCGTTGCCACGGCGATGCCCCACGTACACCGTGACACCCAAGGACTTGTCCCGGTTGCGCTCGACGTTTTCCAACTCACCTTTGCGCACGCTCACGCTCAGACCACAGCCTTCTGAGGCTTCGGCACCGGCGTGGGTGGCGCCCAATTTTTTGGCATGGGCCAAGGCCGAATCCACCAGGCCCTCAAAAAATTCAGGGCTGTAGCTGAAACCTTGGTGCGAAGGGCTTGTGGGGGGAGGGGCAATTTTCTTCATAGCGAAGGCTATGATACTGGGGTCATGTCCAGAAAACCAAAAAAAGGCTATTACGTCCGGGGTCAATTTGTTGCCGAAGGCAGCGAGTTGGATTTGCAGCTCAAAGCCGAGCTCAAAGGCACCGACGAGGCCAGCCGAACCGATCTAAAAAAAGAGAGCGATGCCTTGCAAAAGCTGGGCGAGTCGCTGCTGACTTTGCGCGCCGATTTGTTGAACGGCCTCCAGCTGCCCGACAAACTGGTCGAAGCGGTGGCCGAGGCCAAACGCATTACCAACTTTGAGGGCAAACGGCGGCAGCTGCAGTTTGTCGGCAAACTCATGCGCAAACTCGAAGCGCAGACGGTGCAAGCCATCAAAGCCGCCTTGGAAACCCAGCAAAAAGGGTCTGCCTCCGAAAAAGAGCGCCTGCATGTGATCGAAACCTGGCGCGACCGCCTGATTGACAACGACGAAGCCCTGGCCGTGTGGATGACCACCTTCCCCGAAACCGACAGTCAGCAACTGCGCGCCCTGATTCGCCAAGCCCGCAAGGACGGCCCCGGTCTCACCCAGGCCCAAATCAGCGAAGGCCTGGCACCGCGCCAGAGTCGGGCATACCGCGAGCTGTTCCAGCTCATCAAAGCCCAGCTGAACGAGCCCAGCCCCGACAACGAGTCCGCCGACGAGGGTCCCGAGGAGGAAATCAATGACTGAGGCCAATGCACCGGCGCCAGTGCGCATTGGCATTGTGTCCATCAGCGACCGCGCGGCCACGGGCGTCTATGAAGACAAAGGCCTGCCCGCGCTTCAAGACTGGCTGAGTCAGGCCCTGCACAACCCCATCGAATTTGTCGCCAGGCTGATCCCCGATGAGGTCGAGCGCATCAGCGCCACCCTGGTCGAACTCTGCGACCAGGCGGGCTGCGCCCTGGTGTTGACCACCGGCGGCACCGGCCCGGCCCTGCGCGATGTGACCCCCGAAGCCACCCTCGCCGTGGCGCACAAGGAAATGCCGGGCTTTGGCGAGCAAATGCGCCAGATCAGCCTGAAATTTGTGCCGACCGCGATTCTGTCGCGCCAGGTGGCGGTGATTCGGGGACAGTCCCTGATCATCAACCTGCCCGGTCAACCCAAATCCATTCAAGAAACCCTGAGCGGCCTCAAAGCCCAAGACGGCAGCCAGATCGTGCCTGGCATTTTTGCCGCCGTGCCCTATTGCATTGACCTGATTGGCGGGCCTTACCTTGAAACCCGTGACAGCGTGTGCGCGGCGTTTCGGCCCAAGAATGCGCAGCGCCCCCCTCGGGCCGCTTAACGTCTCAAAACCCACCGCCCAGGGCCTTGTAAAGGGCCACCACATTCAAAACGCTTTGCGCCTGGGCTTGCACGCTGAGGTCGGTTTGAGCCGCCAAGGCGCGTTGCGCCTCCAGGACATTCAGACGCGCAGCCTCACCCGCCGCCCATTGGCGCTGCGTCAAACGCAAGACCGTCGCCTGGGCTTGTTCGGCCTGGACCAATTGAACGCGCCGTTGCTCGTTTTGGGCAAGGCGTTGTAACGCCCCATCCACATCGGCCACGGCAGCCAACAAGGTCTTGTGGTACTGCGCTTGGGCCGCTTGCAGATTCGCGCGGGCAGCGCGTTCTTGATTTTGCAAGCGTCCGCTTTCAAAAATCGGCAAACTCAAGGCCGGCCCAACACTCCACATGCGGCTGGCACTGTCCAATAAATTGTCACTGTGAATGCTGTTCCAACCGGCTGAGCCAATCAAGTTCAAACGGGGGTACTGCAAAGCAACGGCAACTCCCACTTCGGCATTGGCCGCTGCCCAGTCACGCTCGGCAGCGATCACATCGGGGCGGTGGCGCATCAAATCAGCGGGCAAGCCGCTGGGTGGTGGAGGCGGAACCGGGGGCACCGACATGCCCTCGGCATTTTGCTCCAGTCGCTCTTGCAGCTCAGCAGCTGGCAAGGCGGTCAGGACCGACAGCGCCAACAAATTTTGCCGTCGAGACTGTGCCAGCAAGGGCTCGTCGGCTTGCAAGTTACTCAAGGCATTGCGCAAGCGGGCCAACTCCGAGGCGGCCAACTCACCCGCTTGCACCGCCTGCTGGGTGATTTGCAGAGACTGCGCCAAGGGTTCAATTTGCGACTTGAGCAAACCCCTGATGGCCAGTTCAAATTCCCCCACCCGTGGCCACCCCAAATTCCCCCAGGCAGCGCGGTCAGATTATGACGCGTCAGCTTGGATG